>JAUXQB010000062.1 GCA_030685215.1 Actinomycetota bacterium
CGGCTGCTCGCGCTGCTGCGGTGGCAGCGTGGGCGCGGGATCGGTGGAGAACACCATGCCCAGCGCGGGAAGGCTCACCGCGCCGGCCGACAGTCGTGCGCCCGACCACAACGCGACGTGCACCGCCCAGTCGGATCGGCCGGGCTCACCGAACTCGTTGGTGCCGTCGAGCGGATCGACGATCCACACTCGGTCGGTGGTGAACCGGCGCGGGTCTTCCACGCCTTCCTCGGAGAGCACCGCGTCGTCGGGATGGGCCTCGGTGAGCGCACGCAGCAGGAAGCGATGCGCGGCCAGGTCGCCGGTGTCCATCACCTGCCACGAGGGTGCGCCCGCAGCGACCAGCTCCTCACGCACGCCGAGCAACACGTGCCCGGCCTCCACCGCCAGCCGTGTGGCGAGTTGTGCGTCGGTCTCGGCCGTCATCCCTGCAGGCGACATCCGCTAGCGCGCGAGCGGCTTGTACTTGATGCGGTGCGGCTGATCGGCGCTGGAGCCGAGCTCCTTGTGCCGCCAGGCCTCGTACTCGCTGAAGTTGCCCTCGAACCAGCGCACCTGACTGTCGCCCTCGAACGCGAGCACGTGCGTGGCGATGCGGTCGAGGAACCAACGGTCGTGGCTGATGACCACCGCGCAGCCGGGGAAGTTGTCGAGCGCCACTTCCAGCGCGCGCAGGGTGTCGACGTCGAGGTCGTTGGTGGGCTCGTCGAGCAGCAGGACGTTGCCGCCGTCCTTCAGCACCTTCGCCAGGTGCACGCGGTTGCGTTCACCACCGGAGAGATCGCCGACCCGCTTCTGCTGATCGGCGCCCTTGAAGTTGAAACTGGCGCAGTACGCCCTGCCGTGGATCTCGCGGTTGCCGACCTTCATGTGCTCGACGCCGCCGGTGATCTCCTCGTACACCGATGCGTCGGGGTCGAGGATGTCGCGGCTCTGGTCCACGTAGGCCAGCTCCACCGTGTCGCCGACCACGACGCTGCCCGAGTCGGGCGCTTCCTGACCGGTGAGCATCTTGAACAGCGTGGTCTTGCCGGCGCCGTTGGGGCCGATGATGCCGACGATTCCGGCCCGCGGCAGCGTGAACGACAGGTCTTCCACCAGCAACTTGTCGCCGAAGCCCTTGCGGAGGTGCGTGACCTCGATGACCGTGTCGCCCAGGCGCTTGCCGACCGGGATGGTGATCTCCAACTTGTCGGGGCCGCGCTCGGCGGCCTCGGCCTCGTTCTGCAACTTGTCGTACGCGGTGAGGCGGGCCTTGCCCTTCGCCTGGCGTGCCTTGGGCGACATCTTCACCCACTCGAGCTCGCGGGCGAGGGTGCGCTGGCGGGCTTCGTTGCCCTTCTCCTCGCGGGCGATGCGCTCCTGCTTCTGCTCGAGCCAGCTGGAGTAGTTGCCCTCGAACGGCATGCCGCGGCCGCGGTCCAGCTCGAGGATCCACTTCGCCACGTTGTCGAGGAAGTAGCGGTCGTGGGTGATGGCGACGACCGTGCCGCTGTACTCCTGCAGGAAGCGCTCGAGCCAGTCGACGCTCTCCGCGTCGAGGTGGTTGGTGGGCTCGTCGAGCAGCAGCAGGTCGGGGTGGCTGAGCAGCAGTCGGCACAGCGCCACGCGGCGACGCTCGCCACCGGAGAGGGTGGTGACGTCGGCATCGTCGGGCGGGCAACGCAGTGCATCCATGGCGATGCCCACGTTGCGTTCCAGGCTCCACGCGTCGGCGGCGGCGATCTTGTCCTCGAGGTCGGCCTGCAGCGCGCCCACCTTCTCGTAGTCGGCATCGGGGTCGGCCCACATGCCCATGACCTCGTTGTACTGGTCGATGAGGCCCTGCACGGCGGCGACGCCGTCCATCACGTTGCCCTTCACGTCCTTCGCGGGATCGAGCTGCGGTTCCTGCGCGAGGTAGCCGACGCTGAACCCGGGCGTGAGGCGTGCCTCGCCGGTGTAGCCGTCGTCGAGGCCGGCCATGATCTTCAGCAGGCTGCTCTTGCCGGCGCCGTTGCTGCCCAGCACGCCGATCTTGGCGCCGGGGTAGAACGACAACGAGATGTTCTCGAGCACCGTGCGGTCGGGCGGGTAGAAACGAGCCAGCTTGTAACAGGTGTAGATGAATTCGTGAGCCATGACGAGATGGCAGGCTAACGGCCATGGCTGGTGCGGAGTTGCTGATCCTGCTGTTCTTCGTGCTCATCGGCCCGGTGTTGTGCGCGCTCATCGCTCAGGCGCGCGGCATCGAGTGGTGGTTGGGTGCCCTCATCGGGTTCGCCAGCTGCATCGGGCTGGTGGTCGTGTGCCTCATCAAGCCCGGACCCCGCACGGGCGACATCCCGCCACCGCCCGCCGGTGCGCGCTGGGTGGCCGACCCCACCCGACGTCATGAGCTCCGACTGTGGGACGGCACCCAGTGGACGGCAAACGTCACCGATCGCGGGCAGAGCGGATGGGATCCGATGACGTGACCGAACACGCTGCGCCTCTCCGCACGCCGGTGCTCGTCGACTGCGACACCGGCATCGACGATGCGATGGCGTTGCTGTACCTGCTCGCCTGCCCGCACATCGAGGTGGTCGCCATCACCTCCGTGTTCGGCAACAACACCGCGGCCCGCTGCGCGCACAACACGCTGCGGGTGCTGCAGTTGGCCGGCCACAGCCACGTGCCGGTGGCCGTCGGTGCCGAGTCGCCACTGGTCGGCGAGGTCACCTACCTCGCCACGCACGTGCACGGCACCGACGGTCTCGGCGACGCCGGGTTGTCCACCGAGGTGGTCGCGGAGCCCGTGTCGCTCACCGCCACCGAGCTCATCGCTCGGACGGCCCGCGAGCACGCGGGGCGGCTGCGCATCCTCGCGCTCGGCCCGCTCACCAACCTCGCGAACGCGCTCGCCGCCCACCCCGACCTCGTCGAGCGTGTGGCCGACGTGGTCGTCATGGGCGGGGCCGCCGACGCGCCGGGCAACCAGACGCCCGCGGCCGAGGCCAACGTCGTGCACGACCCGGAGGCGGCGGCCGCGGTGCTCGGCGCCCCGTGGACGACCACGCTCGTACCGCTCGACGTCACCATGCGCGAGGTGGTCACCGAGCAACACGTCGCGCAGCTGGTGGCCGCCGGCAACCCGATCGCCTCCTTCGTGGCCGCGATCAGCGAGTTCTACTTCGACCACTACGGCATGCAGTCGTACGGCCGTCGCAGCTCGCCGTGTCACGACGCGGTCGCCGCCGGCGTGCTCACCGGCGATGTCGTGCCGAGTGTGTTCCCGCGCATCGACGTCGTCGTCGACTGCACCGACGGCCCGGCCCGCGGCGCCACCATCTGCGACACACGAGGGAAGTATCGCGGCTTCGACGGAGTGGCGGAGGGCAACTGCCGGGTCGCGCTGGTCACCGACGGCACGTTCCCGGATCTCCTGGTGGCGCGCCTCGGCGCGGGTTCCAGCGCCTAGCACAGCCATCTCGCGTCGCGTCGTCGCGTCGGTGCTACGTTACGGACAGGTTCAGTTTCACAAGGGAGGGGTACGGAAAAGTGCTCGCGGATTACACAGGTTTCTTCAGTGCAGACAGTCTCGGCCAGTTCGGTTTCCGCTGGTTGCACATCCTCGTCGGCATCATGTGGATCGGACTGCTCTACTACTTCAACTTCGTGCAGGTGCCGGCGTTCGCCAAGTTCGAAGCGGAGCCGCACCAGGAGATCGGTGGCAAGGCTCGCCTCGTCGCCATCGACAAGCTCGCCAGCAAGGCGCTGTGGTGGTTCCGTTGGGCTGCCGTGTTCACGTTCGTCACCGGCATCCTCATCACGCTCGTCACCGACGATTACTACAACGACGGTTTCGGCAAGAGCGCTCGCGGCATCTCCATCAGCACCGGCATGTTGCTCGGCATCATCATGCTGCTCAACGTGTGGGGCGTCATCTGGCGCAACCAGAAGATCGTGCTCGCCAACGCGGCCAACGTGCTCGCCGGTGGTGCACCGGATCCGGCAGCTGCCGGTGCCGGCCGCAAGGCGGTCATGGCCAGCCGTCAGAACGCCATCTTCTCGGTGGCGATGCTGTTCTTCATGGTCTACACCAGCCACGGCCCCTACGCCGGCGGCACCCTGTCGGGTGGCGAGATGGGCACCTACTGGCTCATCGCACTCGTCGTCATCGGCGTGCTCGAGGCCAACGCCCTCGGCCTGATGCCGTGGAAGACCGAGGCCAACAAGGGCCTCAACATCCTGTACGACGGTCCCGGCGTGCGCAATCCGCTCATCGCCTCGTTCGGCGTGTGGGCAGTGTTCCTCGTGCTCACCGAGATCTTCTTCAAGATCTGATTCACTCCGCGTCCATCGGGCCGGTGTCCTCCGTCGAACGGAGGGCACCGGCCCGTTGCGCGTTCAGCCGGCGACGGTGCGGTGCACGGCGGCGAGCGCGGTGACGTCGAGCGCGGCCACTGCGCCGATCACCAGCGTGGCTGGTGACTGCACGTCCGTGCTCGCCAGTTCCGCCAGCGCGCAGCGCGCCACCGACTGCTCGCCGGTGGTGGCGCGGTGGATGGCTGCCACCGGGGTGTCGCTCGCGAGGCCACCAGCCATGAGTGAGTCGGCGATGTCGCGACGTTGCGCCACACCCATCAGCACCACGATGGTGCCGCCAACCTTCGCGAGCGAGTGCCAATCGACCGGCGTCTCGCCGCGCTGGCGATGGCCGGTGACCACCGTGAACGAGGCGGCGAGGCCGCGATAGGTCACCGGCACGCCGGCCGCCGCGGGCGCGGCGATCGCCGAACTGATGCCGGGTACCACCTGGCACTGCACGCCGGCAGCAGCGAGCGCGACGGCTTCCTCGCCACCGCGCCCGAACACGAACGGGTCGCCACCCTTCAGGCGCACGACGCGGCGACCTTCGCTCGCGAGCCGGACCAGCAGCACGTTGATGAGGTCTTGCGCGACACCCTGGCCCGGTCGCTTGCCCACGTCGATCAGTTCGGCGGTGGGGGAGGCGAGCGCGAGCACGCCGTCGCCGACGAGTGCGTCGTGCACCACTACGTCGGCTTCGCCCAGCAGACGCGCCGCCAGCACGGTGAGCAGGTCGGGGTCGCCCGGGCCGGCGCCGACGAGTGCGACGTGACCGGTCATCAGCTGCCTGCCGCCGTGACCGAGGTGATCATCGCGGCACCGGCGGTGGTGTTGCTGGCTGCGTCGATGAGGATGAGGCGGCCGCCCTCGGCGTGGTGGTCGTACTGGTCGGCAACGATCGGCTCGCCGAGATGCAACCGCACGCGACCGATGTCGTTGAGCACCAGTTCGGTGGCCGGCTGGTGGGCGCCCGACACCAGGTCGTAACGGTGCTCGATGTCGGCGACCACCGCATGCCCGGTGCGCGTGCCGTGCTTGAACCAGTGACGACTGCCGGCCACGAGGGGCTGGTCGATCATCCAGCACACGTCGACCACGATGTCCTCGGTGACCACCGGCGACACTGCCGCGTGACTGACCACGAGCACGTCGCCGCGAGCCACGTCGACGTCGTCGGCGAGCTCGACCACCACCGCGTGGCCCGGCTCCGCGGCATCGACCTCGGCGCCCCAGCGATGCACGGCAGCGACCGAGCTGGTGCGACCACTGGGCAGCACGGTGACGGGGTCGCTGGCACGCAACGTGCCCGCGGCGACGACGCCCGCGTAGCCGCGGAAGTCGGCCTGCGGACCTCCCTGCGGGCGGATGACCCGCTGCACGTGCACGCGCGCGCCGGGCAGCGACGAGAGCGTGGCGTCGAACTGCTCGAGGAACTCGAGCAGCGGCGGACCGTCGTACCACGGGCTGTGAGTGGACACCTCGACGACGTTGTCGCCGTGCAGCGCGGAGATGGGAATGGCGGTGACGGGCACCTGGCGGCTGAGGCCACCGACGAACGACTCGACGTCGCCGGCGATGCGGCGGAACTCGCGCTCGTCCCAGCCGATGAGATCCATCTTGTTGACGGCCACCACGATCGCGTCGACGCCGAGCAGCGAGGCGATGAGCGAGTGGCGCCGGGTCTGGTCGACCACGCCGAATCGAGCGTCGACGAGCACGATGGCGACGTCGGACGTGGACGCACCGGTGACCATGTTGCGCGTGTACTGCGCGTGGCCGGGCGTGTCGGCCACGATGAAGCTGCGCGCGGGCGTGGCGAAGTAGCGATGCGCGACGTCGATGGTGATGCCCTGCTCGCGTTCGGCGCGCAGGCCGTCGGTGAGCAACGCCAGGTTGGTCTCACCGTCGCCGTAGCGGCGGCTCGCCTTCACCACGGCCTGCAGCTGATCCTCGAACACCGTCTTGGTGTCGTGCAGCAGGCGACCGATGAGCGTGCTCTTGCCGTCGTCGACCGAACCAGCGGTGGCGATGCGCAGCGTGCCGCGAGCCGCCGTGGCCGTGGGAACGGTCATCAGAAGTAGCCCTCGCGCTTGCGGTCTTCCATCGCGCTCTCGCTGAACGTGTCGTCGGCGCGCGTGGCGCCGCGCTCGGTGATGCGCGCGGCGGCAACTTCGGCCAGCACGTGTTCGATGGTGCTCGCTTCCGACTCGACGGCGCCGGTGCAGCTGGCATCGCCCACGGTGCGATAGCGCACGACCGCGTCGAACGGCTGCTCACCTGGCTCGAGCACCACCGGGCCGCCGACCGAGAGCAGCATGCCGTCGCGGCGGACGACCGTGCGCGTGTGGCTGTAGTAGATGCTGGGCAGCGGTACGTCGTGGCGCGCGATGTACTGCCAGATGTCGAGCTCGGTCCAGTTGCTCAACGGGAACGCGCGCAGGTGCTCGCCCTTGCGGATGCGCGGGTTGAGCAGTGCCCACGGCTCGGGACGCTGCTGGCGAGGGTCCCAGCGGCCCTGACGATCGCGGAAGCTGAGGATGCGCTCCTTGGCGCGTGCCTTGTCCTCGTCGCGGCGGCCGCCACCGAACGCGGCGTCGAAGCCGTGCTCGGCGATGCCGTCGAGCAACGTGACCGACTGCAGCCGGTTGCGGCTGGCACGCGGCCCGAGGTCTTCCACCACGCGGCCCTGGTCGATGGACTCCTGCACGCTGGCCACCACCAGGCGCACGCCCCACCGCTCGACCAGTTCGTCGCGGTACTCGATGACCTCCGGGAAGTTGTGTCCGGTGTCGACGTGCATCACGGGGAACGGCAGGCGGGCCGGCGCGAAGGCGAGCACGGCGAGATGCAACAGCACCGCGCTGTCCTTGCCGCCGCTGAACAGCAGCACCGGGTTCTCGCACTCGGTGGCCACCTCGCGGATGATGGTGATGGCCTCGTCGGTGAGCGCATCGAGGTGCGCGGCACTCGTGTCGTGATCGAGGCCGGGGAGCTCGGTCATGGTCATACGTGCAACCCACATTCGGTCTTGGCGTTGCCGCTCCAGCGGCCTGCGCGCTTGTCGTCGCCAGGGGCGACCGGTCGTGTGCAGGGCCAGCAGCCGATGCTGGCGTAGCCCTTGTCGGCCAGCGGGTGTGCCGGCAGTTCGTGCAGTTGCAGGTACAGCGCCATGTCGTCGTCGCTGAACGCGGCGAGCGGGTTCAGCTTCACCAGGCCGCGAACGAGGTCGTACGCCGCGACCGGTGCGTTGGCGCGAGTGGGGCCGTCGGCTCGCCGCACACCGGTGACCCATGCCTGCTTGCCGGCGAGCGCACGGTTCAGCGGCTCGACCTTGCGCACGTGGCAGCACGCTTCCACGTCGGTCTGCCACAGGTTGTCGGGGCGGATGTGCGGCTCGGGGTGCATCACACGCAGGTTGAGGTCGAGCTTGGTGGTGAGCTCGTCGACCAACCAGCGGGTTTCGGCGAACAGGTACTGCGTGTCGAGCAGTGTGATCTCGATGCCGGGCACCGCGGTGGCGGCCACGTGCACCAGCACGGCATCTTCGAAGCTGGCGGTGACGACCAGTTGGTCGGCGCCGAACTGCTCGGCTGCCCACTGCACCACTTCGGTGGGATGTGCGGTCTCGAGCGACGGGGGAATGGTGATCGACGACATCGGACACAGTTCTACCACGAATCCCGACTATTCCGATCAGATATCTCCCAGATGAGCGGATACGCTGGTCACATGGCATTCCAGTACCCCGTGTTCCTCGACCTCGCCGGCGTTCCGGTGCTGGTGGTCGGCGGCGGTGTCATCGCGTTCCGCAAGGCGGCCGGTCTGGCCGGCGCGGGTGCCGTGGTCACCGTGGTCGCGCCGGCAGTCGTGCCCGAGTTGGCTGAGCTGGCCGCGCGAGTCGAGCGTCGCGAGTACCTGGCCGACGACCTGCGTGGTCAGCGGCTCGTCATCACTGCCACCGACGATCCGGCCGTGAATGCGCAGGTGGCGAACGATGCGGGCGCGGTGGGCATCTGGGCGAACAGTGCCGACGACCCGCAGAACTGCTCGTTCATCCTGCCGGCGGTGGCCCGACGCGGGCTGGTCACCGTGGCGGTGAGCACGGGAGGCGCGAGTCCTGCCCTCGCCAGTCACCTGCGCACGGTGATCGCGCGCGACGTGCTCACCGAGCGGGTGGAGGCGGCGGCGATCGAGTTGGCTCGCCAGCGCGCTGAGATTCACGCAGCGGGTGGCAGCACCGAGCTCGTCGAGTGGGGCGACCGAGTGCGCGACGCCCTCGGTGCAGCGCCGCAGTAGGACTTTTCGGACAGGAATCGTCCCGGAGGGCGAGACGATTCCTGTCCAGACTCAGTTCTGGAACGATTCCTGTCCAGAATCCGATCGTCCGACCGGTCGCTCGTTCAGTCCACGACCAGCGCGGAGTTCATCGCACTGTGGCCGGGGATCAGGCACACGATGCGGTACTCGCCGGGCGCCAGCTCGACGTCGATCGTGCCGTCGGAGCCACGCGTGGGGAGGTCGATGAAGTCGCCGATCTGCGTGCCGTCGCCGTCCTGCACGTAGAGGTTGTGCGGCAGGCTGCTGTCGTTGGCGCCGTAGATGGTGACCACGCCGTCGGTGGCGGTGGCCGAGTAGCTGCTGGCGTTCCACGCCACGCCGTCGAGCGCACGTACGTCGACGTCGACATCGGCGGGAGTGGTGCTGCCGGAGGCGCTGTCGCCGCCGCAGGCGCTGACGCCGAGCAGCAGACCGAGAGCGAGGAGGGGAGTCGAGAACCGGATCATGGCCGGAATTCTAGAAGTAATTGCTTCGGAAATACAACTCATCCGCGCGACGGAACCAGGCGGTGCTGATAACAGGCATCGGTCATGTCCCGCGACCCGTTCACAAGTACCATCAGCGGCGATGACTACATCTGACACGGCACCTGATACGGCTCCCGAAGCAGCCGCCCCCGGCTTCGGCGCCAACTCGTGGCTGGTCGAGGAGATGTACGAACAGTTCCGTGCCGACCCCGACAGCGTCGGCGCCACCTGGCGCGAGTTCTTCGACGACTACAAGCCGCAGGTGCCGCCGCCGGCCGCGCCGCCGGCAGCCGCTGTCGCACCGACGCCGCCTGCGGTTGCCGCCGCGCCCGTTGCTGCCGCTGCGCCCGCGACTGCTGCGCCCGCGGCCACCGTCGCGGCCACACCCGCAGCCGCCGCCGACGAGGTGGGCGAACCCATCCGCGGCGCCGGTGTCGCCATCGCCGCCAACATGGAGCGCAGCCTCACCGTTCCCACCGCAACGAGCTTCCGCAACGTGCCGGCGAAGCTGCTCGAGGTGAACCGCTCGGTCATCAACGGCTACCGCAGCCGCACTGGTCAGGGCAAGGTGAGCTTCACGCACCTCATCGGGTACGCCATCGTGCGCGCCATCGCCGATGCCGTGCC
>JAUXQB010000104.1 GCA_030685215.1 Actinomycetota bacterium
ACCTCGCTCAGCGTGCTCGACACGACGTACTTCTTCGCCCGGTCGATGCCCTCGGCGAACGGGGTGTCCCACGCACCCATCCAGTCGGGCCATGTGCCCGTGGCCGGCCGCCGCCACGCCGACTCCATCATCTCGTAGGTCACCCGGCCGAGCAGCAGGGCATCGGCTCGTTCCATCTCGTCGGTCCAGTAGCGCATCGACTCCTCGTCCGGGGGGAGCCCCGCCTCGTGATGGCAGCAGCCGTCGAGGGTGACGTTGATCGAGTATCGAAGTGTTCTCATCTCATGCTCTCCCCGTGTGCTGGGCGTTGTCCGGACGGTAGTCAGACGACGGCCGGCGCCACTTCTCATCGGCGCCAGCGAGCAGGCCGGCAGCGCCGTACTACACGCCCTTCGTCGTCACGGAGGGGTTCGCCTGCCGAATCCGGTATACGAGGTCACTCATTCCGTCGAGCGTCCGCAGCACCTGCGACTTGCCGTCGCGGTGGTGGAACACCACGGTAACGCCGTCGAAGAGATCCCCGACACAGCGCCCATCGATGTCTCCGTCCGGCGAAGGACCGAACGAAACTGCAACCGTCCGGTGTCCGGCCACAACGTGACCTCGAACGAGATTCTCACGAGGAGGTTGTACCAAGTCCAGCCCAGCGCCAGCAGCCAGAACGTCAGGAAGAGTGGCGGCACTCCGCCATCACCGCCGACACCCGAGAGGGGCCCGGTGAGCCCGATCGCGGTGATGAACCCGAGGATCGCGAACGGAAACCATCGTGACGAGGCTGACGAGCGATAGCTGATGGAATCACTCGCTCGGGCGTGTTCGATGGAGCGCTCCGGCACGAGTGCATCGTGCCCGAAGTGGACTGCGTTGTCCAACGAACAAGGCGCTGGCCCCGGCCGAGAATTGTCCGCGCCCGCCGTGGCGAAGGATCACGAAGATGTCTGACTGGCAACCGCCAACCGCCCACGACGGCACATCCGAGCGAGAGACGAGACGTCGTGTGCGCTGTGGCCCGCCCAGCGAGGCAGAGCGCACGCGACGTACGGCGGTCGTCCGAGGCAGACAGGGCGCGAGCGCTCACGTCGTTGCTGACCCAGACCGCCTGGCCAGCCGCTCAGTATGGAACCACGGCCAGTCGGCACGTGACACATCGGGACGCACTCGCAATGCCGCCGACAAGGAACCACGGGATGAGCCGCTCCTTGAAGAACAGCCTCTTGATCCCACCATGGGCTGGTCGCCAGCTCATGCCACGGTAGGCGACCACCGTCGGATGCTCGCCAACGGCTGGTGCAACCGGCCCATCGCGACCGACTGCGCCTACGAGACGATCTGCGAAGGCTGCGGCTACTACCAGACCACCATCGAGTTCCGCCCCACCCTGCGGGCACAGGCCGCGCACGCCGAATGCAACCAACAGACCGACCGGGCAGCCATCTTCAACCGACTCCTCGACACCCTCCCAGCCGAGACCGGCTGACCACCGATCACCGGAATAACCCGATCACCCCTTGACAGATCACCGGAATAACTGCCGATATGGCTTCGCCAGTCAGACGTGTCGGCTGGAGCGGTGCTCCCGTCGCACTGCGCGCCACGAACGAACGAATGCATTGACCGTGAGGCAACCCACAGCCCCTTGGCGATGCCCGGCGGCGAAGTGATCTTGGATCGGCGGGATGGGATCACGAACCGACATTTGATTTCGCGCCTCACGGAAGTCTCGACGAAGGCGTGACCGGAGATTCGACATAGCAGTCAACGTACCGGTGGTGGTCAGAACTCGATGCAGAACTGCCGCTCTGCTCGCTGGACAACGCCGATCGCTTCGGGCGATCGGCGCTCGCACGGATGACCGCCGTACGTCGTGTGCGCAGGGGCTCGCAGGGC
>JAUXQB010000105.1 GCA_030685215.1 Actinomycetota bacterium
GACACCTTGCTCGCTCCCGGCTGGAAGCTGCAGCTGCCGAAGGCACCCACGTCGATGCGTGGCCTGCGCGTGGCGGTGTGGAGCGACCAGCCCGATCTCGCGCCGGTCGACGACGAGGTGCGCGAGCGCATCGAGCTCGCAGCCGACGAGATGCGCAAGGCGGGTGCGACGGTGAAGTACAACGTGCGGCCCGAGTTCGATCCGGCCGAGGCGCACGAGACGTACCAGCGTTTGCTGATGGCGTTGATGGCGCCTCCCGGCGACGCGTATCGCGAGATGGTCACGAAGGCGGCGTCGCTCGACCCGGCCGATCGTGGTCCGTACGCGCAACAGCTGCGCTGGTCCACCGCGTCGTACCGCGAGTTCGCGATCGCAGCCAACCAGCGCGAGCACCTGCGCTGGGCGTGGCGACGCTTCTTCGACGACTTCGACGTGTTGCTCGCGCCGGTCACCGCCACCGCGGCGTTCCCGCACGATCAGTCGCAGCCGATGGGCACGCGCACGATGACGGTGAACGGTCGCGAGGTGCCCTACTTCGGGCAGCTGTTCTGGGCCGGTCTCGTGGTCGCGTCGTATTTGCCGGCCACGGTGGCGCCGGTCGGCCCCACCGCCTCGGGTTTGCCGGTCGGCGTGCAGGTCATCGGTGCCGAGCTGGCCGACCGCACCACCATCTGGGCGGCGGGTCAGATCGGTCAGCTGCTCGGTGGCTTCACGCCCCCGCCCGGGTACTGATCATGCCGACGCTGTACGCGGGCGGCCGCGTGTTCACCGCCGATCTCGAGCATCCGTGGGCCGACGCGCTGGTGACCGATGGCGAGCTGATCGTCGCGGTCGGATCACTGGGGGAGTGCGCCGTGGTGGCCGGCCCGGACTGCGAACGTGTCGACGTGAGCGGCTGCGTGGTGATGCCCGGCTTCGTCGACGGTCACGCGCACCTGTTGATGACTGGCAGCGCCCTGGGCAAGGCGCAGCTGCGCACGGCCACGACGCTGGAGGAGATCCGCCGCCGCCTGGTCGAGTGGGCGGAGGCGAACCCGTACGAGCCGTACGTGCTCGGCACCAGCTTCCTGTTCGACGCATTGCCGAACAACGAGCCGACTCGGCAGATGCTCGACGACCTGTTCCCCGACCGGCCGGTGTTCATCGACTCGTTCGACCTGCACTGCGGTTGGGTGAACACAGCGGCGCTGTCGCTGATGGAGATCACGGCCGACACGCCCGACCCGATCGGCGGCGAGATCCGCCGCGACGCGTCGGGCCAGGCGACCGGCTACCTGTTGGAGACCGCGCTCGTCGACCACATGTGGGGCTTCCTCGCGCGCACTGACGACGCCACACGCGATCGCCACCTGGCGACTGCGATGATCGCGCTGAACGAGTCGGGCACCACCACGGCGGTCGACATGGCGGTGAGCGCCGACGATGCAGCGACGTTCACGCGGGCCGAGGCCGATGGCTCGCTGACGTTGCGGGTGCTCGGGCACTGGAGCGTGCACAACTCCGGCATCGAGGCCACCAACCTCGCGCAGGTGGAGGAGGCTGCGCGCCGTCGAGACCTTCACACCGGGCCGATGTTCCGCGTGGCCGGCATCAAGATCGTGGTCGACGGCACCATCGACGCGTGCACGGCGGCGATGATCGACCCGTACACGAATCGCACCAACGCCGAGCCCATCTGGCCGGCCGACATGCTGAACCCGGTCGTCGAGTTGGCCGACAAGCTCGGCCTGCAGGTGGCGTGCCACGCCATCGGCGACCTCGCGGTTCGCATCGCGATCGACGCCATCGAGCGTGCGCAGCGCGTCAACGGCACCAGCGGTCGTCGGCACCGCATCGAGCACCTCGAGTACGCCGACGCGGCCGACATCCCTCGGCTCGGCGCGCTCGGTATCACCGCGTCGATGCAGCCCGTGCACTGCGACCCGGCCATCGCCGGCAACTGGGCCGAGATGCTCGGCCCCGAGCGCGCGCCCGAGGGCTTCAACTGGCCCGGCTACACGAGCACGGGCGCAACGCTCGCGTTCGGCACCGACACTCCCACCGCGCCGCACATGCCGCTGCCGAACATGTACATCGCGGCGACCCGACGCTCGCCAGACGACCCGACCCTGGAGCCCACCAGACCCGACTTCGCGCTGCCGGTCGACGAGTCCATCGTGCACGGCACACGCGACGCGGCGTGGGCGAGCTTCGAGGATGGCCGCCTCGGCGTGCTCGAGCCCGGGGCCTGCGCCGACCTCGTCGTCATCGACGACGACCCCTTCGCCCACGGCCCGTCGGCCCTGCTGTCCGCGCGAGTGCGCCGCACCGTCGTCGGAGGCCGAGTCGTCCACACCGCCTGACTCCCGCCCCGTCTGGTCCCAGCCCTTCCACAACCAATGTGGGATTCGTAGGACCAGACGCTGGGAGGCGGCCGATGTCTGCGCCCGGCGCCGTCCCCGTCTGGTCGCACCGATTCCACAGCGAATGTGGGATTCGTAGGACCAGACGGCTGAACCGGGCCCGGGGGTGTGGCCAGCACCACCATCGATTCGCATGGTGGTGCCCTGTCGAGGCGAGGGTCGCGACTGGCTTGATGGAGGCATGTTCACGCATCACCACAACCCCCTCCGCTCCGCCCGACTCGGCGGCACCCTCATCGCACTCGCCCTCACCGCCGGCCTCGCCGCCTGCGAGGACGACTCGAGCAACAAGGGCGTCAGCGCCGCCGCGTGCGACGCTGTCGTCGCCCTCGGCAGCGCGATGAGCGCCGCCCCGCAGGACCCGGCCGAGTTCGCCTCCTTCGCCGAGCAGCAGCTCGTGCCCATCGGTCGCACGCTCGTCAAGGAGATGACCGGCGACGGCAAGAAGGCCGCCGAGACGCTGTCCGCTGCCTACGACAACGTCGCCGAGAGCGGTGACCCGACGCCGCTGTTCGAGTCGCCCGACGTCACCGCGGCCAACGGCACCATCGGTTCGATCGTCCACAAGGGCTGCGACCTGCAGGCCGTGAAGGTCGGCGCGATCGAGTACGCGTTCACCGACATCCCCTCCGAGCTCGACGCCGGTCGGGTCAGCTTCGCCCTCGAGAACGAAGGCGTCGAGGAGCACGAGATGGTGCTGTTCAAGCGCAACGAAGGCGTCACCCAGCCGCTCGAAGAGCTGCTCGAACTGCCCGAGGAGGAGCTGATGTCGAAGGTCACGTTCACCGGCGTGGCATTCGGCGGCCCGGGCACCACCAACTACGTGGCGATGGATCTCGAACCGGGCACCTACTTCCTGCTCTGCTTCATCCCGCAGGGCGAGGACGGTCCGCCGCACTTCATGGGTGGCATGAGCCGCACGGTCACCGTGTTCTGATTCCGACCGACCCGCGATGGCAGAATCTGCGCTGCGATGACGACCTCCCCCTCCGCAGCGCGTGACGCGACGGCGACGAGCCCTGTGCTCGTCGCCGTCGACGTGCGTCGCACCTACGACGCGGCGACCGCTCCCGTGCGGGCGTTGCGCGGCGTCGATCTCACGGTTGCCGCCGGCGAGTTCGTCGCCATCACCGGCCCGTCCGGGTGCGGCAAGTCCACCTTCCTCGACATCGCTGCCGGGCTCGAACGGTCCGACGCCGGGCTCGTGCAGGTGGCCGGCGTCGACCTGACCACGGCCGACGAGACCGAACTCGCCCTCCTGCGCCGGCAGCACATCGGCATCGTGTTCCAGTTCTTCCACCTGGTGGAGGGGATGTCGGCGCTCGACAACGTCGCGCTGGCCGCGCTCGTGGCGGGCGCTGGCCGGCGTGAGGCCGAACAGCGGGCTCGAGAGCTGCTCGACCTGCTCGGGCTGCTCGACAAGGCGGGCGCGTCGCCGGGCACGCTCTCGGGCGGTCAACGGCAGCGGCTCGCGATCGCGCGGGCACTGGCCAACCGGCCGACGTTGTTGCTCGCCGACGAGCCCACGGGCGCGCTCGACAGCGACGGCGGTGCCGAGGTGATGGAGCTGTTCTGCCGCCTCAACCAGCAGGGCCAATCGATCGTGATGGTCACGCACGACCCGAACCTGGCGGCGCGCGCCGACCGGACGGTGCGGATGCGTGACGGTCGGATCGTCGACGACGGAGCGAGCGCGTCGTGAACCGGTTCCTGCGCACCGCCGCGGGAGTGGTGGCGCTCTTCGTCGCCGCGGCCCTCGTCGCGGTGGCCGGTGTGTTCGTCGCGATGCTCTTGACCGGCGAACCACTCGACGGCACCAGCGCGGTGCTCGGCGTCGTCGGCGCGACCGCGATCGGTGCGCTCGGATGGCCGTGGGCGCGGCGGTCCATCGGCGCGTCGATCGACCGGGTGGTGCGTGGCCTGCCCCGCTCGCCGGAGGACGTGATGCGCGCGTTCGGGCAGAGCGCCGGACGCCACACGCCGACGGTCGACCTGCTGCAGCAGCTCGCCGAGTCGTTGCTGCGATCGATGCAGGCGTCGTCCGTGGAGATCTGGCAGCACGCATCCGGCGGCGAACTGGTCCGTTCGGTCGCGATCCCGCAGCGGCCCACGACCGGCGAGTGGCTCGACGACGGCGCGCGGCGCGTACTGGCCGGTGGCGGAGTGGTCGGTCGTGCGTGGCTGCAGATGTGGTGGCCGTCGCTGGTGCCCGAGCTCGATCCCGGCGACGTGCGCATCGTGCCCGCGACACACGCGGGCGAGCTGCTCGCGGTGGTGATCGTGACGCGGGCCGCCGACCGCGATCGCTTCCGTCCCAGCGACGACGCCGAGCTGGCCGAGATCGGCGGGCGCCTGGGGTTGGTGCTGCACAACCGTCAGCTCGACGCGGCGTTGCAGGACACGTTGGAGGATCTGCAGCGCACGAACAGTGAGCTGCGTGCGTCGCGGGTGCGCCTGGTCGCCACGGCCGATGCCGAGCGTCGCCGGCTGGAGCGCAACCTGCACGACGGCGCGCAGCAGCACCTTGTCGCGCTCGCGGTCGACCTGCGGCTGGCGGCCGAGGAGATCGCGGCCGACCCGTCGGTGGCGCGTGCCCGCTTCGCCGAGCTGGGCGACGAAGTGAAGGAGGCGATCGCCGAACTGCGTGTGCTCGCGCACGGCATCTACCCGCCGCTGCTGATGGACAGTGGGCTGGTCGAGGCGTTGCGGGTGTCGGCGCGGCGGAGCGCCTCGCCGGTGGTGGTGCGCGCCGAGTCGGTCGGCCGCTACTCGCCCGAGGTGGAGGCAGCCGCCTACTTCTGCTGCATGGAGGCGCTGCAGAACGCGTCGAAGCATGCGGCCGGCGCGGCGGTACGCATCGCGTTGAGCGAACGCGACGGAGCGCTGCACCTGGTGGTCGACGACGAGGGTCCTGGGTTCGATCCGACGGCGGTGCAGCCGGGTCAGGGGCTGGTCAACATGCGCGACCGCATCGGCGCCGCGGGCGGGTCGCTGTCGGTCGAGCGCAACGATTCCGGTGGCACGCGCATCACTGCGGTGCTGCCGGTGACCGGCCGATGACGACCTTCGCGCGCGGTGCGGTCGTGTCGATCGCGTCGTTCGAGTGGCGGCAGCGGCGGCCGTCGATCGTCGCGGTCGGGCTGGTGGCGGGTGTCGTCGGCGGCGTGCTCGCGGGAGGAGCAGCACTCACCTCCCGCACCGCGTCTGCGCCGGAGCGACTCGCGGCGGCGGTCGACGTCGGCGACGCCAGCGTGTCGGTGTTCGGCGGGCGCGAGCTGGCCGACGAGATCGCCGCACTCGAGTCGATCGAACGGTACGCGTCGACCACCATCTTCGTCGGCCAGCTCGCGGGCGATCAGGTGCAGTACGTCGGCATGGTGTCCGCGCCGCCGGGAGCGCTGGTACAGCCGGTGGTGATGGCGGGTCGCCGCGCCGACCCAGCCGTGGCCAACGAGGTGATGATCACCGAGCGGATCGCCGACGTCGGTGGGTTCGGGCCGGGCGACGTGCTCACTGTGTCGCTGCTGACGGCCGAGGAGGTCACCCAGTTCGACACCGGGTTCGGCGAGCCCGACGGCGCGACGGTGGAGCTGGAGGTGGTGGGTGTCGCCCGCACGCCGACCGGTGTGTTCGACACCGGCCCGCTCCTCATCACGCCCGCGCTCGTCGAGCTGCACCCGGAGTCGGTCGCGGGCGTCGCGCTCTATGTCGAGCTGCGCGCTGGGCGCGCGGGTGTGGCCGCGTTCACGGAGGAGGTCGACGCGATCGCGGCCGCTGCAGACCCGACGCCGGGTGGCGACGAGTTCCTTCCCGCGGTCGTGGAGGATCCGCTCGCCGGAACGCGGGCGCTCGACCACTCGAGCCGGGTGCTCGTCGGCGGGATGACGATCGCGCTCGCCGTCGCCGTGCTCGCGGCGCTGCTCGCGCTCGCACAGGCGACGGGACGCCATCACGCGCGGTCGGCCGGCAACCAACGCATCGAGCGCGC
>JAUXQB010000108.1 GCA_030685215.1 Actinomycetota bacterium
GGCCACCGAGAAGTTGCCGAGGTTCCAGTCGATCAGCACCGGGATCTTCGGCCACTCGTCGTACCCGACCTCGACGAGACGTTCGAGGAACTGGTGCGTGTGCTTCCACAGCACGCCGATCGACTCCGGCGGCATGTCGAAGTTGCGCGGCGCGAAGGGGCTCTCCAACAGCTCGAGCAGATGGATCGCGTCGCTCTTCACGGTCTTCGAACCGGCGGGGATCTTCGGCGCCAGATCGGTGCACGCGAGGTGGAACTCGGCGATCTCGCGGCCCAGGTTGTGCACCTGCGACACGGTGAGCACGCGTGGCAGGTTGTCGCGGCGAGGCACGTCGTCGTAGAACACCGCCCACATCTGGTGGTCGTACCAGGTGAAGATGCGCCCGTCGTCGCGCCGCCACACTTCGGCCAACATCCCGTGGAAGCGCGTGCCCTCCAGCAGCCGGGCACAGCGGTTGAGGCGGTCGTGATCCTCGTAGAAGAGGAAGTACGAGCCGTACGACGACACCTTGCCGACCACCGAGCTGCCGTCGTCGAGGTGCATGCGGTACACGCGGTTGGTGGAGACGTTCGCGCTCACCTCGTCGACCGCCACGATGCGGCGCGGATCGCCATAGGCAGCCCACGCTGCGGCGATGGCGGTGCGATGGGGGAGTGACTCGCTCACGCCCGCATCGTAGAGGGGTCGATGGGTACGCTGCCGCCCGTGAACGCAGATGCGTCGCTCGCCGACCTCGATGCACACCACCACCGACTGATGGCCTCGCTGCGCACAGAAGGCCCGGTGGCGTGGCTGGCCGCGATGAACGGTTGGGTCGTGCTCACTCGCGACCTCGCGGCCGAGGTGATGCGCGACCCGGTCACCTTCACCGTCGACGACCCACGGTTCAGCACCGCGCAGGTCGTCGGGCCGAGCATGCTCTCGCTCGACGGGGCGGAACACCGTCGGCATCGCGAGCCGTTCGCCAGTGCGTTACGTCCGAGCGAAGTCGCCCGCCGCGACGCGGGGCCGACGACAGCACACGCCCGCCGTCTGGTCGAGACGCTGCACCCGCGCGGATCCGCCGAGCTGCGCCGCGAGCTGGCGGGTCCGCTGGCCGTCTCGGTGGCGGCCAGCGCACTCGGCCTGCACGACGTGCACACCGACGAGCTCCTCGGATGGTACGACGCCATCGTGGCCGCGGTCGACGGTGTGGCCGCCGGGGGAGGGGTCAGCGAGAGTGGCGCCGCAGCCTTCGACTCGCTCGCCGGCGCACTGCGCCGCGCCGCCGACCAGCCGGGATCGTTGCTGCACGACGTCAGCGGCGTGCTCGACGATCGCGAGTTGGTGTCGAACGCCGCAGTGTTCCTGTTCGGCGGCATCGAGACCAGCGAGGGCATGACCGCCAACGTGTTGCACCATCTGCTCGTCCATCCCGCGGAGTTGGCGCTGGTACGCGCCGACCCGAATCTGATCGAGGCTGCCGTGGAGGAGTCACTGCGGCTGGAGCCGGCGGCCGCACGAGTGGATCGCTACGCGACGCGCGACGTCGAGCTCGGGGGTCGTCGCGTCGCGGCCGGCGACCTGGTGATCGTGTCGCTCGCCGCGGCCAACCGCGACCCGTCGCACTTCGACGAGCCCGACGAGTTCCGTGTGCAGCGGGCCAACGCTCGCAACCACCTCGCCTTCGCGCAGGGGCCACACCTGTGCATCGGAGCCACGCTGGCGCGAGTGGAGACGAAGGCGGCTGTGCGTGCCGTGCTGGAACTGCTCGACGACGTGCGACTGACGGCGCCGGTGACGACCACAGGGGTGATCTTCAGGAAGCCGGTGGCGCTGCACGCCGCCTGGACTTCCGGCTGACCGAACGAGACGGTCAGATGATGTTGCGGGCCCGCACGCCGATGGGGGCGATGAGGCGGAAGCCGGCGGCGTGGCGCTCGTCTTCGCTCTCGCCACCCCAGTAGCCGTACTCGTGGTTGGTGCGGGCGAACTCGCGACAGGTGCCGTTCACCTGGCAGCTGCCACACACGTCGCGCGCCGTGGTTTCACGACGTTCACGAGCTTGCGGCCGCTCCGCGGGCGGCGGGAAGAACAGATGCGTGAGGCCTCTACAGGCCGCATCGTTCATCCACCGATCGTCGGTGATGACGCGCTGTACGAAAAGATCGACCGCTGCCATGGAATCCCCTTGTTCATGCCGGCGAAGTACTTGCACTGAGCAAGTAGTCACAGGATACGCGATCGAAACGTTCCCGTAAAGACTTCTTCGCAGAAATCGCGGCGAACAGTGAGCGTCAGCCGAGCAGGTGCCGCACGCCCGCCGCGAAGGCGTCGACATCGGCGGCGGTGGTGTCCCACGCGGTCATCCATCGCACCTGGTCGCGGCTCACGTCCCAGTCCCAGAAGAAGCACCAGTCGCAGAGCGGAGCGATGGCGTCGTGGGGGAGCACCGGGAACACGCTGTTCACCTGTGGCGCGTGGTCGAACTGCACGCCGGCGATGTCGCGGGTGGCCAGGTACAGCCGCGTGGCCATCTCGTTGCTGTTGCCGGCGAGCGAGATCCACAGGTCGTCGTGCAGCAGCGCGTTGAACTGTGCGGCCACGAACCGCATCTTCGACGGCAGCTGGTTCACCATCTTGCGCACGTACTTGGCACGCTGCGCGAGCGCGGGGTTCAGGTAGACCACCGCCTCACCACCGAGCAGCCCGGCTTTGGTGCCGCCGAAGCTGACCACGTCGACGCCGGCATCGACCGTGAAGCTGTGCAGCGCGGCCCGGGTGCCGCCGAGCGCAGCAGTGGCGTTCGCGATGCGCGCGCCGTCGAGGTGCACGAGCATGCCCATGCGGTGCGCAGTGTCACACAGCGCGGCAACCTCCTCGGCGGTGTAGAGGGTGCCCAACTCGGTGCTCTGCGTGATGCTCACCACACCCGGTTGCGCATGGTGTTGCACGCCCTGAAGGTGGGCGAGCGCCTCCAACTGCTCGGGCACCAACTTCGCCGTCGGAGCGGGCAACGGCTGCAGCTTGGCGCCCAGCGCGCGTTCGGGGGCGCCGGCCTCGTCGACCGCGATGTGTGCCCACTCGGTGCACACCACGCTTTCCGCAGGGTGCACCATCGTTGCCAGCGCCATCACGTTGGCGCCGGTGCCGTTCCACACCAGGAACGCCTCGCTGGTGGGACCGAACAGGTCGCGGAAGCGCGCCGTGGCCTCCTCCGTCCAGCGGTCGGAGCCGTACGCGAGCGCGTGCCCGGCGTTGGCCGCAACCAGCGCGTCGAGCACGGCCGGGTGGGCGCCTGCTGCATTGTCGCTGGCGAACGCGCTCGCGGGCGCGGTGGGCATGGTGGCAACGCGGTCGGAGATCATCGGCGCCCATTCTGCCGGGACGAAGCGGGCCAGCCTCGTAGGCTCGCAGCCATGAGCCTCGATCATCTCGACCTGCTCGCCGCCGACGCCGACGCGTTCGTGTCGGCCATCGCCAGCGGACCGCCAGACGCGCCCATCGCCGGATGCCCCGGCTGGACGCTCACCGACCTCGGCGCCCATCTCGGTGGCGTGCAGCGCTGGGCGCGCGCTGCCATCCTCACCGGCGCGGTGCCGCACCTCGACCCCGCCGACGACCCGGTGCCGTCGGACGCTGCGGCGCTCGCCGCGTGGGTGCGCGCCGGCGCCGACCGCCTGCTCGCGACACTCCACTCGGTCGACCCGACCACGCCGACGTGGCACCCGTTCCCGGTGGAGCCGAAGGTGGCGGGCCTTTGGCGCCGCCGCCAGGCACAGGAGGCGTCGGTGCACCGGTGGGACGCCGAGCGCGCCATCGGCCTGCAGCCCACCATCGACACCGAGTTCGCCGCCGACGGGGTCGACGAGTACTGGACCGTGATGCTCCCACGGGTCGTGTCGCGCGAGTCGCTCACCGTGCCCCGGTCGGTGGTTGCGGTGCGCCTCACCGACACCGGCGGGAGCTGGGTGATCGACGGCCGCGAGGGCACCGTCGTGCTGGCCGCTGCGGGTGTGACACCCGAGGCGGAGATCAGCGGTCCCGCCCTCCAGGTGCTGTTGCGGCTGTGGGGTCGCCCCATCCCCGACGGCTCGGTACAGACCACCGGCGACGAGACGGCGGCGAGCGAGTGGCTGGCACTCGGCGGGCCGTGACCCTCAACCGTCCGGCTGGTCTTCTTCCTTCAACCGCACCTGGCCGAAGCGCCCGTCCTTGAGGCCGGTCTTGCCCTCGTAGAACGCCCGCAACACGTCCATGTCGACGTGTACGTCACCGGTGAGCGCGATGGCCGGGCCGAACCCTCCGCTGCGCGTCGACCGGTCGACGTAGGAGAGCACCAGCGGCACGTCGGCCTCGAGCGCGATGCGGTAGAAGCCCGACTTCCACGAGTCGGTGTACGACCGCGTTCCTTCTGCCGGCACCACGAGCGCCAGTTGGTCGCGGGCGGCGAACTCGGCGACGAGCGACGCCACCATGCCGCCCGGCGCCTCGCGGTCGACGGGCACTCCGCCGAGCCGGCGCATGATCGGCCCCATCGGTCCCTGGAACAGCGAGCGCTTGCCCAACCAGTTGATGCGGATGCCGCTCACCTTCGCCATCGCGAGCGTGAGCGGGAAGTCCCAGTTGGTGGTGTGCGGCGCAGCGATCATCACGCACTTGGCAGGGATCGGTTGCGGGGGTTCGATGGTGCGCCAACGCCAGAGGAACAACCACAGTCGGGCGAGCAGCTTCGTCACCGGGGCACCCTAACGGCGGGTACCTCGTGCGATGCGGCGTTCAGGAACCGAAGTGCGTGACGATGACTCGCCCGTTGCGCTCGCCGTCGCTCAGCGACAGGTCGGCCACCGCCATCGAGCGCTGCAGCCAGCGGTCGTACCCGTCGAAGCGCGGTTCGTACGGTGTGCGGCCGTGAACGGCGACGTTGTTGTCGACGATCAGCATGTCGCCGGTCTGCAGTGCGAAGCCGGTGTGGTGGCTCTCCACGGCCGCCGACAGTGCTCGCAGCGCGGCGTCGGCTTCCTCGTCGGTGCCCACCATCAGGTCGGCGTCGAACACCATCATCGGACGATCGCGATCGCCGCGCAGCACCGCCATCGGTGCGCCCAACTCGTTGCTGCGACCGTGCAGGTAGCTCTCGTCGACCGCGGTGCGGAACCGCGGCTGGAACAACGTGTCAACCACGTCGAGGGGGAGGCGCGGCAGCACTTCGAAGATGGACGACAGCGTGGTGGCCGCGCTCTCGTCGCCGCGCAGGCAGAGCAGCAGCAGGTACCGCGGCCGGTGCGGGTGGAAGGCGGCCTCGGTGTGGAACATCAGTTGCACCTTCGACGAGGTGCTCACCTGACGGTCGGCACCGGCCTTGGTGGGCACCAGGTTCTGCACCAGATCGCCACCGTGCTCCGGCAGGTAACCGACCGGCTGGCCGAGCCGGCGGGCGACGGTGAGCAGCGTGAACTCACTGACGGAGTCCTTGACGAACGGCGCGGTGGGCGACGTGGGAGTAAAGGGCAGCTCTCCGACCGGCAGACCGCGCAGCACGATGGCGCCCGCCTGCGGGGGAGCGTCGGCGAAGTCGACGAGCGCGTCGTGCACGTCGGCCGGCAGCAGGCGCGCCGCGTGACCTGCCGCTCGGACGAACTCCGGTGAACCGATCGCGGCCGAAGGCACGGGCATGGTGGGCCATGCGGGGGATTCGATGACGCTGGGCAGCACGTGCTCGGTGAGCGTGGTCATTGGTCGCCTCTCTCGACTGGAAGATTCGTTCCAACTATAGCGCCTGTCTGAAACGTTCGGATCATCGCGGCGGCGAGGAGGGAGGTACGACCACTACCATGCCGCCCGTGGAAGTCGCAGAACGCATCGGTCGAGCCAACACGTCGCTCACGCCCGCGGAACGCAGGGTGGCGGAAGTGGTGCTCGAGCGGCCGCAGCTGGTGGCGTTCGGCACCGTCGCCGACCTCGCGGAAGCAGCATCGTCGGGCGCCGCCACGGTGGTACGACTCGCCGGCAAGCTCGGCTACGACGGTTTCACCGGTCTGCAGGCGTCGGTGCAGCACTCGCTCGCCAGCCAGTTGCGGCCCGCCGCAGAGCGCATCCGCGAACCCGCCGCCACCGATGCCATCGGTCGCCACCTGCAGTTCGAACTCGACAACGTGTCCACCACGCTCCGCGCCCTGGAAGCGGTGGCACTCGCCGACGTGGTGGCCCACCTCGCGGCACCGAAGTGCCGAGTGCACGTGCTCTCCGGCGACGCGTCGAACGGTGTCGCCCGACAGATGGTGGGCGACCTGCTCGCTCTGCGCGACGACGTGCACCTGCTCGATGGCAACGACGTCGCCGTCCGCCGCAAGGTGTCGCAACTGCGCTCCTCCGACGTGCTGGTCACCATCGACCTGCGAAGGTACGACCGGTGGGTCATCGAAACCGCACGGTCCGCCCGCGCCGGGGGAGTGTGGTGCGTGGCCATCACCGACAGCCTGCTGTCACCGCTCGCCGCGCTGGCCGATCGCACGCTCACCGTGGCGGCAGCGAGCGGGGGACCGTTCGACAGCCACGTCGGCACACTCGCGCTCAGCAACGTGTTGGTGGCAGGAGTCGCCGACCGGCTGCGGCTGCAAGCCACCGACCGACTCGACCGAGCGGAGTCCGCATGGCAGTCGACCAGTTCGCTGATGGATCGCTGACTCTGCCGATGGGCGCGCGCTAGCCTTTCGTCATGACGAAAGTCGCAGCCGATGCAGGGGAGCGAGGGGAGGAGCGGTCGCGCTGCAAGTGGTGTCGTCGCGTGCTCCCTCCGCAGAAGATGGGGCGGCCGCGTACATTCTGCTCGCAGGCGTGCCGGCAGTGGCACTGGGTCGGGAGTCAGCGCGCCTCGGAGTTGCAGCTGAACGAGACCGAACTGATCATCACCAAGGACGAGCTCGACCGTCTCCACGACGAGCTGTACGTGATGGCGTGCGCAGTGAACGACGCCGAGCGCGATCTGGCCGCCGCGGGAGCGAAGCCCACCATCCGCGAGCTGCGCGAGATCGTCGACTGGCTGCTCGACGCCGCGCGACCGCTCCGCGACCGCGAGCTCACCCCACCGAGCGCCTGATCGCCCGCACCTGCCATACATGACGACTTTCGTCATGACGAAACGACCATGGCTGCGCCCGGTCGAGGAGGGCGGCCCGGCCGCGTTCGCGCAGTTTCGCTCGCCATGCGAGCGAAAGTGCACACACGCGGATCTCCGTGGCGAGTCGACGGCGTGCGGTCGACGCAGCCAACGCAGCCGAGGCCGAGTCTCGATCCGTTCGTGTCGCGGCTGCACCGACTCACACCCAGGTGGAGCCGCGACACGAGCGAATGTGATCGAACCCTGTGGGGCGAATCCGACCCCGCAACGCCCATAATCATCGTTATGTCAGTTTGAAGGGACTAGGTGCCGGATGGAGGTGCAGTGCGGGCGTGAGCGGCACTCCCCTCGAGTTTCCTCGGCTTCGTCGTCGTCCCGGTCTGGTCACCACTGATCCACGAGGAGTGTGGGCTTCGTAGGACCAGTCGGTCGCACGCTCGTCGTGGTTGGCGGCGCCGTGAGGTTCCTTCCACGGGCACTCCCCTCGGACGGACGACGCTGCAGTCGCGAGGTCGTGCCGGTCTGGTCACAACTCTTCCACCAGGAATGTCGGATTCGTAGGACCAGACGGGTGGGAATCCGACGGGACTCGCGAATTATTACGCTTTCGTTACGGAATCGCTGGACCGCGCCGGAGCGGACGGCGTACCATCGCTCCTCAAGCGGGCCGAGCGAAGGAGAGCATTCATGCTCCATCGGGTTCGGCAATCCCCTCGCATGCTCCTCACGGTGGCCCTGCTGCTCGTGTCGCTGATGCTGCCCCTGGTCGCGACCACCGCACCCGTCGTCGCAGCGCCGTCGTCGAACATCATCGCCAAGAAGGGCGACCGCTCCCCCACGGTCGTGCAGTTGCAGCAGCGACTGATCGCCGCCGGCATCACGGTGAAGGGCGGCGCCGACGGCATCTTCGGGTCCGGCACCGAGGCCGCGGTGCGCGCCTACCAGCGCGCATGGGGTCTCACCGACAACGGCACGGCCGACACGCCCACCGCCACACTGCTGGGCATGCTGCCCCGCACGCCGATCCTGGCGAAAGGGGCCACCGGCAGCTCGGTGCAGCAGATGCAGCAGCAACTGATCACCGTCGGCATCACGGTGAAGGGTGGGGCCGACGGCTGGTTCGGGAGCGGCACGGCGGCCGCCGTGACTGCGTTCCAGAAGGGCCGGTACCTGCCGATCTCCGGCTCGCTCGACGCAGCGACCGCGGCCATCCTGGCCAACGCTGCAGCCCGTGTGAAGCCCTCGACACCGTCGGCCCCCGCCCCGGCTGCCGGGTCGATCCTGTTCCCCATGTCGAAGCACTGCAAGTTCTGGGACACGTGGGGCGCACCACGCAGCGGTGGCCGCCGGCACCAGGGCGTCGACATCCTGGCGAGCAGCGGCACGCCGCTGTACGCGGTGCAGACCGGCACCATCACCAAGCGACAGAGCGACTACCGCGGGTCGCTCGCCGGCAACGCACTGTGGCTCACCGTCGGCGATGGCACGTACTACTTCTACGCGCACCTCAGCGGGTTCGCGAATGGCATCGGTGTCGGCTCGAAGGTCACTGCCGGCACCATCATCGGCTACGTGGGCAAGACCGGCAACGCGTCGATCCCCCACCTGCACTTCGAAGTGCACCCGCGTGGCGGCGCGCCGGTGAACCCCTACCCCATCGTCAAGGCCGCGGCCGGCTGCTGACCCGGCTCAGGTGTCGGACACGTAGCGCAGCACGGCCAGCACCCGACGGTGCTCGTGCTCGGACGGGGGCAGGTCGAGCTTGGTGAAGATCGACGAGATGTGCTTCTCCACCGCTCCCCCACTGACGACCAGCGTCGACGCGATCGCCACGTTCGACAGGCCCTGCGCCATCAGCGACAGGACCTCACGTTCGCGGGGGCTCAGCGCATCGAGCGGATCGCGCCGGCGGCTGCGTGCGAACAGCTGCGCGACCACTTCCGGGTCGAGCGCGGTGCCGCCATCGGCAACCCGTTGCGCGGCCTCGACGAACTCGCGCACGTCGGCGACACGCTCCTTCAACAGGTACCCCACACCCACCGTGCCCAGTGCGAGCAGCTCGGTGGCGTAGCGCTCCTCCACGTACTGCGACAGCACGAGCACCGGGGTCGCCGGTCGCACGCTGCGCAGCTCGACCGCCGCACGCAGGCCTTCGTCGGTGTGCGTGGGCGGCATGCGCACGTCGACGATCACCAGGTCGGGCTGGTGCTCGACCACCACGGCCAGCAGCCGGCTCGCATCGCCTTCGGCCGCGACCACGTCGTGCCCGTACTCGGCAAGGAGGCGCGAGATGCCTTCGCGCAGCAGCACCGAGTCCTCCGCGATCACGACTCGCACGGCAGCTCCACGCTCAACACCGTAGGGCCACCGGCCGGACTGGCGATGCGCAAGCGGCCTTCCACACCGGCGACCCGATCGCTCAACCCGTGCAATCCACCGCTGAGACCCGCGTCGGCGCCGCCGATGCCGTCGTCGTGCACCTCCACGACCAGTGCCCCGTCGCGCTCGAACAGGCGCACCATCGCGCTGCGTGCACGGCTGTGCTTCGCGACGTTGGTGAGCGCTTCGGCAACCACGAAGTACGCGGTCGCTTCGATCGCTGGTGGCAGCCGTCGCGGCAGCTCGGTGTGCATCGTCACCGGCACCGGGCAGCGAGCGACGAGTGCGGACACTGCCGCGTCGAGCCCGCGGTCGGTGAGCACCGCGGGGTGGATGCCACGGACCAGATCGCGCAGCTCGGCGATGGCCTGCTTGGCCTCGTCGTGCGCAGCGTCGACCATCGATCGAGTGCGCTCGTCGTCGCTGTCGCGCAACCGTTCCTTGGCCAGGCCGAGGTTCATCGCGAGGCTCACCAGCCGCTGCTGTGCACCATCGTGCAGATCGCGCTCGATGCGGCGCAGCTCGCTCGCCGACGACTCGACCGACGCCTCACGGCTCACCTCCAACTCGGACACGCGCTGCGCCAGCTGCTCCTCGCTGCTCGGCGCCAGCAGCGCCCGCGCGAGTGCCAGGTGCGCCGAGGCCAGCCCGTGGATGACCCTGGGCAGGGCGGCGAGCATGAGCAGCCCGATCACCACTCCGACAGCGACGATGCCGGCGTACCACCTGCCCTCGAACACGACGTGCACACCGCTGAGCGTGAACGGCGGCGGCCGATCCGACGCCCACGCCCACAGTGGCATGGTGGCGGTGGACCAGGCCACCGACCAGATGACGACGGTGGCGGTGAACGCGATGATGCCCCACGGCAGCATCAGCAGCCCGTACGCGAGTGCCCTCCATCCGGGCACGTCGACGAGCGCTCGCTTCAGCCGCGGCCACATGCCATCCGGCCAGACCACGGGCGCCGACGCCGGCAGCGTGACTCCCATGAACGCGCGCACCCGGGCGCGTTCCACGACGCCGATGAGCCGACCGCCCTGGACGGTGGCCACCAGCAACGGTACGCCGATGAGGGTGATCAGCAGACCGGCGCTGGTGGACAGCATGGTGACGACGACGGTGAACGTGACGATGCCGACGAACAGGTCGAGCAGCAGCGACGCCGACTCGCGCCACACCTGCGCCTGCCCGTACGGGCCGTACCAGCGGCGGAGCAGGCCGCTCATCGCCGCGCCCCGGCCAGCGGGCGCTCGGCGGGCGCAGAGTTCAGCAAGGGCTCGACGTGCGGCGGAGCATCGACGTGGACCACCGGCAGCACTCGTGCCAGCCGCTTCGGAAGCCACCAGTTGCGGTCGCCGAGCAGTTCCATGGTCGCCGGTACGAGCAGCATGCGCACGAGGGTGGCGTCGAGGAACACCGCCACGGCGAGACCGAGCCCGATGAGCTTGATGGCCCGGATGTCGCCGAGTACGAACGTGCCGAACACGCACACCATGATGGCAGCGGCGGCGGTGATCACTCGCGCAGTGCTCGCGAGCCCCTCGACGACCGCCTGACTGTTGCTCTCACCGCGGTCGACACGTTCCTTGACCGACGAGAGCAGGAACACCTCGTAGTCCATCGACAGGCCGAACACGATGGCGAACAGCATCATCGGCGCCCACGGTTCGATCGGTGCACCCTGTTCGACGCCGATCAGCCAACCGAACCAGCCCCACTGGAACACCGCCACCAGCACGCCATAGGCGGCACCGATCGACATCAGGTTGAGCAACACCGCCTTCAGCGGCACCAGGATGGATCGGAACACCACCATCAGCAGCAGGAAGCTGAGCACCAGTACGGCGCCGATGAAGATCGGCAGCCGCGACGACATCTGCTCGGAGAAGTCGACGTCGCCCGCCGTCTGCCCACCGACGTGCGCGGTCACGCCGCCGGCAGGGATCACGTCGTCGCGCAGGCGGTGCACCAGGTCAGCGGTCGCCTGTTCCTGCGGGCCGGTGGTCGGCATCACGGTGATCACCGCGACCGATCGGTTGGGCACCACGTCGATGCCGGCAACCGTGGCGACGCCCTCGGTGCGGCCCACGTCGGCGGCCAGTTGCTCGGCGAGCGCGACGTTCCCGTCGATGCGCGTGACCAGCAGCAGTGGGCCGTTGTAGCCGGCACCGAAGCCGTCGGCAAGCGTGTCGTAGGCGAGACGGGTGGTGGTGCCGGCCGGGTCGTTGCCCGCGTCGGCCGACGCGAAGCGCATGAAGAACGAGGGCACCACCAGCGCGCCGAGCAGTGCGATGCCGCTGGCCGCACAGGCCACCGGATGGCGCTGCACGAACCGGCTCCAGCGGTGCCAGCCCGACTCGCCCGTGCGCTCGGTGCGACGGTGCACCGACAGGCGGTCGATGCGGCGCCCCGCGAAGCCGAGCAGCGCGGGCAGCAGCGTGATCGCGGCGAGCACGGCCACGAGCACCGCGCTCGAGGTGCCCAGCGCCAGACCGTTCAGGAACGACATGCCCATCAGCAGCATGCCCATCAGCGAGATCATCACGGTCACTCCGGCGAACACCACGGCCCGACCGGCGGTGTCGATCGCCTCCAGCACTGCGGCGTGCGGCCTACTGCCGGCCTTCAACGACTCGCGGTAGCGGGTGACGATGAACAGTGCGTAGTCGATGCCGACGCCGATGCCGACCATCGACGCGACCTGCACGGTGAAGTCCGGTGTCGACACAGCGGCGGCCCAGAGCTCGACGCCGGCCAGGCCGATGACGATGCCGAACAGTGCGGTGATGATCGGCAGCCCCATCGCGACCAGCGAACCGAACGCGATGAGCAGGATGACCATCGCCGCCAGGAGGCCGAACGCTTCCGTGGATGGCACTCCCCCGTCCTGGAACCGGTAGCCGCTGTAGTCCACCGTCATCTCGCCGGCGAGATCGGCCCGCAGTGCCATCAGCTCGTCGACCACCGCCGTGTCATCGGTGCCCAACGAGATGGCGCCGGTGGCCACCGAGGAGTCGTCCGACACCAGCAGTGCCTCTGGCGTGGACGGGCTGTCGAGCACGCCGGGCAGCGCGGCCACGTCGTCGAGAAAGCCGGCGACCATTGCGTCCACTGCGGGGTCGTCGAAGCGACCGTCCACACTCAGCACGATGCGACCGGTGTCGCCGTCGATCTGCGGGTCCTGCGGCGCCTCGCTGAGCAGCAACTCGTACGCGAGATCGCTGTCGGTGCCGGGCAACCGTCCACCTTCCGCGAACTCGCCACCGGTGGCACCGGCCGCGAACGACATGCCCACCACGGCGAGCACCCAGACGAGCAGCGTGAGGCGGCGGTGGACGAAACAGGCGGAAGCGAGTCGGCGGAGCATGCCTCCAGCGTGCGCCGCGGCCGCTCCTGCGACCATCCGGCGGCCAGGTGTCGCGGAGGTGGGGCCAGCCCTACCCCTCGGCCCTCTCTCGTCAGCGTTGCGCGAGGAGTTCGACCGTGCGCCGGGCGACGAACTCGGTGAGCTCGTCGTCGATGGCCGGGTCGAGCGCGGGTGACTCCGACTCGTCGAGCAGCTGGCGCCAGATGAGGTGTGCGCGCTCGCGAGCGTCGATGGACCCGGCCTCGGCCCAGGTCTCGAAGTTGCGCCAGTCGCTCACCAGCGGCGAGTAGAACGCGGTCTCGTAGCGCTCCATCGTGTGCGGTGAGCCGAAGAAGTGGCCGCCGGGGCCGACCGCGGCGATGGCCTCGAGGCCGAGCGAGTCGTCGTCGACCACGATCGGCTGCAGGTACTCGGCCATCATCTGCAGCATCTCGGCGTCGATGACGAGCTTCTCGAAGCTGGCGGTGAGGCCGCCCTCCAGCCAACCGGCCGCGTGGTTGACCAGGTTGGCCCCGCCCATCACGGCACCCCACAGCGACATCGCGCTCTCGTACGCTGACTGCGCGTCGACGGTGTTGGCGGCGGTGGTGTTCGACGACCGGAACGGAAGGCCGTAGCGGCGGGCCAGCTGGCCGCTCGCCTGCGCCGCCTTCGTGTACTCGGGCGTGCCGAACGCCGGCGAGCCGCTGCGCATGTCGACGTTGGAGGTGAACGAGCCGTACATCAGCGGTGCTCCGGGGCGCACGAGCTGGATGAGCGTGGCCACCGCCAGCACCTCGGCGTTCTGCAGCACGAGCGCGCCGGCCAAGGTGGCTGGCGCCATGGCCCCGGCGAGCGTGAACGGGGTGATGCACACCGCCTGCCCCGCTCCGGACAGCTCGATCAGCCCCTCCGCCATCGGGATGTCGAGTGTGAGCGGCGTGTTGGTGTTGACGATGGTGAGCAGTGCTGGACGTTCGGCCAGACCGTCTCGATCGGTGCCGAGCCCGATGGCCGCCATGTCGATGCAGTCGGACGCCCGGTCGCGGCCGAGCGCGATGCCCTGCCAGTTCTTGTCGAGCAGTCGCAGCAGCGAGTGGCAGAGGTCGAGGTGACGGGTCTCGGGCGCCAGATCCATCGCCTCGAATGGTCCGCCGCCCTCCTGGTGGATGACGCCGAGCGCCTGGATGACCCGCAGGTACTCCTGTTGCTCGGCGTGCGTGCCGGGGCGGCGTCCGCGTTCCACGTCGCTGACGAACGCCGGACCACCCACGGACGTGAACGCGATGTTGCGGCCGCCGATGACCAGGTCGTGCGCAGGGTTGCGAGCGCGCAGCGTGAACGTGGATGGTGCGAGGGCGACCGACGCCTCCACCATCTCCGGGTCGAAACGGACGATCAGGTCGTCGACCGCACAGCCGGCGTCGGCGAGCCGGCGGCGGGCGCCGTCGTGCAGCACGCGCACGCCCGAGGTGGCCAGCAGTTGCAGCGACGAGCGGTGGATGTGCTCGACGTGGTCGTCGGACAGCATGCGCACCGGCTCGTACGGGTTGTGCAGCGCACGCCACGGTGACGGCACCGGGCCCCGGGCGGGGCGGCGCTCACGACCTCGGTTCGTCCTGCTCACACCGGAACCCTAACCGTGTTGTTGAGCGTCCGTGAACCGACAAAACACCAGCGTGCGGTGGTTGTACGCCCACGCCATGGTCAAGAAATCGTAAAGTCGACGCCGTTTCGTGCCGAAGAAGTCTGCATGTCCCGATCACGTCGAGCCATTGCCGCCATCCTCCTCAGCGCCACCGTCGGTGTTGCACTGGGGACCGATCCGGCGCAGGCAGCCCCTCGCACGCCAGCAGCGCCCGCCGCGCCTGCCACCTACACAGTGAAGGACGGCGACTACCTGCTCGGCATCGCCGCCAAGCTGAAGGTGAAGCTGAGCGACCTGCTCGCCGCGAACAAGCTCACCCCGACGAGCCTCATCTACGCCGGCATGAAGCTGGTCGTGCCCGCCGGTGGCGTGGCTCCCGCAGCAGCCCCTGCCGCTGCGCCGGCCACCTACACCGTGAAGGCCGGCGACCACCTCACCGGCATCGCGGGCAAGCTCGGGGTCAAGCTGAGCGCACTGCTCACTGCCAACGGTCTCACCACCAGCAGCCTCATCCTCCCCGGCCAGAAGCTGGCGGTGCCTGCGGGCGGTGTCGTGCCCGCTGCGACGCCGGCCGCTCCTGCCCCCACGCAACTCGTCTACGTCGTGCGGTCCGGCGACTACCTCTCCGGCATCGCTCCGAAGCTGAAGGTGAAGCTCGCCGATCTGCTCAGCGTGAACAAGCTGACGATCGACAGCATGATCTTCCCCGGTATGAAGCTGAAGGTGCCTGCGGGCGGCTCGCTGCCCGCTGCGTCGGCCCCGAACAGCGGCAGCGGCGCCGCACCGGGCACGTCGACGAGCAGCAAGGTCAACTCGGTGATCGCGTTCGCGAGCGCCCAGCTCGGCGAGCCCTACCAGTTCGCGGCTGCCGGCCCGGATCGCTGGGACTGCAGCGGTCTCACCAAGGCTGCCTTCGCCGAGATCGGCATCGCACTGCCGCACTACAGCGGAGCACAGGCCTACTACGGCACCGCGATCGACTGGCGGAACTCCCCGATCAAGCCTGGTGACCTGGTGTTCCTCGAGTCTTACGTCGGTTCCGGCGTGATCAACCACGTGGGCATCGCCCTCAGCGCCACCACCTGGATCCAGGCGCCGCGCAGTGGCGATGTGGTCCGCATCGGCAATATCCCGTCCGTGCGTGTGGTGGCCGTACGCCGCCTCGTCCAGGGCGGATGAGCGAAGAACGTTCCACGGGTACGGCGCCACGCCGATTCAGCCTGGCTGGCCTCAGCGCCAACCAGGTGACCCTGCTGTGCACCGTGTTGGAGGCCAGCGACGTGCCGCACGCAGTGTCGGGACACGAACTGGTCACGTCGTCGGCCCACACGGTCGATGTGGAGAAGGCACTGGTGTGGGTGCGCATCGACCAGGTCGACGAGGAGTTCGACGATCCGGAGTACCGCGGCACGTTGCCGCCGGTGGTGCGACCGTCGCGACCTCCGCTGCCCGACGGCAGGCGTCAGGCCACCCGATGGCGACGGTTGTGCGGCGGTCTGATCGATCTGCTGCTGCTCACGATGCCCGCGTACCTCGCATGGCGCGCCGACAGGCCCGCGCTGATCGTGGCGGCGGCGCTGTTCATGGCCACCGTGCCCGCCTGTGCGGTGGGTGGTTGGTCACTGGGCAAGCTGCTGGTGGGCACCCGAGTGATCTCGCGGTCCACGCTCGGGACACCGAACCTGGTCAGCTCGATCGCCCGCTGGGCGGTGGCGGCTGCACCGCTGCTGGCGGTGATGGCCGCCGACCTCTCGGGCGATCTGCTCACCCCACTGTTGATGGTGGTGTACGCACCGGTCGTGCTCGGCCTGCGGGGCCTGCACGACTACGGTGCCGGCACGATGGTGGTCGAACGCACCAAGGCTGGTCCGGGCATCTGGATCCGCGACTCGCGGTGACGCCGGCCGACCGGGGTCAGCGGACGGCGACGAGATCGACGACGAAGACGAGCGTCTCGCCGCCCTTGATGACGCCACCGGCGCCACGGCTGCCGTAGCCGAGATCGGGCGGGATGGTGAGCGTGCGGCGCCCACCGACCTTCATGCCCTTCACACCGTGGTCCCAGCCTTCGATGACCTCGCGGGCACCGAGCCGGAAGTCGAACGTGTCGCCGCGGTCCCAGCTGGCGTCGAACTGCGCGCCGGTGCTCCACGCGACGCCGACGTAGTGGACGATGACGCGCTTGCCGATGGTGGCCTCTTCGCCTTCACCGACCACCTCGTCGACGATGCGGAGGTCGATGGGCGGTTCGCCCTCGGGAATGGTGACAGTCGGTTTCTCGGCCATTCCCCGAGGCTAACGACTCCGCGCCACCGCGACCGGGCACCACGCCCTTGCGGTCGCGACGTCGGCGCCAGAGGTGCCGACGTCGCGTTCTCCGGCTCCACGGTTGTGCGCACAAGGAGTGCGGCGGCGTATCTGGGCGACGGTTGCCGACTCACTGACGCATGTTGGTGATCGCAGCTGGGTCCGCCTGTTTCTGCCTGGGTGGCGCGTTCATGAAGGCCTCGCGCGGGTTCACGCAGCTGTGGCCGAGCGTCGCAGTCGCCGTCGCGTTCCTGGTCGGTGCCGTCTTCCTCACGATGGCGGTCCGCAGCGAGATGGTCTCGACCACGCTCGTGCTCGGGCTGGGCATGGAAGCGATGGGCGCCGTCATCCTCGGCGTGTTCGTGCTCGGCGAACGTCTCACGCTCAGCCAGACCAGCGGCATCGCACTCGTCATCGCCGGCGTCGCGCTCCTCCGCGCGTAGACGCCCGGAACCGAAGTCTGCCGGGGTCAGCCGCCGGCGGCGATGAGGGCCACGGCGAGGGCGGTGGTGCCGACTCCCACGGCCTGCCACCAGCGCATGCGTTCGTGGTTGAACAGCACGGAGAGGATGACGGCCACGGTGGCGAACTGCGACGAGGCCACCGACACCGGGCCCAGATCGCCACGCTGGAACGCCACCTGCAGCGACCCGATCGCGACGAGTCCGAGAAGTCCGGCGACCGCGGCCCGTTGGCGGCCGATGCCTTCGGCGAAGAAGGGGTCGCGGCGCACGAGCCCGATGACGGCGAGGAGCACGAAGCCGGTACCGCGCTGCGTGATGACCGGCGTGAGTCCCGACGCCCTCGACACCTCCCCCATCAGTGTGAACGCGACGCCGAACGCGAGGCCGCTGCCGAGCCCGAGCACCGCGCCCTGGGTGACGCTGCCGGCGCCGCCGGGCGTGTACGAGGTGAGCACCAGCGCCGCCACTCCGAGCGCCATCCCGAATGCGGCGAGGGCCGACGGGGTGACGCCGTTGATCAGGTCCCACACCACTGGGACCGTGGCCAGCAGCACCGACGACAGCGGCGCGACGATGCCCATCCGTGCCACCGCGTAGCCGCGGTACAGCAGCATCAGCCCGGTGATCATCGCCAGACCGGACAGTGAGCCGATGATCAGGTCGCGCCCGATCCACTGCGAATCGACGAGCAGCAAGAGCAGCGGCGAGAACACGACGCTCGTGCCCACTGCGGTGCGCGTGACCGTAATGGCCGGTGTGGTGCGTGCCGAACGGGCGGCGAAGAAGTCGCTGGCGCCCAGCAGCAGGGCTGCCGCGACGGCGAGTCCGAGCGCCGCCGTCACAACACGTGGCCGAGTGCGGCGACGACGGCGTCGCTGTCGGCTTCTGTGTTGTAGGCGGCGAAGCTGACCCGGATGAACGTCTGGCCGTTCCACACCGGCAGGGGCGCCTCGATGCGGAACTCGTCGAACAGGCGTGCCTTCAACGCGACCGCGTCGACGCCGTCGGGCAACCGCACCGACGCGAGTTGGCCGATCCAGTCGGTGGAGTCGGGGCTGATCGGCTCGAGCCCGGTGAGCTCGTCGATGCGGTGACGGGTGAGCAACGTCAGGCGATGGCCCTCCGCTTGCATCGCCGACCAGTCGTGCGACTCGACGAAGTCGATGACCGCGCCGGTCGCCAGGTAGGCGGACAGGTCGCGGCTTCCCTGCCACTCGTGATGGTCGACGAACTGTGAGCCGGACGGGTGATCGCTCTGCCAACCCCAGCTGACGACCAACGGCTGCAACCACTGCTGCGCGAACGGGTGGGCGTAGAGGAACGAGCTGCCCTTCGGCGCGCACATCCACTTGTGCAGCGCGCCCGTGTAGAGGTCGCAGTCGAGTGCACGCAGGTCGAGCGGGATGTGCCCGGGCACGTGCGCACCGTCGATGATCGACACGATGCCGGCGGCGCGTGCGCGCCGGCACAGTTCGGCCACGGGGAACACGAGCGCAGTGGCGCTGGTGAGGTGGTCGAGGAACAGCACTCTCGTGCGCGGGGTGACGGCCGTCCACACGCGCTCGACGAAGTCGGCTTCGGTGGTGACCGGCAGCGGGATGGGAACGCGCACGTAGCTGGCACCGGCCTCGCCGCACAGCTTGGTCCACGTGCGGAACATCGCGCCGTACTCATGGTCGGTGGTGACCACCTCGTCGCCCGGTTGCAGATCCAGGCTGCGAGCGACCATGTTCACGGCGGTGGTGGGGTTGGGGAAGAACACCACGTCGTCGGCCGAGGCGCCGACGAAGGATCCCAGCCGCGCTCGCGCGTCGGCCAGCAGGCCGGGCACCTCGCGCTGCAGCCATGCCACCGGGTTGTGCTCCATCGCCCGCTGCAACCGCTCGTACTCCGCCTGCACCACTCGCGGCACCGCCCCGAACGAACCGTGGTTCAGGAAGATCAGGTCTGGGTCGAGTTGGAAGTCGTCGCGAGTCGGCACGGGCACAGCGACGGAGCGTAGACGGGCGCTCACCCGGCGGTCGGGTACGTTGCGGCCATGGCACTCCCCGCTCACGGCATCTCCCGCGACCAGGTCCTCGCGCAACTCGACGATTTCAAGGTCGCCGACGTGAAGTGGCGCGACGGGCACGCGTTCACACTCGCCTACAGCGCCGGTGAGGAGGTGCTCGCGGTGGCCGAGGCCGCCTACGCGAAGTACTCCACCGAGAACGCGCTCAACACCGATGCGTTCCCCAGCCTGCGCCGCATCCAGAGCGACGTCGTCGACATCGTGGCCGGGTGGCTGGAGGCCGGGCCGGAAGGTGCCGGCTTCATGACGTCGGGAGGCACGGAGAGCCTGCTGATGGCGGTGAAGGCAGCGCGCGAGCGTGGCCGCAAGGAGAAGGGCATCACGCAGCCCAACGTGGTGCTGCCCACCAGCGCGCACGCGGCGTTCGAGAAGGGCTGCTACTACTTCGGTCTGGAGAGCCGACGCGTCGCCGTCGGTGCCGATTGGAAGGCCGACGTGGCCGCGATGGAAGCCGCCATCGACGACAACACGGTGCTGGTCGTGGGCTCGGCACCGCAGTACCCGCAGGGCGTCATCGACCCGATCGCCGAGATCGCCGCCATCGCGGCAGCCCGCGACATCAACTGCCATGTCGACGGCTGCATGGGCGGCGTGACGCTCACCTACCTGGAGCGGCTCGGCCACGAGATCCCTGCGTGGAACTTCTCGGTGCCGGGCGTCACCAGCATCTCCGTCGACCTGCACAAGTACGGTTACACGGCCAAGGGCGCGTCGGTCATCGTGCATCGCAACAAGCGCCTGCGCGGCTACCAGACCTACGTCACCGACAACTGGCTGGGCGGCATGTACGGGTCGTCGGGAGTGCTGGGCACGAAGGGTGGCGGTGCGATGGCGGCCGCGTGGGCGGTGCTCCACTTCCTCGGCGACGACGGCTACCTGCGGCTCACCTCGGCGGCGCGTCAGGCGTGCGAGGAGCTGACGGCAGCCGTGCGCGGCATGCCCGAACTCGCCATCCGGGCGGAGCCGGAGGCCACGCTGCTGGCGATCGGCGCGGCCGACCCGGAACGCTTCGACGTGTTCGCGCTCGCCGACGCGCTGTGGCGACGCGGCTGGTACGTGGACCGCCAGGGCCCACCCGCCTCGCTGCACTGCACGGTGAACGCAGTGCACGCAGGTCGCATTCCGGCCTTCGTCGCCGACCTGCGCGCGTCGATCGACGAGGTGAGCTCGGCCGGTGCCGCAGGCGCCCAGGGCGCCTACGGCACGGTCGACTGAGCCTCAGGAGCTCACGAGTGGGTCAGTAAACGGGGGTCGCCCAGTCGATCCAGAGACTGTTGACGTCGCTCGGATCTACCTTCACGTTGAGCCGCATGCCGGGCTGGCAGCGACCGAGGTGGAGCTGCATCACCATCTCCTGGCGGGTGACCGGCATGGGCACGCCGTTGGGCATCATGACCAGCAGCTCGAGTTCGACCACCGGGTTGTAGTTCATCATCGCCCCGGTCTGACGGGCCGACGTGATGGTGGCGACCGCGGGAATGCCGTTGGTGACGGCGTTCGTCGACGCGACCGCGCCCTGCGCCATGTTGGCCATCATCTGGTTGGCCTGCGCCATGCTGGCCGAGGCGTTGGCGAGCTGCTGCTGAAGGGGGTACTGCTCGCGCAGCTCCTTGCCCTGGTCGTTGAGCTTCTGGATGTCCTTGAAGAAGCCCACGCTCAGACCCCGCGGTACACGTCGGAGAACGCGCGTGCCACGGCCGGGTCGCCCTGGATCCGGGCGTTCCAGCCGTCGTGGGCCTGCTGCCAGGAGGCGCCGTCGATGCCGTGCGAGGCGGCGATGCCGGGCAGCGCGGCCTGGTCGTAGTTGAGCGGTGCGATCGCCTTCACGATGACCGCGTACTGCTGCAGGCTGACACCGGCGATCGGCTCCAGCCCACCCGGCTGCGGGGCCAGCGCGCCGGCGGCGGCCTGCTGGTGCGCCATTGCCTGCTGGTACTGCGCGGCAGCCTGCTGCTGCTGTTGCGCCTGCATCATCTGTGCGCTGGCAGCCATCTGCTGCGACTGCTCCACCAGGCCCGGAGCCGCGGCGACCGCATCCTTCATGTCCTTCATCTGCTTGAACAGTCCCATGTCACTTGCCTCCTGTGAGTCGAATGTCGCCATCGTGCGCTCGCGGACGCCGCATGTCATGAGTACCCGATTACTCATTCTCGATGCGGTAGCGTCAACAGTGCCGATACACCCGGCCGGGAGAGCCACCGACGCTGCCAGCGGCGGGGCGCCGAAGGAGCAACCTCCCCGGAATCTCTCAGGCCAACGGACCGACCGGGTGGGGCAACGCTGGAAAGAAGTCGGCTTCGGCCGCCTCGCCGACGGGGAAATCTGCTGCCGATCCGGGTGGCCGAGAAGCTCTCAGGCACCAATGACAGCGGGGGATGCGATTTCGCACGCGCCATTGGCCTGGAGGCTCCCCATGACTGCTCGTACCCCGCTCCCCGACCTGCTCGGCACCGACGACTTCGTCGGCCGGCACATCGGCCCCACCGCCACCGAGCAAGCGCACATGCTGGGCGTGCTGGGCGTGGCGTCGCTCGACGAACTGCTCGCGCAGACGGTACCGGCGTCCATCCGCATGGACGGCCCACTGCCGTTGCCCGGCAGCCGCACCGTCCCCGACGTGCTGCGCGAGCTGCGTGCACTGGCCGACCGGAACGCGCACCGCACCAGCCTCATCGGGCAGGGCTACTACGGCACCATCACTCCGCCCGTCATCCAGCGCAACGTGCTCGAGAACCCTGCGTGGTACACCGCGTACACCCCGTACCAGCCCGAGATCAGCCAGGGCCGCCTGGAGACGCTGCTCAACTTCCAGACCATGATCGGCGAGCTCACCGGCTTTCCGCTCGCCAACGCGTCGCTCCTCGACGAGGCCACTGCTGCCGCCGAGGCGATGGCCATGGCCCGGCGCACGTCGAAGGTGGCCGGCGACCGGTTCCTCGTGCACCCCGACACGCACCCGCAGACCCTCGCAGTGCTGCACACACGCGCGGAGCCGGTCGGCATCGAAGTGGTCGTCGGCGACGTCGATCAGGTCGACGGCTGCTTCGGCGTGCTGCTCAGTCTGCCCACGTCCACGGGTGCCGTGCCCGACTGGCGCGCCGCCATCGAGCAGGCACACGCCGCCGGTGCCGTGGTGGTCGTGGCCACCGACCTGCTCGCGTGCGTGCTCACCACTCCCCCGGGTCAGCTCGGCGCCGACATCGCCATCGGCTCCGCGCAACGGTTCGGCGTGCCGATGGCGTTCGGTGGCCCGCACGCCGCGTTCATCGCCACCAGCGACGCGCTCGCCCGTTCGTTGCCCGGTCGTCTGGTCGGTGTGAGCACCGACAC
>JAUXQB010000121.1 GCA_030685215.1 Actinomycetota bacterium
GTTCATCGGCGCCACCGCCGGCGGCATCGTCGGCCAGCTGGCCGGTCGCCGGTTGCCCGGCAGCGTGCTCGCCTGGGCCGGAGGTGGCGCACTGTTCGGCGCCTCGGTCGCGCTGCTGTGGTCGGGCGCCGCGCTGCTCGCCCACACACTGCGCCTGCCGCGCTGGGTCGCCACCACCGTCGGCATCGCCGCGTTCGCCTGGCAGGCTGCCGCGGTGGCGTTCGAGGTGCCCGGCCCGGCCGATCAGTTCGGCGACCTCGGCCTGTGGGGCTGGCGCCAGCACCCCACCGATCTCGTCGCGCCCGCCGTTGCGTTGGCCGCCACCATCGCCGGTTTCGTGCTGCTGCGCCGCATCTCCCTGGAAGCGCTCGCCCGCCGCGCCGCGCTCGTCGCGCAGCTGCGGTTCGCGGTCACCATGCAGGACCTGCGCACCGTCATCCTGCTGCGCCGCCAGCTCAACCAGGAGCAACCTCGCCGCCGGCCCTGGGTGCGCCTCGGCCCGCCCCGGCACCCGAGCTTCTCGGCAGCCGTCTGGCGCCGTGGCCTGCACGGTCTGCTGCGCTTCCCGGCGCCCCGTCTGGTGCGGCTCGCCGCGCTCGCCGCCGCGATCGGCGTGCTGCACGCCGCCGCCGTGCGCGGCACCACGCCGGCAATGCTCGGCTCGGCCTTGCTCGGGTTCATGCTCGGCCTGGAGGTGATGGAGCCGCTGTCGCAAGAGGTCGATCAGCCCGACTACACCGACAGCTTCCCCGTCGAGCGCGGCGAGTTGATGGTGCGTCACCTGGCCGCGCCGCTGGTCGCGCTGGTGCCGCTGTCGGTGGTCACGGGCGTGGCCGCGGTGCTCGCGCTCGGCGCCGACTCCCGCGCCATCGCGCCCGTCGCGATCATGGCGCTGCCCACGCTGCTCGGCGGAGTCACCGGCGGCATCGTCAGCATCGTGCGCGACGCTCCCGACCCGCTCAGCTCGGTGCGCCAGCAGACCTTCGTGCCGCCGGAGATGGCCGGCCTCAGCACACTGCTGCGCCTGCTGTGGCCGCTGGTCGTCAGCACGCTCGGCACCGCCACCGTGCTGCTGCCGCGAGCCGCGCTGCGCACCGGTGGCTCGCTCGCCGGCGGCGCCGTGCGCGGTGCGATGGGTTCGCTGCTCGTCGCCGGCCTCGTGTGCTACTGGGTGAAGGTGCGCGACCGGGCGCGCCGCAAGATCCGCCAGTTCATGGACGAAGGCCGCGCGCAGACCGCCGCGCAGCGCCAGCAAAGGAGCCCGGCATGACCGCCGCACTCAGCACCGAGCAGTTGATGAAGGACTACGGCGACCGGCCGGCGCTGATGCCGCTCGACCTGGAGGTGCCCCGCGGTCAGCACGTCGCGCTCGTCGGGCACAACGGCAGCGGCAAGACCACGCTGCTGCGCATGGCCGCCGGACTGCTCGACCCGTCGGGTGGCGAGGCACGTATCGACGGGCACCTCGCGGGCTCGTCCGGTGCACGCACCGCGCTCAGCTGGCTCAGCGACACGCCGACGTTCTACGACGACCTGTCGTTGTGGGAGCACCTCGAGTACATCGCTCGCCTGCACGGCGCCGACGACTGGACCGAACGCGCCGAGTCGCTGATGGAACGGCTGCACCTCTCCGATCGCCGCGACGACATCCCCACCACCTTCAGTCGCGGGCTGCGCCAGAAGGCGGCCATCGCCATCGCGCTCGTTCGCCCGTTCACGGTGATGTTGGTCGACGAGCCGTTCGTCGGCCTCGATCAGGCGGGCAAGGACACGTTGCTGGAGCTGCTCGACGAGTCGGCCGGCGACGGTGCCACGCTGCTGGTGGCCACGCACGAGTTGGCTTTCGTGCACCGAGTGGAACGGCTGCTGGCCCTGCGCGACGGCGTGCTCGTGTACGACGGCGCGCCGTCCGACACCGACGTGCACACGCTCGTGCTGCCCGCCTGACGAGACCGCCGTGGCCATGCCTCGGCGAGCGCGCTACTCTTCGCACCCATGTCCGAATTTGCCTCCGTCAGTGCCTCCTCGTACGACCCCGCTGCACTCGCCGCCAAGCTCACCGAGAAGTCGGCGGAGGGCTGGACCGTCGTCAGCATCGTTCCCACTGGCGGCGACATCACCGCCTTCCTGAGTCGCGACGGTGGCGCCCCCGGAGCCGCTGCGGCACCTGCCGCCGAGGCTCCCGTGGTCGACCCGTCGACCGAAATTCCGCTGGTGGAAGTGCCCATCGTCGAGGCGCCGCCGCTCGAGCCGGTCGCCGCCGAGCCTGCCGGCTGGGCCGTGGCCCCCGAGCCCGCTGCGCCCGAGCCCGCCGCGATGGCCCCCATCGCCGACCCGGCCCCGGCCTACAACCCGGCCCCCGCGTACACGCCGGCACCCGCCTACACGCCCGCGCCGGCCGCTGCCGCGACGCCCGCTGTGCCCGCCGGCTGGTACGCCGATCCGGCCGGTCGCTTCGAGCTGCGCTATTGGGACGGTGGCACCTGGACCGAGCACGTGTCGCGTGCAGGTCAGCAGTTCACCGACGCTCCCGTCGCCTGATCCCGCGCCCACCCCACATCGGGGACCTTCGACCCTGTTTCGGGTCGGGCGCACCGAAGGCTCGCTAGCCTCGCCACCATGCGTGCCACCTCGATCGGTCACGCCGGCATCCTCGTCGACACACTCGACGGGTCGATCGCCTGCGACCCCTGGTTCCTCCCGCAGTTCTTCGGTTCCTGGTTCGTGTTCCCGCGCAACGACCAGCTCTCGCCGGAGTTGATGCACCGGATCTGCAACCCCGACTACCTGTACATCTCCCACATCCACGCCGACCATCTCGACGAGGAGTGGTTGGTGGCCAACATGAACAAGGACACCAAGGTCCTCATCCCCGGCTACCCCACGCGCGAGCTCGAGCGCATCATGCGCCGGCTCGGGTTCCGCAACATCATCCGCACGGTCGACCGTGAGGAGATGCAGCTCGGGCCCAACCTGCGCATCACCATCCACTGCGAGATCAGCATCACCGACGGTCCCGGCGGCGACTCCGCGCTGGTGATCACCGACGGCACCGGACGGCTGTTGAACCAGAACGACTGCCGCACCAGTCAGGTGGAGACCCTCGCCCAGCACGGCGAGGTCGACCTGCACTGGATCCAGTACAGCGGCGCCATCTGGTACCCGATGGTGTACGAGGAGACCCCGGAGCGCATGCGCGAGCTCGTCGACGCGAAGGTCGACAGCCAGTTCACGCGCGCGATGCGCTACGTCGACGCCATCGACGCTCGCGCGGTGGTGCCCAGCGCGGGGCCGCCTGCGTTCCTCGACCCCGACCTGTGGTTCGCCAACGTCATCACCGGCGACGAGCTGAGCATCTTCCCCGACCAGCGCAGTTTCATGTCGCGGCTCGCCGACGCCGGGCGCACCGGCATCCTGGCCATCCCCGGCACGGAGATCGAGTTCGACTCCGCCGGCGAGATGAAGATCATGCACCCGATGCCGCAGGCCGACGTCGACGCGATCTTCGCGAACAAGGAGGCCTACCTCCGCGAGTACCAGGCCGACTGGACCCCGTGGCTCGAGCAGATGCGATCCACCTGGCACCCGGCCACACCCACGCTGCTCGCCACCTTGAAGGCGTGGTGGGAGCCGCTGATGGCCATGGCGCCCACGCTGTGCGACGCCGTCGGCGACGTGTGCGTGCTGCACGCCGGGCAGCCGGGCACGCCGGACTGCGTGTCGGTGGTCATCGACTTCCCCAACCGGCAGGTCCGCGAGTGGGTGGGTGAAGCGCACTCGTTCCGGTTCACCATCCAGCGCGAGCTGGTCGAGACCGTGGTGGCGCAACGTGCCAACGACTGGAGCAACGCGCTGTTCCTCTCCTGCCGGTTCACCGCCTGGCGGGCGGGCTCCTTCAACGAGTACCTGTACAACTTCTTCAAGTCGCTGTCGGTCGAGCGCATGCGCCGCGCGGAAGCGGAAGCGGTGCGCAAGCACGACCCGGACCGTGGCGTGCTCGCCCGCGAGGAGTTCGAGCTCGACGGATGGATCATCGAGCGCACCTGCCCGCACCGCCAGGCAGACCTGAAGGTGTTCGGCGAGATCGACGGCGACGAGTTCGTGTGCACCTTGCACGGCTGGCGTTTCGACCTGGCCACCGGTGCGTGTCGCAACGCGGCCGACCACCAGTTGCGCGTGCGGCGCGCCGACTCCTGACCGATTTCTTCCCCGATCGGCGTCATACGACGGGGCCGAACCGAGTCAACACCGTGTGAAGCGCGCGCATCCCGTGGTCTCGTTCGACTCGTGGCTGAAGCGCGTGGCCCCGACGGTGGATGGTGAGCACCTGGACGCGGGGGTGATCGATGCCGCCGGCGACCTGGCGGAGACCCTGACCGGTCGGCCCGACGGCATCGACGCGGCGCTGCACCGCTTCGGGAGCTCGCTCGGTGCCGACGGCTGGCCGATCGCACAGGTGAGCCTGTGGGTGCGCGAGATGGGCGAGTGCACCGACCGCGCCGGTCGTCGCCTGCTGACGCAGTTCTCCGCGCTCAGCTCGCTGGCCCGCGGGTGGGCCGACGGCTACGTGCGCGGCGCGCACAGCAGCCTCTGCACCGATCCCACCACCGGGCTGGTGACGGCGATGGTGCTGCGCACCCGGTTGCAGGAGGTCTACGAGCAGAGCCGCTCGGTCGGCCTCGATCCGGCCGAGCACCACGCGCTGGTCATCGTCGATGTCGACCTCCACGACGACGAGTTCCGCGAGTTGCCGCGCCTCGACGCCGACCTGCGGATGGTGTGCGTCGCCGACTCGGTGTGTGCCGTGTTCCAGCGCGGCGAGACGATCGCTCGCGCGGACCATCGCATCCTGGTGCTCGTGGCGCTCACCGAATACACCGATCAGTGGGTCGACATCCTCACCGATCGCCTGCAGACGGGTGTGGCCACCAGCGCCGCGCACGCCACTGTGATGCTCGAGACGTTGCCCGACGACGTGGCGATGCTCGATCGCTACGTGCGCGACCTGGTGAGCTGAAACGCGACGAGGCTGAGCCGGTAGGCGAACCGGTACTGGCCGGCCGGCAGCGTGTACTGCGGCAGCACGTCGGGGCCGCAGCTGGCAGTACCCAGTCCGCGATGTGCGACGTCGAGGTGCACCACCAGCTCACGCCGTGGCCGCAGCTCGGTGGCAGTGGTGGCGGCGAACAGGTCGGCCGCAGTGGAGTGCGTGGCCGAGCAGTGCAGCACCGGCGAGTGCCGCGCAGTGGGCCGCAGCACGTCGATGCGCAGCGCCTGGCCGCGAGTAGGATCGATGCACTCGAACCAGCGGCAGTCGGTGCGCAGACCGAACTCCTGCGGCACCAGGTACGGCGACTCGTCGGGCTCGCCGCTCCAGATGCCGAGCGGCGCCCCGGCGTTGCGGTCGGGGTAGTTCTCGTGTGGCCCGCGGCCGAACCAGCGCAGTCGCCGGAAGCGACCGGGCAGTGCGAACTGCACGCCCACCCGCGGCAGGTCGGCGAGGGCGTCGGGCACGATGACGGTGTGGTGGTACTCCACGCCGCCGGCGACCTCGCGGCGATCGCAGGTGTGCTCGACGAGTTGCTCGGCGGGCAGCCGGTCGATGCCAGCGTCCTGCCACCGCATCAGTGACCGGCCGCCGACACCGATGCGGCGCGACAGGTCGGGCATCAGCTTGAAGCCGTCGTTGTCGATGGCTGCTCGCCACAGCGTCAGCTCCACCGGTGCGACGAGCGTGCGTGTCACGGTGCGAGCGTCGCCCACCACCGGCGCCGGGCGACGGTCCTTGGCAGCAACACGCAGCTGCACCTGATCGGTGGCCACCAGGTGCCCCTTCGCCGCCCACGGCAGCGCGGTGGCCGTGACGAAACGCACCGTGAGGTGCACCTCACCCGCGCCGTCGGGCACCTCGCACGGCAGCGGCACGGTGGCCGACGAGTGCGGTGCGATGTCGGGCACTGCGAGCCGCCCGTGCGCGACGACCTCGCCGTCGACGAGCAGCTGCCACTGCGCCCGCAGCCACCCGAGCCCGGTGAACGACTGACGGTTACCGACAAGCAGCGTGGGCCGGCGATGAGCATCACGACGTCCCGCCTGCACGGTGACCGGGCGGTACACCCAGTGCACTTCCTGCATCGCAGGGTGCGGCTCGCCGTCGCTGCTGACGAGACCGTCGGCCACGAAGTTGCCGTCGTTCGGTTCGTCGCCGAACTGGCCGCCGTAGGCGAGGCGCACGGTGCCGTCGGGCAGGGTCTGGCGGATGCCGTGGTCCTTCCACTCCCACAGGAAGCCGCCCTGCAGCCCGGGTGTGCTGGTGATGACGTCCCAGTAGTCGGCCAGCGAGCCGTTGCTGTTGCCCATCGCATGGCTGTACTCGCACATGATGAGCGGGCGGGTGCCCTTGCCCGATTCGCCGTAGCGGCGGATGGCGTCGATGGTGGGGTACATCGGGCACACGAGGTCGGTGCTCGCGAGGCCGCCTCTCACCCACCCGGCGTGGAACACCGCGCCCTCGTAGTGCAGCGGGCGGCTGGGGTCGGTGCTGCGGATCCAGCCGGCGAGCGCGTCGTGGTTGCTGCCGTAGCCGCTCTCGTTGCCCAGGCTCCACAGGATGATGCACGGGTGGTTGCGATCTCGCTGCACCATCCGGCTGCCGCGGGCCAGCCACGCGCTGCGCCAACGCGGGTCGTTGCACAGGCTGGTGTTGTACGCGTGGCTCTCGATGTTGGCCTCGTCGATCACGTACAGCCCGAGCTCGTCGCACAGGTCGTAGAAGGCCGTGTCGTTGGGGTAGTGCGAGGTGCGCACGGCCGTGATGTTGTGCTGCCGCATGGCGACCAGGTCGGCGCGCATGTCGGCGACCGTGACCGCCGCGCCGCGATCGGGGTGGTGGTCGTGACGGTTGACGCCGAACACCCACACCGGCTGCCCGTTCACCAGCAGCTGCCGTTGGCGAACCTCCACGTGACGAAATCCGACGAGCTGGTGCGTGCGGTCGAGCACGGTGCCGTCGGGGCCGAGCAGTTCGAGCTCGACCCGGTAGCGAGTGGGCGACTCTGCCGACCACGCCCTCACCGCGGGCACCGTGAACCGGTGGCGCGTGACGAAACCCTGGAACACGTAGGGCGCGGCGAACTGGTGCGGCACCGATTGCACGACTGCCCTCCCGACCCGAGTCCCGCGAGCCGAACGCAGCGTCGCCCGCACGCGGAAACCTGGCGCCGGCGCGCTCCATCCGACCGACGCAGTGACGTCGAGCACGCCGTCGCCCGACTCCACCTGCAGCAGCGCGTCGCACACCACGTCGGCGAAGTGAGCCGCGCCACGCGCCTCGATGGCAACCTCGCGATGCAGGCCGGCCATCCACCACTGGTCCTGGTCCTCCACGTAGCTGTGCGCGCTGTAGCGGGCCACGACGATGGCGATCTCGTTCGCGCCCGGTCGAGCGAACACGGTGATGTCGTACTCGCTGGGCAGCCGGCTGTCGGTGCCGTACCCGGCGAACTGGCCGTTCACCCAGAGCGCATGCACGCTCTCCGCGCCCCCGACGGTTACGACGAGTTGCCGGCCGGCCCAGGTCGCGGGCACGTGGAACTCGCGCCGGTAGACGCCGGTGGGGTTGCGATCCGGCAGGCGCGGCGGCGGCCCCGGGAAGGGCATCTGCACGTTGGTGTAGTGCGGCAGGTCGTCGACACCCTGCACCGTCCAGTTACCCGGCACCGCCAACGACTGCCAGCGAGCGGTGCTGCCGGTGAGGGCCGCGGCCGGCACGTCGGCGGGCGACGGGAACAGGCGGAACCGCCACTGCCCGTTCAGGCTGCGACGGGTGCGTGCCGGCCCATCGGTGGGCAACGGCGCGTGCATCGGCAACCGGCGCAGTGACACGACCTCCGGGTCGGCCCACGGTGCGACCGCACCGATGTGGGGGAGCACCGACTTACTCGTGCACCCAGACCGGTGTGCCCATCGGCACCAGACCGCTGTCCCAGACGAAGTCCATCGCCATGGTGCTCAACCGCACGCAGCCGTGCGACGCGGGGTAGTTGGGCACGCTGGTCATCCCGTGGATGGCGACGCCACCGCGGAAGTACTTCGGCCGGTAGATCTTGCCGAGGTCGCCGTCCCACCAACCGTCGGGACGCTCACGGTTGACCTCCCACAGACCGTTGGGGGTGATGGAGTCGCCCGTCTCGATCTTGGTGGGGTCCTTCTTGTTGACGGCCTCGTAGGGCACTTCGCTGCCGGTGGAGGTGTTGAAGGTCCACAGCGTCTGGCCGTCGACCACGATGTGCAGCAGCTGCTTGCCCTTGTCGACCTCGACGAGCGTGCCGCTGTCGGCCACGCCGTGCGCCCGCTCGGTGAACTCGGTGAGGTAGGCGGCGGTGGTGGCGTTGACCCGGCCGTCGGCGGGCAGCCCGAGGTACTTCTGGAAGGCCATGACGGCCTGCTGCGTGGCGAAGCCGTACTGGCCGTCGGCGGCACCGGTCCAGAAACCGAGCTGGTTGAGGCGGTTCTGCACGTTCACCGTGTCGGCGCCGTTGTTGGTGCCGACGGCGACCAGCGTGACCGGCGCGCGACCCGCGATCTGCACGTTGGGTGCGAGCGTGGTGGTGGGCGCAGCCGTGGTGGTGGGCGCCTCGGTGGTGGTGGGCGGCACCGTGGTGGTGGGAGCGGCCGTGGTGGTGGCGGCAACGGTGGTGGGCGCCGACTCCGCGTTGGAGGTGGTGGAGCATGCCGACATGCCGGCCAGCGCGCCGGTGACGCACAGCCATGAGATACCGGTACGGAGAGAGGTCATTGGCGTGCCCTGTGGGGAGAGGAGCGTGTGGAGGCGAGATCGTGACCGGCGAGATGCTGGTCGCGAGACAAGGCTAGCCAACCCCGCTACGAAAAGGTCGGCAGCTCGAACCACACCGTGAGGGCGTACTTCACACCGCGTTGCAGGGGCGTCGCCTGGTGCGGATGGGTGACCAGCGAGGGCCACACGACCATCTCGCCGACTGCGAGCGACTCGTTGGTGATGCCCTGGCGAGGGAAGTCGAGCACTGCGCCGTCATAGTCGTCGTTGAGCTTCACCGAGGCCGACACCTGTGCGATGTCGTGGTGCATGCGCAGGTGCTCCTGCTCGCCCAACGCGTAGCGGATGACGAACACGTCGCGCAGCCCGTGGTAGTCGATGTACGGCCACACGGTCTGCAGCTGCGGCCAGATGCGCACGCCGAGGTCGATCTCGACGTGCTCGAACAGGCGCGGGCTGATCACGGCCAACGACACTTCATGGCCGGGCACCGGGTCGTGTGGCTGGGGCTCGAACGCGCCCACGGCCTCGGCCGCGCGGATGACCGTGTCGCAGAACCTCGGGGTCCAGAACGGCACCAGCAGGATCTCGTCGGCGATGACCGTGACGCCCTCGCGTTCGTCGGCCGCGCCGTGATAGCCGAAGATCTGCTGCAGGTCGTCGCTCATGGTCCGATCGTGTCAGAGATCGTCGTCCGTGAGCGTCCACGGTGTGCGCGGCACCGCGTCGAGGTCGAATCGCGCCGCGAGCTCGTCGGGGGAGACGCGCTCGTCCGGCGCGCACAGCTGCAGGCTGGCCGCGAGTCGCGCCAGCACCTGCGCCGGCTCGACACCTCGTGCCGCCAGGTCGGCGAGCGTGACGGCTCCGTGTCGCTTCGCCAGCCGGCTGCCGTCGGGCGCCAGCACCAGTGGGACGTGTGCGTACGCAGGCTCCGGCAACCCGAGCAGCGTCTGCAGGAGTCGCTGTCGAGGAGTGCTGCTGAGCAGGTCGTCGCCGCGGACGACGTGGGTGATGCCCTGCGCCGCGTCGTCGACCACCACCGCCAGGTTGTAGGCGGGCACGCCGTCGTTGCGCTGCAGCACCACGTCGTCGACGCCGCCCTCGTACTCACTCGCGATGAGGTCGTGCACGGTGATGCGCTCGCCGTCGGCCCGCAGCCGCAGCGCGGGCCGCCGGCCGTCGGCGCGCAGCGCGGCCCTCCGATGCTCGCTGAGATGGCGGCATGTGCCCGGGTACGCCCCGTCGGGCAGGTGCTCGTGCGGCGCGTGAGCCGCCTCGCGGATCTCGCGGCGGGTGCAGAAGCACTCGTACACGCGGTCCATGTCGCGGAGCACCGCGACGGCATCGCGGTAGCGATCGAAGCGTTCCGACTGGCGCACGACCGGGAGGTCGGAGTGCATGCCCAGCGCCGCCAGCGACGCGAGCTGATCGGCCTCGTGCTCGGGCGATGCGGTCACGAGGTCGAGATCTTCCATCCGGACCAGCCACTCGCCACCGGCCGATCGGGCGTGCAGCCACGAGACCAGGGCAGTGCGCAGGTTGCCCAGGTGCAGCGCTCCCGTGGGTGAAGGTGCGAAGCGACCGCGCATGTCGCCCAGTATCCACGCCGTTGCGGCCGCTTTCCCCCTGGATCCGGGCATTTCGACGACCACGTAAAGTGTTGGGCCAGAACTGCCGAAGACAATTCGACATGTCCGCCGTTGGGCATGCGGGATTCGAAAGGCTGGTTCGGGTGGCGGATCCCAGAGCGCAGCAACAAGCTGACGAAGCCACCGGGGTCTTCGTACAGGAACGCGCCCTGGCCATGGTGGCCACGAACCTCGCGCCCGCGCCCTTCACTTTGTTGCCGTTCACGCTGCTGGTCAGCTCGCTGCTGCGCAACTACGTGGCGTCGCACCGGCTGGGCTGGTGGGTCATCGTGGCCGTCATCGCGACCGCCACCACGCTGCTGGCGATGTACCGCTACTACATGCGCGGCGACAGCGCGGGCACACCACGGTCCACGCAGTTGCTCATCGCCGCCTCCTTCGCCGTGATCGGCCTGATGTTCGGCATGTGCCCGTGGGTGGCCGGCGAGGAAGCGGTGGAGATGATCCTGCTGTTCTCGCTGTTCCCCAGCACTGCAGCCGCGGTGGTGTGCATCGTCACCGCCGGTCGGCGCGATCTCTACGTGTCGTTCCTCGTGCCGCTCGTGGGCGCCTCCGCCTGGTCGCTCGTCCAGGCCGAGGACTCTCGGTTGCAGGGTCTGGGCGTGATGTCGGTGTTCTTCGGAGCCGGGCTCCTGGTGTTGCACCACGTCGTCAGTCGCAACACGCTCGACTCCATCCGCCTGCAGTGGCGCAGCGAGCGACTGCTGCGCGACCTCGCGCACGAACGCGGCGAGCTCACCGGTGTGAACGAGCAGCTGGCCAGCACGAACAAGCGACTCGCACACCAGGCGACGCATGATCCGCTCACCGGCCTCTACAACCGGCGCGGCACGCTCGACCTGCTCGATCAGGTGCTCGCCGCTGCCGCCGATCAGCAGCCGGTCGGCCTGCTGTTCTGCGACCTCGACCGCTTCAAGGCGATCAACGATGCGCTCGGCCACCGCGGTGGCGACCGCTTCATCAGCATCATCGCCGACCGCCTGTCGCGCAGCCTCGAACCCGGCTCCATCGCCGGTCGCATGGGCGGCGACGAGTTCGTCGTGGTCGTGCCCAACCTCGATGCGGCGGGCACGGTCGCCATCGCCAGCCGTCTGGTCGGCGTGCTGGCCCAACCGGTGTACGCAGAGGGTCGCGAGGTGCCGTCGTCGGTGAGCATCGGTGTCGCGGCCTCGCCCTTGCACGGCACCGCCGCCAGCGAGCTGCTCCGGCACGCGAACGCCGCGCTCTACCGCGCCAAGGCGGGTGGACGCAACCGGGTGGAGCTGTTCGACGGCTCGATGGAACGCGAACTGGTCAGCCGGCTCGAAGGCGAGCAGGCGCTGCGCCGAGCGATCGACGACGGCGAGATCGTCGCGTTCTTCCAACCCGAGATCGACGCCACCACCGGGCACATCATCGGTGCCGAACTCCTCGCGCGCTGGGTGCGGCGCGACGGTCTGGTGAGCAGTGCCAACGAGTTCATGGCCGTCGCCGCGTCGGCCGGTCTGCTCGAGCGAGTGACCGACCGCGTGATCACCAGTGCGCGACCGCACATGAAGCGGCTCGCCGTACTGGGGCTCCCGGACGGTTTCCGATTCCGCATCAACATGGCACCCGAAGCCACCGAGCGCCGGTGGCGCGACGACCCGATCGATCAGGTGCTGCAGGGCCTCGAACCGAGCCTCGTCACCATCGACGTCAGCGAGAGCTCGGTCGACGGCAACTTGCCGATCGCTGCCGCCAACCTCGCGTCGTTCCGTGCTCGCGGCGGCCGCGTCTGCCTCGACGACTTCGCTCGCGGTGTGTCGTCGCTGAGCCTGCTGCGCCGCCTGCCACTCGACGAGGTGCGCATCGATCGCGTCTCGATCGACACGATCACCTCGCATCCGCACGACCGTGCCATCGTGCGCTCGATCATCGCGCTCGTGCGCGAGATCGGGTTCGCAGTCACTGCCGATGGCGTGGAGACCGGTGCGCAGGCCGACGCGCTCATCGCGCTCGGCTGCGTCCGCCAGCAGGGCCACCTCTACGCGCCGGCGCTGCCGGCCGGTGAGTTCGAGGACTATCTGCTGGCCCGCATGGCGGAGCGGTACGCGCAGGTCGCGGATCCGCCCTCCACATGGGAGACCGACGATCTCGCCTAACCTCTGTCACTGAACGGCTGCAGCGTCAGACCGAGAAGGAGTGGGCCATGTTCTGTCCGTCATGTGGAACGACCATTCAGCCGAGTCAGAAGTTCTGCACCGAATGCGGCGCGGCGCTGTCCGGTGCCAACGCCCCCACGGTCGCCTCGCCCACGCTCGCGCCACTGCCGCCGCCCGCGCCGCTGAGCCCGGCGGCCGCCGACGACACGCCGCCGGCGGGCACCGAGATCTACGACCCCACCGCCGCGCTCAACGTGATCGAGCAGACCTCGCCCACCGGTTACGAGCCGTCGGCCTGGGAGGTCGGCGGCACGACCGCCGGCGCCACCACCGTCGTCTCCACTGTCGGCGCCACGACCGAATGGGAGCCGGGCGACACCGGCGAAGCGCCCATTGCGAGCGGGCCGCACCCGTTCCAGTTCACCCCGATGTTGGGCGTGTCGCTGCTCGCGGCGGCAGTCGCGGTCGCCACCGCGTTCGTCGACTTCGCCAGCACCGAGGTCATCAGCGATGCCGGCACGCAGGCGTTCACGCTGCAGCTCAACGACTTCACCTCCAACAACACCGTCGGCGCCATCATCGCCGCGCTGTTGCTCGTCGGCGGTGCCGCGCTGGGAGGCACCGGCCGCCGCGTCGGTGCCGGGCTCGCCGGCGGTGCCGGGCTCGCGCTCGCGGGCATGATGGGCATGGCCGTCGGTCAGGCCATCAGCCTCTTCGACTCCACCGAGGTCGCGCTGCTCCGGTCGGGCGGCAGCTTCACGCTCATCACCACGCAGGAGGTCGGCTTCTGGCTCGCGGTCGTCGCCGCAGTGCTCGGCGGTGTGGCGTTCGCCATCTCGCTCACGTCGGCCGGCTACGACGGCCTCCCACCGCTCAACACGTTCCTCGGTGCCGGCGGTGCGCTCGCCACGCTCGCCGTCGTGGTCGGCCCGCTCATCCCGATGAACGGCGCCGGCTTCGGCGACAACTTCAGCAACAGCTTCATCCCGCCCGCCACGCTCTACCTGCGACTGCTGGTGCTGGTGCTCATCGGTGTCGGTGGTGTGGTCGGGTTCCTGCTCAATCGTCACTGGGGTGTGGGTCTCGCACTGGGGTCCATCAGCATCGGCGCCTGGCAGTGGGTCACCGCGCTCACCGAATCGGGCGACCTCCCGCTCGGCATCGCCGGTCACTTCCCACGCCCGCTGGGCGACCTGGTTGCACAGCCCAGTGCCCTCGGCGGCAACTTCGTCAACGGCGCCGACTCACCGTTCGCGCCGCACGTCGTCACCACCATCGGGGTCGTGGTGATGCTGCTCACCTGCGCGGCGGGGCTGATGGTGGCGTCGCAGCAACGACGCGGCCACTGACCCGCCTGCCTCAGTCGTCGACGGCGGCCGATGCCGCTCGGACGGCGACAGCGGCCACGAGATGCGCTCGCTGCGTCGCCGCGACCGGGTCGAGGCCGTCGGCCAGTGCGAGCAGGAAACCTGCCGCAAAGGCATCGCCCGCTCCGGTCGTGTCGCGCACGTCGGCCACCGCCACCGCGGGCACTTCGACGGGCGCCGCGCCCGCCTGCAGCACGATGGCCGGCTCGGCACCCTGCTTCACGACGACCAGCGCACCATCGAGGTGATCGGGGTGCAGGCGTGGCCCGAGGGTGGCCGCCTCCAGTTCGTTGGCCAGCACCACCGACGGGCGCAGTGACGCGATGCGCGCCAACGCGCGACCAGGGCCGGCCTGCTCGATGACCGCCGCCGACGAGGTGTCGATCGACACGCGGATGCCGCGCTCGGCCGCCCACGCCGCCAGCGTGGTGGTGGTGGACGCGAGTGGTTCGATCACCAGCGAGTAGTAGGGGATGTGCAGCGTGTGCAGGCCGTCGAGCCACTCAGGATCAGGGTCGGCGAGATCGGTGCACGCGGCACGATCGCTGAGCATGGTGCGCTCGCCCGCCACGTCGACCAGCACCACGATGGTGCCGGTGCGGCCGGCTCGACGCACTCGGAGGTCGGCGCCGTCGGCGAGCAGCGCGTCGGTGAGCCCGCGGCCGGTCGCGTCGTCGCCCACCTGGCCGATGAACCGGGCTGCGCCGCCGGCGCGACACGCTGCCGCCACCACGTTGGCCGCGCTGCCACCACGGCGGCGCACGACGGTGGCGCGAGTGTCGCTGGCGACGTTCACCTGCTCGTGCAGGCGCACCACCACGTCCTCCACGAGATCACCCACCGAGCCCAGCATGGCGGCGACGCTACGCCGCGACGGGTCGCGACCGGAAACAGACGACCGTCGCGCGTGCCGCCCGCCGTACCCTGGTGAACGCACCTCCGGAGGAATGCCATGACCGATCAGACGACCGAACCGACCATCAAGCCTCGCCTGCGCGAGGCGATGACCGCCGCGATGAAGGCACGCGACGAGGTCGCCCTCGCCGCACTGCGCCAGGCGTTGTCGGAGATCGCGGTGGTCGAGACCGCAGGCGACGAAGCCGTCGTGCTCACCGACGAGCAGGTGCTGGCCGTGCTCGCGGTGGAGGTGCGCAAGCATCACGAGACCGCCGACGCGTTCGTGACTGCCGGGCGCGCCGAGCAGGCCGATCACGCTCGCGCGCACGCCACCGTGCTCGAGGCCTACCTGCCCGCCGCGCTCGACGACGACGACCTGCAGCGCATCATCGGCGAGGAGATCGCTGCCGCGGCCGCCGCGGGCGCGGAGGGCATGAAGGCGATGGGCCGCGTGGTGTCGGCCGTGCGTGCGAAGGCCGGCCCCACCGCCGACGGCGCGAAGATCGCCGCGCTGGTGAAGGCCGCCCTCGCCTGACCGCTCAGTCGAGCAGCGCGTCCATCTGACCCATGGCCTCGGTGAGGCCCTCGACCATTCCCATCTCGACGAGTTGCGCGAGCGCCTCGTCCGACGGGAACGTCGACTCCACGATCATCCGGGTGCCGCCGTCCGCGTGCTCGTCGAGCGTCACGCGCGTGGTGGTGACCGGCATGTCCGGGTTCGGTGTGCCGTCGTTGTCGGCGAAGCCGTCCTCGAACTCGATGGTGGTGGGTGCATCGGCGCGTACGACGTGCCACCAGCCGTGGTGCTGGTCGCCCTCGGGCCCCGTCATGAAGTAGGTGACTCGGCCGCCGGCGCGGAGGTCGTGCTGCACCATCGTGGCCGGGTAGGTGGGCGGACCCCACCAGCGCTCGAGCTTGCGCGGGTCGGCCCACAGCTGCCACACGCGGTCGATCGGCGCGGCGAACTGCGCGGTCAGCGTGAGGGTCTTCGCTTCCTTGTCGGTGAGCACGGTGGTGACGGTCATGATGGGTTTCCTTCCTGGGCGGCGAGGACGTCGCCGAATCGGTCGAGGCGGTCGCGCCAGAGCGCGGCGAACTGGTCGAGCAGCGCCGAGGTGTCGCGCACGGTGTCGAGCCTGCTGCGCACCAACTGCTCGCGCCCCTGCCGGCGCTTGGAGACCAGCTGTGCGTGCTCGAGCACCGCGACGTGCTTCTGCACGGCCGCGAAGCTCATCGGGTAGTGCCGGGCCAGCTCCGACACGGAGTACTCGCCCTGCATCGCGAGCCGCACGATGTCGCGTCGAGTGGGGTCGGCGAGCGCGTGGAACACGAGGTCGGTCTGCTCCTCGGTTCGCTGCAAATGTACAACCATATGGTTGTATGTTACGCGCGATCGGACGCAGCGCGCAAGAGGAGGATCACTCCGGGCGGGGCACCTGTCCGTCGAGGTCCATCGCGTGCACCACGCCCCATGCGGCCGACCTGGAGGTGTCACTGCCCGTGACCGCGGTGAGGAACGGCACGCGCTCCACGGCCAGCAGGTGGCCCGCGCCACGCGCGGTGACGGTGGCGGTGCGCGGCACGTCGGCCAGCAGCGCCACCTCGCCGAAGCAGCTCCCACGTTCCGCAGCCCGGATGTGTTCGCCACTCATCACCACGTCGAAGCTGCCGTCGACGACGGCGTAGAAGCGGTCGCCGTGTTCGCCCTGGCGCACGACCACCTCACCATCGGCCACGGCGATGTGGTCGGCGGCGCGTGCCACCGCCTCCAGTGCCAGCGGCTGCATCGGTGCGAACATCGGCAGGCGGGCGAGCAGGCTCATCTCCACGGTGGGCACGTCGGCGGTGGCGTCGGCTCGCCACAGCGACCGGGCGGTGCCCACGAGCACGAGCAGGAAGAGCGCGGCCATGCCGACGAGCGCAGCGTCGGTGCTGCTGGCCAACACGAGCAGTTGGGCGATGCCCGAACCCGCCAACACGCCGACGCCGGACACGAACTCGACCGCGACGAACGCAGACGCCAGGGCGCGAGGGTCGACCGAGCGTTGCACGAGCATGCGGGCGAGACCGTCGATCATCGCCGCTGCAGCCCCAAGCAGCGGCAGCACGACGATCGCGGTGGCCACTTCGGTGACTGCGGCCAGCACCGCGCACAGGACGGCAGCGCCGCCGATGGCGATCAGCACCGCCGGCGCCAGCCGCGACCGGCGAACGACCACGGTGGTGAGCGCTGCGCTGAGCAGCGCACCCACGCCCACGAGCGACGTGAGCAGCCCTGGCCCACCGGACCCGAGGTCGAGCGCGTCGAACGCGAGGAGCACCGTCAGCACGTCGAGCGCACCGATGAGCGCACAGCGCACCCAGATGGTGGCGAGGATGCGCAGCGTCCACGGTCGCGACCGGAGTTGGTCGATCGATCGTCGCCACCCACGGCGCGCGCCGTCGATCTCCTCTGCTCGCGCCGCGGGCGGGCCGTGGCGTGCGGTGCCCAGCGTGGCGACGAACCCCACCGCCACGAACGCGGTGCACGCCGCCAGCACCGCGCTCGGTCCGCCGGCCCACAGCAGCGCCGCCGCGGCGAGGGGACCGACGAGCGCACTGGCGTTGTCGCAGTACGCAACCTGCAGCGCCCCCTCGGTGAGCTCGCTCGACGATCGAGCGAGGGCGGGCAGCAGCACCGCTCCCGTGGGTCGCAGCGTGCACAGTGCGATGAGGGCGAACACGATCGGGGCGACGACGGCCGCCACGGGCAGCTCGAGCACGATTGCGCCGGCGGCGAGTCCGTAGCCGACGACCTGCGCGGCCAGTCCGAGCAGCCGCACCATCGCCGGCCGTCGGCCGTTGAGCAGTGCTGCCGCCAGCGGTGCACCTGCCACCGAGGGGGCGAGCACGCACAGCGAGGCGATGCCGGTGGCGGTGGCGCCGCCGCGTTCGTACGCGTAGACGAGCGTGCCGACGACCGATGCCCACTCGGCGACCACTGCGGCGACGTGAGCGACGAGGACGCGGCGCAGCGCTCCATTGGGCCCGCGCGCTGCTCGTGTGCGTCGACTGACCGCCAACGTGATCGCTCCCCCTGCTGCGCGGTCCGGTCGACGGGCGCGGTGTGTTGTCCTACCACATGCGTCGCTGCCGCACTCTCAGCAACCGAGCGGTCCGCGGGCGCTGGCTAGTCTGCCGCCGATGGATGGGGCCCCGACGGCGAGCATCCGCGCCGTGCTGTTCACCGACGTGGTGGGTTCGACCGAGCTGCGGACTGCACTGGGAGAGCTCGCGGCCGACGTCCTTCGGCGCCACCACGACGAACTGCTGGGCGCCGTCGTCGTGGCCCATGCCGGCCGGGTGCTGCGCTGGACCGGCGACGGCCTGAAGGCCGAGTTCCCGCTGGCATCGGCGGCGGTGTCGGCGGCGATCGACATGCAGCGCGCGGTCGCGAAGTACTCGCGATCGGCCGCGGCGGTCGCTCCCTTCCAGATCCGCATCGGCGTGAGCGCGGGCGAGGTCTCCGACGACGACGGCGATCTCCATGGGGTGGCCGTCATCGAGGGAGCGCGTCTGGAGGCGCTCGCTGCCCCCGGTGAGATCCTCGCCACCGATCTCGTCGCACGTCTCGGCCGGCGACGGGTCGATGCCGGTTTCGAGGAGGTCGGCCCGCGGGTGCTGAAGGGTCTCGACGATCCGGTGCAGGTGGTGCGTGTCGTCGATCTCGGCGCGGATGGTGCTGCGCCGCCGGTGCCGATGGCACTCACGCTCGACCGGCGGTTCCCGCTCGTCGGCCGCGCCGAGCCGCTGGCGATCCTCACCCACCGATGGCAGCAGGCGTGCGCCGGTACCACCTCGACGGTGCTGCTCGCCGGTCACCCCGGCATCGGCAAGTCGCGCCTCATCGCGCAGATGGCCGACGCTGCGCACGCCGGGGGAGCACTCGTGCTGGCCGGCATCTGCGACAGCGAACTGTCGCGTCCGTACCAGCCGTTCGCGATGGCGTTCGGCGAGGTGCAGGCGCTCGACGAGGAGTTGAGCGAGGCCGTCACGCGCGGTCTCGGCCCACTCGCGCCGTTGTTCCCTTCGCGCCGCGCCGGCCGCTCCGACGATGCCGGCGCCGCCGCTCGCTTCGAACTGTTCGACGCGGTCGTCGACCTGGTGGAGCGCCTGTCGGCCGAGCAGCCGGTGGTGCTCGTGCTCGAGGACCTGCAGTGGGCGACGGCGCCGACCGTGCAGCTGCTGCGCCATCTCGTGCGCGAAGCGAAGACGGCGAGAGTGCTCGTCCTCGGTAGCTACCGCGTCGACGAGGTCGGTCCCGCTCACCCGATGAGCGACGTGCTCGCCGAAGTGCACGCGTCGGCAGTGGCGTCGCGGATCGATCTGCGTGCGCTCGACGTCGACGACGTGTCGTTGCTCGTTCTCGCGCGCGTGCCGAATGCACCTGAGGTCAACGTGCAGTCGTTCGCTCGTCGGGTGCGCGACGAGAGCGGCGGCAACCCGTTCTTCGTGTGCGAACTGCTCCATCACCTGGGCACGACCGGCGAGCTCGAGCGGCTGATCGGCAGCGCCGACGTGGATCGCCTGCCCATTCCCGACTCGGTGCGCGACGTGGTCGGTCAGCGCCTGGCGCGCCTGGCCCCGGAGACCGGCAACGTGCTCGCCAGCGCCGCGACCATCGGGATGTCGTTCGACCTGGAGCTGCTGGCCGCACTGGTCGACCAGCCCGCCGAGACCGTGCTCGGAGTGCTGGAGGACGTGGCGCGAGTGGCGCTGGTGCAGGAGTCCGCGGCCGGTCGCTTCTCGTTCGCCCACGCCATCCTTCGTTCCACGCTGCTCGACTCGATGACTGCCACCCGGCGGTCGCTGCTGCACCGCAGAGTCGCCGAGTGCATCGAGTTGTTGCGCCCTTCCGACCACGACGAGCTCGCCCACCACTGGCAACTGGCCGGCAACGAGAGCAGGGCCAACGAGCGGCTCGAGCTGGCGGCCCGCCGAGACCTGGAGGCACTCGCCTACGAGTCGGCGGCGGAGCGCTACCAGTCACTGGTCGAGTACTACGGCCGCGCACCCGATCAGTACGCCGCGCTCGCGCGCTCGTGGCTCGGACTGGGACTCGCTCGGCGAGCGCTCGGCATGCCCGACTACCTGCCGGCAGTGATCGAGGCGGGTCGCCTCGCGCGCCGGTTGCGCGATGCCGATCTCATCGCCGACGCTGCGTTGGCCAGCATCTGGCCCGGCACGTTCTTCATCACGGCAGGTGTCACCGACGCCGGGCTGGTCGAGCTCACCGAGGACGCACTCGAATCCATCGCCGACGACGATCCGCGTCGCGCGCGGTTGCTGGCCACGCTGGCGTCGCACCTCACCTTCCACGCCGATCGCGGGCGCCGCGCGGCCGTGATCGATGCGGCCCACACGCACGCGCGCGGCGACGGCGACCCGGCGCTCACCGGCACGGTGCTGGTGGCCGAGTACCTCGCGCTGTGGGATCCGACCACGTTCGATCGTCGTGGGGAGATCGCCAAGGAGTTGGCACGAGCCGCGCGCGCGTCGGGCGACGCCGAGCTGGCGTTTTTCGCCGGGTTCTTCGCGGCCATCGGCGCGGTCGAGCGCGGCGACGTCGTCGCGGCTCGCCGCCACCTGGCAGGCCTCGACGAGCCCGTGCGGTTGGCGCGCAACTTCTACCTCGGGTTCCTCGCCGAACGGCTGTCGACCTCGCTCGACATCCTCTGCGGTCGCGCCGACGTGCAGGTGGCCATCGACGCGCTTGCGGAGCGCTACGCCGGCACGCATGCCGACACCGTCGGCACGTGGTCGGTGCAGACGGGTGGTGTCGCGTGGCAGCGAGGTGGCCTCGGGGCGCTGGTGCCGACCGTGCGCGAGTTGATCGGCCAGGGCTCGGTGTCGAACTGGTTGGCGGCCTACGGCCTGGCGATGTTCCACGCGGGCGATCGCGACGGTGCGATGACGGTGCTCGACGGTTTCGTGGAGCCGACGCTCGACTACTTCTGGTTGACGACGATGCAGGCGTACGCGGAGCTCGCAGTGGCGCTCGACCGTCGCGACATGGCGTCGCAGCTGTTCGCCTCGCTGATGCCCCACCGTGGCCAGTTGGGTGTCACCGCGTCAGGATCGCTCTGCCTCGGTCTGGTGAGCACCAGCCTCGGCGAGCTGGCACTGGCGACGGGCGATCACCTGCTGGCCCACGAGCTGCTCGTCGAGGCGCGGCAGGCCGCCGACGCGATGGGCGCCCCGTTCGAGGCGACCAAGACCCGCCGGCTGCTCGCTGCCGCACTCGACGCCGCGGGCGAGACCGAGGCGGCCGCCGTCGCCCGCGCGGAGGCGTTGGCGCTGGCCGACCGCCACGGGTTCGACGGCGAGCGCCGGCACCTCGAGGCTGCGCCGGCGGTGGAGTGACGGCTCAGTTGCCGAAGTCCCAGCCTTCGCCCTTCGCGTACTGGCCGAGCACGTTCTTGGCGATGAGGATCTTGTGCACCTCGTCGGGTCCGTCGGCGATGCGCAGCGTGCGCGCCCCCTGGTACATGCCCCACAGCGGTAGGTCGTTGCTCACGCCGGCGGCGCCCCAGATCTGGATGGCACGGTCGACCACGCGTGTGTATGCGTTGGGCACGTAGACCTTGATGGCGGAGATGTCGGTGCGGGCGGCCTGCAGGCCCTGGTCGATCTTCTCGGCCGCATGGATGGTGAACAACCGCGCGGTCTGGATGTCGATGTAGCTGTCGGCGATGGCGCCCTGGGTGAACTGCTTGTCGGCGAGCAACCCGCCGTGCACCTCGCGGCTGGCGGCGCGCTCGACCATCATGTCGAATGCCCGCCACATCTGACCGATGCTGTTCATGCAGTGGAAGATGCGGCCTGCGCCCAGCCGGTCCTGCGCGGCCTGGTGGCCCTCGCCGACGCGGCCGAGTGCGTTGGTGACGGGCACGCGCACGTTCTCGTACTTCACCTCGCAGTGGTCGCTCTCCTTGCGGCCCCACACGCCGATGCCGCGCACGATGTTGACGCCCTTGATGTTCGCCGGAACGATGATCTGCACCATCGGGCCGCTGCGCGGGTCGGTGGCGTCCTTCTCCTGCACGCGGCACATCACGATGAAGAAGTCGGCGTCGATGCCGTTGCTGGTGAACCACTTCTGCCCGTTGATCACGAACTCGTCGCCGTCGATGACCGCCGCGGTGGTGAGCGAGCGCGGGTCGCTGCCGGCGTTGTGCGGCTCGGTCATCGAGAAGCCGCTCTCCATCGTGCCGTCGATGAGTGGCAGCAGCCAATCCTGCTTCTGCTGCTCGGTGCCGTACTTCACCAGGATGCTCTGGTTGCCGGAGTTGGGTGCCACCACACCGAACAGCGACGCGGCCCCGATGGCGTACGCGAGCACTTCGTTCATGTAGGCGTGCGCGAGGAAGTCGAGGCCCATGCCGCCGTACTCGGTGGGCAGGTGCGGCGCCCACAGGCCCGCCTTCTTCACCTTCTCCTTGATGTCGGCGCGCAGTTCCAGCACCTCGGTGCGCTCGTGGAAGGTCTCGCCTTCGCGGCGCTCGGCCCACAACCGGCTCTCGTTGGGGATGATGTCGGTGTTGACGATCTCGGCCGTGCGCATGCGGATGTCGTTGATCCGCTCGTCGAGTGTGGGCACGGGCTTGCAGTTCATGGCCATGGGCGCGACCGTAAGCCTGCGACCGGCCCACTCATAGAGTCGAACGGCCCGGCGGGACGCCTACAGTGCTGGCGCGGACGGGAGGAGGGCGCGAGGTGACGGCAGTCGGAGTGCACGATGCCGCCTCGCCGCGGCTGTCGGTGGTCGTGCCCACGGCGGGTGGCTGGGGCCACCTCGACGACGTGCTCGACTCCCTGGCGCACGCGGTCACCGAGCTCGGCGTGGAGGTGGTCGCGGTCAGCGGCGGCAACGACGAGTGTGCGCCGCCCGCGCGCCGAGGCGTCACCTTCCTCACCGTGCCCCAGCCCGACGTGTTCGCATGCCGCGCGTGGGGCGTGGCGCACGCGCGGGGCGACGTGGTGTCGCTGCTCGAGGACCACCTGCGGGTGTCGCCCTCGTGGGCGGGCGAGCTGATCGCGGCATGGGCGGCGCGGCCCGACGCCGATGCGCTGGTGCACTCCATCACGACGCAGCCCGACGCGGGCCAGTGGGAGACCGCGCTGTTCACCATCACCTCCGGTCCGTTCGTGTCGGTGGCCGAACTGCCGACCGACCGTCTGCCGGTGCCGGGCATCGTGTCCTTCCGCCGGTCGCTGGTCGGCCAATGCGTTCCCGCGGTCGGATGGCTCGAGTACGACCTGCTGGCCCAGGTGCAGCGCAGTGGTCGCATGACACTGGTCGACGTGTCGCCGCCGATGCACGTGCAGCCCGTCACGTGGCGAGCACCGCTGCTCGCGTTCCACTCGGGTCGCATGTTCGCCGGCTCACGAGTTGTCGATGCGACGGCGCCTCGGAGCGGTGAGCTGCGCCGGTTGCTCCACGACGTGGGCACCATCGCCCGTCAGACCGTCGCCGCTCGGCGCCGCACCAATGGCGGTCGTCTCGGCCTGCGATTCGCAGGGTGTGTCATCGTGCTGGTGTGCGCTCAGGTGACCGGTCAACTCGTCGGCATCGTCACGCGGTCGCCGGGCTCGAGCGCGCAGCACCTGGACTGAGCGGATGACCGCCGTGCTCGCCTGCCCGCACTGTGCGCTGCCGTTGCAGCTCACCGACGTCGTCGCGTCGTGCGCGGGCGGCCACTCGTTCGACCGCGCTCGCGGCGGCTACTTCAACCTGCTCGTCGGCGGTCGCTTGGGGCCCACCGTCACGCCCGGCGACACGCCCGATGCGCTCGCCGCGCGCCGCCGGTTCCTCGGTGCCGGTCACTACGCGCCGGTGGCAGTCGCGTTGGCAGAGGCGGTCGGTGCTCCCGACGGGCCGCTGCTCGACGTCGGCTGCGGCGAGGGCTACTACCTGTCGCAGCTGTCGGTGGCCGAACGGTTCGGGCTCGACGTGTCGAAGGCCGCGGTGCAGATGGCGTCGCGCCTGTTGCCGGCCGTGCAGTTCGTCGTCGGTTCGGCGTATCGACTGCCGGTGCTGCCCGACTCGGTCGCGGTGGTCACGTCCGTGTTCGCACCGCACCCGTTCGACGAGTTCTCACGCGTGCTGCGGCCGGGCGGCCGCTGGGTGGCGGTCACTCCCGGTCCGCTGCACCTGCGCGAGCTGCGCCCGCCGTTGCAGGGCGAGAGCGAGCGCAAGGACGCGGAGCGACTGGCGCGCCGAGCGGCCGCGCCGCCTGAGGCCGCGTGGTCGCGGCGAGAGCAGTTCCAACTCGTGCTGACCGCCGATGCGTTGACCGACCTGTTCCACATGACCCCCATCCGCTGGCAGTCCGGCTCTGCCCCGGTGGTCGCCGCTGCCGCCGCGTCCGGAGCCACGTCCGTCACCGTCGACGTCTGGCTGTCCGCTTCCTCCGCCCCCTGAACCCGGGCGGCTACTCCTGGATGCGGGCGGGCAGGCCGAACTTCGTGAACCAGTCGGGGAACAGGAAGTTGTGGTGGCTCACCAGCCTGCCGCCGGCGAACTCGACCACCTGTAGGGCGAACGGCTCCCACAGGCCTGGCCGCGTGGGCTTGTAGCTGGCGAAGCCGTCGGAGCCGTTGAGGGCGATGGGCAACAGCCGCGACCCTTCGCAGCCGATGCCCTGGTTGAGGTACCAGTGCGCCAGGTTCTCGGGACCCTGCAGCCACGTGTCGAACGGCGGCATGGTGAGCACCACGTCGTCGCGCATCATCGCCACCAGCGCAGGTACGTCGTAGCGCTGGAAGGCGTCGACGTAGCGCTCGACGAGTGCTGCGTGCTGCGGGTCGGCCACGGGGTCGAGCTGTGCGACGCGCGCCGTGGTCATGGTGGCGCGTGCGCGCTGGAGTGCGCTGTTCACCGACGCCACCGAGGTGTCGAGCGCCTCGGCCACCTCGGCAGCCGACAGGTGCAGCACGTCGCACAGCAGCAGCGAGGCGCGTTGACGGGGTGGCAGGTGCTGCAACGCGGCCACGAACGCGAGGCGAATGGAGTCGCGTGCCACCGCGACGGTGGCCGGATCGCCGCCGGTGTCGATGACACGCTCGTCGGGAACGGCGTGCACGAAGGTGCCCTCGCCGTGATGCTGCCCGGGTGTGCGTCCGGGCGCCGGCTTCGCCTCGCTCAGCGCCATCGGCATGGCCCGGCGCTGCGGGCTGCGGTGCATGTCGATGCACACGTTGGTGGCGATGCGGTACAACCACGTGCGCACCGACGACCTGCCCTCGAACGCACCGGCGGACCGCCACGCGCGCACCATCGTCTCCTGCACGGCGTCTTCGGCCTCGCTGTTCGCACCGAGCATGCGGTAGCAGTAGCCGGTGAGCTCGCGCTGGTAGTCGGCGAACGTGGTGTCGAGGTCGAACGTGGCGGTGGCTGACATCGGTTCCAATCCTAGGTTCGGGTCATGTACCGACGGATCGCGGCGCCGCAACTCATCGGTGCACTCATTCGGATCTCTGATCGTGTTGATGGCTGATTGCGATTGCTCCCCTGCTGCCATGGGTGCCAACCTCGCTCGCGTGACCAGACGTGGGTGGATCCTCTTCGTGGCGATGGCCTTCATCTGGGGCATCCCATACCTGCTCATCCGAGTCGCGGTGAAGCAGCTGGAGCCGGCGATGGTGGTGTTCGGCCGCACGTCGCTGGCAGCGCTCGTGCTGCTGGCCATCGCTCACCGCGCCGACGCCATCCGGCCGGCCCTGCGCTTCTGGCGCCCGATCGTCGCGTTCGCCATCCTCGAGATGGCCATCCCGTGGATCCTGCTCGCCATCGCCGAGCAGCACCTGGCGTCCGGCCTCACCGGCCTCATCGTCGCGACCGTGCCGATCATGGGTGCGCTCACC
>JAUXQB010000122.1 GCA_030685215.1 Actinomycetota bacterium
GAGGAGGCCCGCCTCTTCTACGTGGCCATCACCCGTGCCGCGCAGCACCTCCTCATCACGCACTGCGCACAGCGTCAGCGCAAGGCCTCGGCGCCCAGCCGCTGGCTGCAGGCCGTCACAGACAGCACCGCCGGCGACGTACCGGTCGCTCCCCCACCACGGCCGGCACGAGCCGCCGACCCACTGGTGCCCTACCGCGAGTGGCGCGCCGCCATCGCACGCGTGTCGGGCCAATCCGAGCAGGCGGTCTGCACCGACCGCGTGTTGAAGGCGCTCGCCGAGGCGCCGCCGGCCAACACCGACGAGCTCGCAGCTCGCCTGGGCATCACCGCCACGGCAGCGGCTCGGCTGCGGCCGCTGCCCACCGCTGCCGAGCCCGAGGTGTCGGTCTAGCTGTGCGTCGCGTCGCTCTCGGTGCGAGTGGTCATCAGCCGCTCGAACACCGCAGGGTTCATCGAGATGAACAGTCCCTCGGCCTCGGCACACAGGCGGTCGTCGGCAGCCACTCGCAGCTCGCCCTTGGTGAAGATCTTGCGGCCGTCGATGTGGTCGATGCCACCGACGAAGCGCAGCTCCTGGCCGAGCGGCGTGGGCGAGCGGTACTGGATGGTGAGCCGCGCCGTCATGCCGGGTCGACCCGACATGCCCTGCGCGATGCCGAGCACCTCGTCGAACGACGCGGCGATGAACCCGCCGTGCACGCATCCCGGCGGGCCTTCGTACGCGGCACCGAACGTGACGTGGCCGGTGACCGTCATCGCTTCGGCGGTGCCGTCGAACGCGATGGCGATGGGCGGAGCCAGCGGGTTGAGGGGGCCGACGAGCGGGCTGTGGTCGATGAACACGTGCTCCTGGAACTGGGCGAGCGAGCCTTCGCCGCCGTCGTAGGGCCGGCCGTGTTGTGCGTCGGCCAGGATTCCCACCGCCTGTTGCACGAGTGTGCGTGCCTCCTGGAACGAGGTGGCGTCGGCGGTGCTCGACGCCAGCTCGTCGATGATGCGACGGCATGCGTCGGCGAGCTCGGCACGGGAGTCGCCGGCCAGACGCTCGGTCTGGCCCTCCGGGTTCATCACGCCAGGTCCACGATGACCGGGGCGTGATCCGACGGCCCGGTGCCCTTGCGCGCATTGCGGTCGACCACCGCGAACGTGCATCGGGCCGCCACCGGCGCGGTGCCGAGCACGAGGTCGATGCGCAACCCACGGCCCATGTGGAAGTCGCCGGCGCGATAGTCCCACCAGCTGTACAGCTTGCCCTCGGAGTGGTGCTGACGGAACAGGTCGGTCATGCCCCAGTCGCACAGCGCGGCGAGCTCGGCGCGCTCTTCGGGGCTCACGTGCGTGGCGCCGACGAACTTCTTCGGGTCGTACACATCGAGGTCGGTGGGGGCGATGTTGAAGTCGCCGGTGACCACCACCTGGTCGGTCGGGGCACTGAGCGCGGCCACGTGGCGACGCAGCTGCGCCATCCAGCGCAACTTGTACTGGTAGTGCTCGTGGTCGAGTGATCGCCCGTTAGGCACGTAGACGCTGGTGATGCGCACGCCGTCGCACAGCGCGGTGATGACACGGGCGTCAGGGTCGGGTGGACCACCGTCGGCGAAGTTGGCCACCACCTCGGTGAGCCCCACCTTCGACAGGATGGCCACGCCGTTCCACTGCCCCTGGCCGTGGTGCGCGCTCTCGTAGCCGAGCGACGCGAACGTGAGCGCGGGGAACGCATCGTCGGAGAGCTTGGTCTCCTGCATGCACAGCACGTCGGGCTGCACGTCGGCCAGCCACTCCTCGACGCGTCCGAGTCGGGCCTTCAACGAGTTCACGTTCCAGGTGGCGATGCGCACGTGACGACCGTACTCAATCAGTCGGTGGTGCGACCACGACGAGGCGCGGCTGCCTTCTTCGCCGCCGCCTTGTCGGGCGCAGCCTTCTTCGCAACCGCCGACTTGGCGGGAGC
>JAUXQB010000147.1 GCA_030685215.1 Actinomycetota bacterium
GTCATCCGAGTGCCAGACGACCATGCGAGTGGCAGCCGCCCATCCGAGTGCCAGCCGCACCCCCGTCGGGACGCTCCCACTCGGATGGTCGTCGACGACCGAGCGGCCACCGGCGGGCCGCGGCGTCAGCGGGCGAAGCGCTCCGTCCAGGTGCGTTCGCCGAACAGTTCGCCGTCGCGCCACGCGTGCAGCGTGATGTCGACGTGGAACCACTCATGGTCGCTGCGCACGTGCAACACGGTCTCCGTGGTGCACTCGGTGGTGGAGCCGTCTGGCAGAACGTAGGTGAGGTCGTAGCGGCTGCGACCCTTCGCCCACGCCTGCGAGAGGTCGACCGTGCTCACGCCCAGCGACCCCTCGTACAGGTCGACAACCTTCGTGCCGTGCGACCCTTCGTACGGCCCGCCGTAACGCGTGTGCACGCGCGTCTCGCGCGCCAGCACGTCGGTCTCGTACGTCCAGACCACGCCGTCGAGGTCACTGTCGCCCGGGCCGTCGCCGGGTTCGAACTCGTCGCGTGCCGGCGGCAGCGAGGGCGCGGTCCACATCACCATGCGCACCGACCCGCGTCGCACGCCGAGCGTGAACGGTTGCGACGGCGGCCAGCAATTGGGCCAGTCGCTGCCCGCGATGGCGAGGCGGATGCGGTGGCCGGGCACCAACGTCCAGGTGGTGGCTTCGAACTGCAGCTTCACGTCGATCCACTCACCGGGCACGATCGGCTGCGGCTCGGCGTCGAGCTCGCCGAACGGGTCGGTGGGCCAGATGCCGCGCTGCGCGAGGTCGAGCATGCCGCGAGTGACGAGCGTGCTGGTGCCGTCGGGTGCGATGTCGCACAGCTTCACCGACACGTGACCCACCGGAGCCGACGAGCGCACCTGCATGACGACCTCGCAGTTGCCGAACAGCATCAGTTCCTCGGTGTGCATCCAGTCGTAGGTGATGCTGCGCGCGTTGTCGGTGCGCTGGTCGAGCGGTTGCCCCCACGGCAGGCCGCCGGCGCAGGAGTTCCACGCCATCACGCCCACGTCGCCGGGCACGTCGGTCTCGTCGACCATCTGGTCCATCGCCCGGCCCTGGATGGAGTTGTCGCCCTCCAGGCGCGTGCGACGAGGGTTCTCCTTCAGTTCGGCGGGCGGCCACACATCGGCCTCCACCCACGTGCCCGCGTGCATCGCCAGATCCGGTTCGGGAGGCGTGGGGCGGCGCACGAAGATCTGACCGCGGCGCGCCGTGGCTCGTGGGCCGCCGCGCAGGTGCTGATCGAAGAAGCGCATCAGCTCCAGGTCGCAGTCGATGTTCGGCCCCGGCCGCGCGGTGGACGGGTCCTTGTGGCTCCACGGCCCGGCGATGAGCCGCCACCCGGGCATGTGCTCGATGGCGCGGAACGTGTTGTTGCGGTAGCCGTCGGCCCAGCCGCTGATGAGCAGCACCGGGCAGCTCATCCGCCGGTAGCCCTCGCCGCGAGGACCGGTGCGCACCGAACCGCGGCGCCACGTCGGATCGGGCTTCGGGTGCCGCAACCATTCGAGCAACCACGGCTCGTGCTGCTCGATGCGACGTCGCCACTCGTCGACCCAGCCGTCGCCGAACACGGCGGGCGTCGGTGGCAGCGCGTTCATCGAGATCATGTAGAGCGGGTAGTCGATGAGGTCGATCGCGCGCAGCACGCCGCCCATGTAGTGCACGTCGTCGGTGTAGCGGTCGTCGGTGGCGTACATCGCGGCGACAGCGGCCAGCTCGGGGATGCCTTCCATCGCCATGTGCAGCGAGTTGAAGCCCGAGTACGAGGTGCCGAACATGCCGACCTTGCCGTTGCTCCACGGCTGCCCGGCCGCCCACTGGATGACCGTGCGCAGGTCGCTGCGCTCCACGTCGGGGTATTCGTCGGGGGCGAGCCCGGTGGAGTTGCCGGTGCCGCGCAGGTCGACGCGCAGCACCGCGAACTCACCCTCGCCGGCGAAGCGGCGATAGCTGTCGGCATACGACGCCGTCACGTCGTTCATCCGGTATGGCAACGCCTCCAGCAGCGTCGCGTGCGGGCCCGGTCGGGCGGGAAGGTACAGCGTGGCCGCCAGCGTGACGCCGTCGTCCATCGCGATGCGCACCAGCTGCTCTGAAACCTGCATAGCCGTTCAGGGTAGCGTTGCCCACATGACGGCAGGGACAGCAGATGTGGCGGTCGTCGGCCTCGGCGGGCTCGGTTCGGCGGCCGCGTACTGGCTGGCGCGACGTGGTGCGAGTGTGATCGGGTTCGAGCAGTTCGAGCTGGGCCACGTGCGCGGCGCCTCGCACGACCATTCACGCATCATCCGTCGCTCGTACCACACGCCCGAGTACGTGCGTCTGGCCGCGCAGGCCTACGACGCGTGGCGAGCGGTCGAAGCCGAGAGTCGCCAGCGGATGATCACCATCACGGGTGGGGTCGACCTGTTCCCGCCGAACGCGGCCATCGACCATCGCACCTACACCGCCAGCCTCGACGCCGAGCGTGTGCCGTACGAGTGGATCGACGGCGCCGAGATCCGTCGGCGCTGGCCCGCGTTCGCCGCGGGCGATCTGGTGGCCGACGACGTGATGGGCGTCTACTCACCGCAGACCGGCATCGTCCCCGCCGGCCCGGGCACGAAGGTGATGCAGGAGCTGGCCGTCGGCCGCGGTGCGGTGCTGCGCGGCAACTCGCCCGTGCGCGCGATCCGCCCGGTGGGCGGCGAGGTCGACATCGTCACCGACGACGGCGTCACGCGAGTCGGCAGCGTGGTCGTCACGGCCGATGCATGGACCAACCGCGTGCTCGCCGACCTCCACCTGCAGATCCCGCTCGCCGTGCTGAAGGAGCAGGTGAGCTACTTCCCACACACCGACCTGTCGCCGTTCGGTGTCGGTCGCTTCCCGGTGTGGATCTGGATGGACGATCCCAGCTTCTACGGCTTCCCGGTGTTCGGCGACATGGCAGCGGTGAAGGGCGCCGAAGATTGCGGAGGCCGCGAGGTCGACCCCGACACGCGCACGTTCGCGGCCGACGAGGAGATGGAGCAGCGGCTGGGAGGTTTCATGCGCCGGCTGGTCGGCGGTGGCTTCGGAGCCCCCCGCACCACCACGTGCCTGTACACGCTCACGTCGGATCGCGACTTCGTGCTCGACCGCCTGCCCGGCTACCCGCAGGTGTCGGTGGCGCTGGGCGCCGCGCACGGCTTCAAGTTCGCCTCCTGGTTCGGCCGCACCCTCGCCGGCCTCGCACTGGGCGACGAGGTGGCCCCTGAGCTGGCGCCCTTCAGCTTCACCCGCGACTCGCTCCACGTGCCCATCGACCGCGCCGCCTGGATGGTCTGACCCGTTCGAAGGGCCGTTCGCGAAGCGTTCCATCGCGGATGCCGCGATGAAACGCTTCCTGAAGTGCTCACAGAGCGGTGCGGATGGTCCAGAGCTCGGGGAACAGCTCGGTGTCGAGCATGGCTCGCAGGTACGAGACGCCGGCGGTGCCGCCGGTGCCCTGCTTGAAGCCGATGACGCGCTGCACGGTGGTGAGGTGCCGGAAGCGCCACAGCCGGAAGGCATCCTCGAGGTCGACCAGTTCTTCGCCGAGTTGGTACAGCTCCCAGTTCGCCTCGGCGTCGCGGTACACCTGCAGCCAGGCGGCTTCCACGCCGGGGTCGGCGACGTACGGCTGCGTCACGTCGCGCTGCAGCACATGCTCCGGCACGGGGATGCCACGGCGCGCGAGCAGCGCCAGCGCCTCGTCGTAGAGCGACGGCACCTGCAGCGCGGCCTCCACCTCGGCGAAGCGGGCGGGCCGGCCGCGGTGCGGCTCGAGCATCGCGGCCTTCTTGTTGCCGCAGGCGAACTCGATGCAGCGGTACTGCCAGCTCTGGAACCCGCTGCTGTGGCCCAGGTACGGGCGGATGGCGCTGTACTCGGGCGGCGTCATCGTGGCCAGCACGTCCCATGCGTGCACCAGCTGCTCCATGATCTTGCTCACCCGGCTGAGCATCTTGAACGCCGGCTGCAACTGGTCGTCGGCCACGTGTGCCACCGCGGCGCGCAACTCGTGCAGCATCAGCTTCATCCACAGCTCGCTGGTCTGGTGCTGCACGATGAACAGCAGCTCGTTGTGGTCGGGCGACAGCGTGTGCTGCGCGCCGAGCACCTCGTCGAGGTGGAGGTAGTCGCCGTAGTCCATGCTGGTCGGTGCGTCGCTCATCGGTCGAGCGCCGCCCCGACTGCAGCGGCCGCGAGTGCGTTGGCGGCACGCCCGTCGTCGAGCGCGCCCCCTCGCGAGAAGAAGCCGTGGAACATGCCGCGGAAGTACACGTGGCTGGTGGGCACACCGAGCGCAGCGAGGCGTTGGGCGTATGCGCCGCCCTCGTCGCGCAGCGGGTCGAACTCGGCGGTGATGACCAGCGCCGGGGGAGTGGCGGCGACCACGTGGTCGGCCGCGAACTGCGGCGACACGCGAGGGTCGGCCGGGCTTCCGGCGCCGCCGCTGAGGTAGTGGCCGATGAACCAACCCATGCCCGCCTTGGTGAGGAAGTAGCCCTCGGCGTTCTCGTCGTAGCTGGGGTGCGACCGAGTGCAGTCGGTGATCGGGTAGACGAGCAGCTGGTACACCAGCGGCACCGGCGCCAGCTGCGCCACCACCGCCGCGAGGTTGCCGCCCGACGAATCGCCGCCGACGGCCAGACGGTCCGCTCGACAGCCGAGCTCGGCGGCGTGAGCGTGCGCCCACCGCGTCGCGGTGATCGCGTCTTCCAGCGGAGCCGGGAACGGGTGCTCGGGCGCCAGGCGGTAGTCGACGCTGAGCACGGCATGACCGCTGCCGTTGGCCAGGACGCGGCACACGTTGTCGTGGCTGTCGAGATCGCCCGTGACCCAACCACCGCCGTGGAAGTAGACCAGCAGCCCGAGGTCGTCGCGATCGTTCGGACGGTAGAGCCGAGCAGGGATGCCCTCGACGTCGAGGTCGCGAGTGCGGTGGATCGGCTCGGTCGACGGCTGCTGGCGCGACTTGCGAAGTGCGCGCGCCTCGGCGGCGATCGACTCCTCGAGCGGTGGGTCGCCGAGCGCCGCGACGAGCTCGAGCAACGCGGCGGCCTGTGGGTGCAGTGGCATCGTCGAAGTGTGCCACGACCGCCGCCTCCGGCACGCGCCAGCGCGGTTGTCGCGCACGACCTTCAGGCGTCGGGCGCGGACTCGGCGGCGGCGGGCGCGGGATCGGCGGGCGGGGCGGCCTTCTTCTTCGGCGGGGGGACGCCGACGCTGGGGGCGGCGTCGGCCCACTGCGGCCAGCGGCGGCGGCTGACGATGCTGAGCGTGCGCAGCAGCTTCATCGCCACTTCGTCCTCCTGCGCGGGACGAGCGATGATGGTGCCGTCGGCGATCATGCGGTTGATCACTTCCTCACCGAGCTCGGTGCGCACGATGGTGAGGGTCCACGCATTGTCCTTGCCGATGCCACCGGTCGAAATGTCGGCGTGCTCGGCGGCGAAGTCGGGGCAGCTCTTGCAACCCTCGCGGGTCCAGCCGTGGCACTCCTTGAGGTCGATCTCGTGGTACGAGCCGTCCTTCATCCAGATCTGGAACGCGCCCTTGATGTTCATCTTCACCATGTCGGCCTTCTTCAGGCCGTACTTGGCCTCGAACAGCTCGGGGAAGATGGCGTCGTCGAACGTCTTCGAACACAGCAGGCCGATGTTGAACAGGAACGGCTTGCTCACCTTGCCGGCCTTGCGGTCCCACATGATGGGCGGCGAGCTGGTCTGGCAGCCCATGCCCACCAGCGCGAGCTTGGTGAAACCTTGCTCCTTCGCCTCACGCAGTGCCAGCGGGTTCGCGCAGTAGGTGTAGCGGCTGCCGGCGGTGGCCAGCACCTCCTCCTTGTTGCGGGCCAGCACCGGCTTCGCCTTCCATGCATCGTCGGGCTCGACACCGCTGACCATCGCGGCCTCGATGTAGTCGTGGTCCATCAGCCACGTGAGCATCGCGGTGACGAACCCGCCGTCCTGGCCCTTCTCGTGCTGCGTGTCGTCCGCCGCACGGGTGAGCAGCAGCTGCTTCCAGATGCCACCCATCTCGTCGGGCTCGCGCACGCGGCCGAACAGGTGCATGTCGGCCGCCGGCTCCCACGCCCGGAACCGTGGACACGCGCGGGTGCACGTGGTGCAGCCCTTCTCGCCGTGCACGCAGTTGTCGAGACCGAGCTCCTCCTCGAGGTGGAACGGCTTGTACTTGCCCTCCTCGTGCTCGTAGCCGATGACGTCGTGCGGACAGGTGACCACGCACCCCGCGCAACCCGTGCACAACCCGGTGGTGATGACCTCCGCGTAGAGCTCCTTCCACTGGGCGGTCCAGCGGCCGGCCTGAGCGGGAGTCTCGAGAGTGTCGGTCATGTGTCCGACTCTACGACGCTCGGGTCTGCCGCTGCTCGTTCGAGCGTGCCCGTGCCCGAACAGGCGTGCCGGCGGGCGCTGCGCACCAGGCCGAGACCGATCGAGAACATCAGGGCGCCGAACAGGCCGACCGGCAGCGAGGAGCGACCGGTGATCGGGAGCGCCCCACCTGCCGCCAGGCTGGCGGCGGCCGGCAGCGTGGACGAGGTCGACGACGTGGTCGGGGCGTTCGAGCCGGTCTCCGGTGTGATCGGATCGCCGGCGGGAACCGTGTCGCCGGGAACCGTGTCGCCGGGAACCGTGTCACCGGTGGCGGTGGTGGGCGGCGCGGTGTCCTGCGGCGCTTCGGTGACCACCGGGGCCACTTCGCAGCTCTCGCCGGCGGCGGGGGTGCGAGGGCCGTCGGTGAACACGTTCGTCTGGCCGGCGGTGACGGAGAGGAGGAACGCATCGACGATCTCGAAATCGAGCGCGATCACCCGGGTGGATCCGGCGGTCAGTGCCACCGTCTCGGAGTCGCCGGAGATGGTGCCGGCCTGCAGCGCGGCCTGGTACTCGGCATCGGTCGCGAACCACGCGTCGGCCGCGGCGGTGAGGTCGTGGCCGTAGTCGCCGCTGTTCTTCACCGTCACGGTGGCGTGGGTGGCACCGCCGCTGCAGGTGAGCGAGTAGCCCGTCAGCTCGACCAGGTCGAACGCAGGTCGGGTGCAGTCGCCCGTGCCGGTGACCACGCGGTCCGTGAACGCGGTGAACACGGTGACGTCGTCGGCGTCGCGGAGGATCACCTTGTCGAGGCGCTCCCCGATGGTGAGGTCGAACACCAGGTTCACGTATCCGTTCGCGGGAACCGTGGCCGACTTGGTCGAGTGCTGCAGCGAGGTCTCGAGGACGATGCTGGCCACCACGTCGGACGCGGTGTTGTTGATCACCGTGACCACGTCGGTGAGCTCGGCACAGTGGATGTTGCTGCTGAACTGCAGCGGCGGCGGGGCAGCCTCGGCAGGGGCCGTGACGAGCGACGCCGCGGCCAGCGCTCCGGCGAGGAGTGCGGTGCGGGCGAGAGCATGGACGTGGAACATGGGGTTCTCCTTGACGAAGCGGTCGGTGGTGATGGACCCATCGTCGAGAAAACCGGGTGGCGGCACCTGAGTATTCGTTACTCATTGCGAGTTCCGATCAGCTCATAGGCTGATGCGATGCAGTCGGTCGATGCCGCCACCATCAAGCGAATGCGCACGCATCTCGTCGGCGATCCCCACCTCGCCGGGCGCACGCTCGCCAGGCGCCTGTCGCAGCAGGCCGACTCGTGGCTCTATTCGCTGGCCTCCGACCTCCCTGCGGGGTGGGCCGTCATGGCCACCGGCGGCTATGCGCGAGGCGTGCTGTGCCCGGGCAGCGACATCGACGTGATGCTCGTCCACCCAGTGAAGGCACGCGACGCCGATGTGCGCGACGTGGCCCAACAGCTCTGGTACCCGATGTGGGACGGCGGGTTGAAGCTGAGCCCGGCCACGCACAACGTGAAGACGCTGCTCGCGTTGGCCGCCTCCGACCTCGACACCGCCACCGCGGTGCTGAAGGTGCGCTGCCTCGCCGGCGACCGCGACATGGTCGCCGACCTGCAGCGGCAGGCCGTCGAGCAGTGGCGGCGCAAGCCGATGGCGTGGCTGCAGCGGCTGCTCGACACCGGGCAGCAGCGGTGGACCAAGTTGGGCGACGTCGCCTCGCTCCTCGAGCCGGACCTGAAGGACGGTCGCGGTGGTCTGCGCGACCACGACATGATCCGGTGGGCACTCGCCGTCGACCGCCCCGACGTCTCGGCTGCGTTCGACGGCCCGGTCGACGACCTCGCCGGGCCGGCCGACCTGCTGCTGGCCGCGCGCTGCGAACTGCACCGCGTCACCGGTCGCACGTCGAACGTCCTGCAGTTGCAGGATCAGGACAAGGTGGCCGAAGCGATGGGCTACGCCGATGCCGACTCGCTGATGCTGCAGCTGTCCGGCGCCGCGCACACCATCGAGTGGGCGACGGAACGCTTCTGGCGCCGCATCGAGCGTCTGCTGCACGGCGGTCGCGGCACGTCGCGCACCGGAGCCACCATCGGCGCCGGCGTCACCGTCATCGACGGCGAGGCGCACATCGCTGCCGACGCCGAGGTCGACGAACCGTCGTACGTGTTCCACCTCGCCGCCACCGCGGCCCACGCGGGGCTGCCGGTGAGCGTGCAGTCGTTGCAGATCCTCGCCAGCCGCGGTGCCGAGCCGGGCGAGCCGTGGAGCGAACGCACTCGTCGTTCGTTCCTCAGCCTGCTCGGCGCCGGCCAGGGGCTGGTGAGCGCCGTGGAGGCACTCGAGCGCTACGACCTCTTCAGCCGCTATCTGCCCGAGTGGCGGCACGTGCGCAGCCTGCCGCAGCGCAACGCGTTCCACACCTACACGGTGGATCGTCACCTGTTGCAGACCGTGGCGAATGCGAACGAGTTCGTGCGCGAGGTGTCGCGCCCCGACCTGCTGCTGTGCGGTGCGCTGCTGCACGACATCGGCAAGGGTCACCCCGGCGACCACACCGAAGTCGGCATGGAGCTCGTCGTCCGCATCGCCGACCGGATGGGGTGGCCGCCCGACGACATCGACACGCTCGTCGCACTCGTCGAACACCACCTCCTCATCGCGGAGACGGCCACTCGACGCGACCTCGGCGACCCGCGCACTGCGGCCAACGTCGCCGCGGCCGTGCAGAACCTCGGTCGGCTCGAACTGCTCGACGCACTCACTCGCGCCGACAGCCTCGCCACCGGGCCCTCGGCGTGGTCGGCCTGGAAGGCACGGCTCATCGACGAGCTCGTCGACCGCACGTCGCGGTTGCTGCGCGGCGACGGCCGCGCCGTCGAACCGTCGCGCGACGCCAACCGCTTCTCCGATCTCGTCGCCGCGGTCGCGGAGCACGGCGACATGCATCTTGAGCACGTGATGGAAGGCGAGTTCGAGGTGCTGCGCATCGCGAGCGCGGATCGCAGCGGTCTGTTCTCGCTCATCGCCGGCACGCTGTCGCTGCACGGTGTCGACGTGGTGGGCGCCGATGCGCACACCGGCCCCGACGGCACGGCGGTCGACGAGTTCCGCCTGTCTCGCGCGCAGGGCACCGCCGTTCCCTGGCAGCGCATCGAGCACGACCTGCGGGCGGCGTTGGCCGGCCAACTCGACATTCCCGGCCGGCTGTCGCAGCGCATCACCGCGCGGGCTCGCCGGCGTCCGGTAGCCGCCGCCTCCCCGCGGCGCGAGGTGATCATCAGCAACGAGGCGTCCGATTACACGACGATGATCGACGTGCGCGCACCCGACGGCCCGTTGGTGCTGTACCGCCTGTCCAACGAACTGGTGGCGTCCGGCCTCGACATCCGCTCTGCGAAGGTCGCCACGCTCGGACACGAGGTGGTCGACGTGTTCTACGTGCACGCCAACGACGGTGGCAAGGTGCCCGACCACGAGCACGAGGCACTGCGTGCTCGTCTCAAGTCGGCACTCTCCGACGGCTGATCGGGTCGCACGCGAAAACGGGAAGAGCCGTGGCGGGCAACCGACTCCCTGTCCGCCCAGGGAGTCGGTGTCCACCACAGCTCTCGCCGGCGTGGTCGACGACTAGATGGCGTCGACCCCTTCCTCCCCGGTCCTGATGCGCACCAGGCGGTCGATGTCGACCACCCAGATCTTGCCGTCGCCGATCTTGCCGGTGGCCGCCGACGCGACCAGCACCTCGATGACACCGTCGACGGCACCGTCGTCGACGGCCATCTCCAGCTTCACCTTCGGAACGAAGTCGATGTTGTACTCGGTGCCGCGGTAGACCTCTGTGTGGCCGCCCTGACGGCCGAAGCCGCGCACTTCGGTCACGGTGATGCCGACCACTCCGGCGGCCTTCACGGCTGCCTTCACGTCGTCGAGCTTGAATGGTTTCACGATTGCGGTGATGAGTTTCATTGGTGGGTCGCCTTCCGGCTCGAAGCGTTGATGATGATGTTCGTCATGTGGTCCATCCTCAGTCGTTGTACGCCAGGACGCCCATCTCGGGCAGATCGAGGCCGGACAACTCGTCTTCCTCCGGCGAGCGGATGCCGCCCTTGGTCATCTTGTCCTGGATCTTGAAGAACCCGAACGCGATGCCGAAGATGACGGTCCAGATGACGACCACGCCGAGTGCCTGGGCGCCGAGCTGGCCCCAGTCGCCCTCGATGATGCCCTTCACACCGGTGCTGCTGGAGAGGTTCCAGCCGGCGCCGTACTTGCCGTTGGCGAAGATGCCCACGGCGAGCACACCGAACGTGCCGGACACGCCGTGCACTGCCACCGCGCCCACCGGGTCGTCGATCTTGCGACGCTCGAAGAAGAACACGGCTTCCGTGGTGAGGATCGCGGCGATGGCACCGATGACTGCTGCGGCCCACGGCGCCACGAAGGCGCAGGGGGCGGTGATGGCCACGAGACCGGCGAGCATGCCGTTCACCATCATGCCCGGGTCGGGCTTCCCCGACTTCCAGGTGATGTAGTACATCGAGACGACGGCGCCGATCGCGCCGGCGATCGCCGTGTTGGCGGCCACCGTGGCGAACTGCACGTCGGCGACGCTGAACGTCGAAGCGGCGTTGAAGCCGAACCAGCCGAACAGCAGGATGAAGCAGCCGAGCTGCGCCATCGGGATGTTGTGGCCGGGGATCGCCCTCGCCGTGCCGTCGGGGCCGTACTTGCCGATGCGTGGTCCGAGCACGATCGCACCGGCGAGCGCTGCTGCGCCACCCACGGCGTGCACCACACCGGAACCGGCGAAGTCGGTGTAGCCGGCGCCGAGGTTCATGGTCTCCCACGACTTGGCCAACCACCCGCCACCCCAGGTCCAGGCAGCGAAGATCGGGTAGTAGATCGCGCCGCAGAACAGGCCCCAGATGACGAAGCTCTTCCACTTCCACCGTTCCGCCATCGACCCGGTGGGGATGGTGGCCACGGTGTCCATGAAGGCCACCATGTAGAGGAAGAAGCCGAGCAGCGCGGGCGTGGCCGCATTGCCGAGGTGGCTGTAGCCCCAGTAGAAGAGGCCGGTGAACTCGCCACCGACGGCTGGCAGGCCGTCGCCGTTCATCGGCACGTCGAGCCCGAACGCCGAGTAGCTGAACCCGGCGAAGGCCAACGGGAAGCCGATGAACAGGAAGCCGACGAAGCCGAGACCGAAGATGGCGAAGTTGGTGCTCATCACCTCGGCAGCGTTCTTCTTCTGGGTGAAGCCGGTCTCGACGAGGGCGAAGCCGGCCTGCATGAAGATCACCAGGACTGCGCCGAGGATGATCCACAGCAGGCTCGTCTGCTGGCTCAGTGCCGTGACCGGGTCGACTTCGTCGCCGGCGAAGGCGGTCGTCCCGATCAGTGCAGTGGCGGCGACGGCACCAGTGGCCGCGCCGAGTAGATATTTGGGCACTCGTGTGCGCACGTTGTCTCCTGTGTGTTCGAGGGGCTAGAGGGGCTAGCAGAGAACTCGCCGCGGCGCTGGAGCGAGTGAGGCGCACCATACGGAGCCGACGTTTCGCCGCCGTAGCCGCTTTGTTTCCGCACTGTGGCGCTCGCGTTCACCTGCCGGTCGCCTGACTCGCGGCCGCCATCGGTGTGGAGGCGCGGGAACGTTCCCGGGTCGAGCGTCGTGAGACGTGCGACCCGGGAACTGCCCCTTACCGGAGACAGGAGTCTCCGGGCGCGTGAACGGCGAACCGTTCCGCTCTCGAGTGCCGGAGCCCGTCTCGGCACCACGACGTGGTGAGGTGATCGGACTGTAGCGATGGTGGATGACGCGCCCATCGCCTCTGCGTTGCCGCTCTGTGTCAGTCGTGTTCGCGTGCCCGAGTCGTGCTCAGCGTCGCAGCCGACGCGGTGTCCGACCCTCCGCGAGCGCCACTCTGATGCGGTCCATCGCGGGCGTGTCGAGCTTGCGGCCCAGCCGGTCGCTCACGGCAAGGCGGTCGTTGACCTGTTGATCGGTCGTCGAGACGCGTGCCGTGTGCAGCACGACACCGGCGGTCGCGAGTGCCGAGCTCACCGCCAGCAGTGCCCCCGGTCGGTCGGGTCCGGTGACCACCACGAGCGTGTGCCAGGGCAGCGCCGCGTTGTCGAACTCGATGTGCAGCGACGGCATGGCCACGGGGGCGAGGCGCTTGCGCAGACCGGCCTCGAACGCGAGCGAGAGCTCCTTCGCTCGCGGGCGATCGCGCGACACGACCACGAAGCTGTCGAGCACCGCGCCATCTGCCCACGTGGCGATGCTGGCGGCAGCGATGTCGAGTCCGTGCTGAGTGAGCACATCGGTCAGCCGCGCCAGGAGACCGTCGACGTCGCGGCAGGCCACGTCGATCTTCCACCGGTCGGGCTCGGGCAGTGGTGCCACCGCCACCCGGACGGTGCCGCTGCGGGGCAGTGGTTCCACCAGTTGCACCTGGCGCGCCAGCTCCTCTGCCTCGTGCGCGAGCAGGTAGGTGTTGCTCGCGAAGCGCAGGCGTTCGATGGGCGCGGGATCGGTGAGCAGTCGCTCCGCCGCCATGCGTCGCGCGCCCGCCAGATTGTTCGCCTCGCTGCCGGTCAGCTCCGGGTGCTCGAGCGCCTCGGTCACCATCGCCAACCGTGCGTCGAGCGCCTCGCGATGGCGACGTGAGAGCGGACCGAGCGCGAGCGCCAACTCGTAGGCGTCGCGTGCATGCGCGGCGCTCGCGAGGTGCGTGGCCAGTTGCAGGATCTCGCCGGGTTCGAACGCCTCGGGATCGTGTGCGCTCGCGCGCAGGAGGTGTGCGTCGGCGGCGATCGCCGCGATCCGCTCCGCTTCGTGCTCGGGCACCAGGCGGCGAGCGAGCGACAGTGCACAGGGTGCGTCGGCTTCGGTGTCGGCGCACACGTCGGCGGTGAGTGCGGCGATGATCAGGTCGTCGGTAGCCATCCCGAGAACGGGGGCGAGGTCGTCGAGGCGATCGACCACCGGGAACCGCAGCGCGCCCATCGGGTCGAGGTCGCCAAGGTCCGCGCGCCGATGACTCATCGCCTGGGCGACCTCGGGCAACGCGCGCTCGAGCACGCCGGTCACGTCGAGGAACCGCCACGCGCTCGGATTGGCGGTTCGCAGCAGACGGACGAGCGCGACGGTGTGGCCGTGGTTCCACGACACCGGTGTGTTGCGGTGCGCGGCGAACCAGTCGAGCACCTCCGCCGACGGGCGCGCGCTGATGGTGAGTCCGGCGGTGCGCAGGGCGAGTGGCACGATGAGCGAGCCGGGCGGTGTGCCGTTGAGACGGATCTCGCCCTGGGTGGTGGTGAGCCAGCCTTCGACCGGCTCGTCGGTGACATCGAGCTCCGGCGCCGCACTCGCCTTGCCGAGTCGCAGCCGCAGCAAGGGAGGGGTCATCACCGTCGTGAGCAGCACCACGATGAGCAGGGCGCCGTACTCGTCACCGTTCAGCACTTCGTTGGTGAGGCCGATCGACGCGAAGATCAGGCCGACCTCGCCGCGCGGGATCATGCCGAGTCCGATGAGCAGCTTGTCGGCCCTGGTTCCCATCGCACCAGCAGCGGCGGCCAGCTTGCCGAGCACCGCGACGACGCTCAACACTGCGGCGAGGCCGAGCACCGACGGCTTCGCCATCGCGGACAGATCCGCGTTGATGCCGATCTGCGCGAAGAACACGGGGATGAACACGTTGCCCACCGAGCCGAGGTCGCGGGCGATGCGATCGTGCTGGCGACTCTTCGACAGCCCGAGCCCGGCCATGAAGGCGCCGATGATGAAGGCGAGCTTGGCGGCGTCGGCCAGCTCGGCGAACGCGAGGGTGACGATCAGTGCCACGACCGTGACCGTGGCGGGCGAACTGGCGCGGCGGTGCACCGCGTCGAGCAGCCGCGGCACGAACAGCAGCCCGACGATGCCGGTGAGGACGAGGAATCCGATCGCCAGGCCGAGCGTCGACGCGACGGTGCCGACACCGACCGAATCGCCCGTGACCACCTTCACCACCACCGTCAGGATGACCAGCCCGAGCACGTCGTCGGCCACGGCGGCGCCGAGCACGATCCGGGCCTCCATGGTGGCGAGCGCGCGGAGGTCGCCGAAGACGCGAGCAGTGATGCCCACACTGGTCGCCGTCAGCGCAGCGCCGATGAAGATCGCGGTGTTCGTGCTCTGCCCGAACAGCAGCCCTATCCCGGCCCCACTGGCGAAGGGCACAGCGACTCCGATGATCGCGACGAGCAGTGAGGCCTTGCCCACCTTGCTCAGTTCGGCGAGGTCCATCTCCATGCCCACTTGCAGAAGGAGCAGCAGCACCCCGATCTCGGCGAACATCGCGAGCGACACGCCGCGTGCGTCGGTGAGCTCGATCAGCCCCAGTCCGGATGGGCCGATGGCGACACCGGCGAGGATCTCGCCGAGCACCGCTGGCAGCTTGAGTCGCTCCGCGCCCTCGGCCGCCAGCTTGGCCGCGGTGAGGACGATCAGCAGGTCGAGCAGCAGGCGTGCGAGATCGACGCCCTCTGTGGCCGCGATCACGCCGGATCGCTGGCCAGCAGCGCTTCCGCTGCGGGCACCGCGTGATCGGCCAGCATCCATCCGCGGCTGCGGACGGTGACGATCGACTCCGGGCCCAACTGCCGCCGCACTCCGACCAGCACGCTGTCGCAGCGACGCTGGTTCAGCTCTGCGAGTCCCGCTTGGCGGGCCAGCTCACGCCGACCCACTACTCGATTGCGGTTGGCGAGCAGTACGGCCAGCACAGCCCGCTCCTGTCGGCCCTGATACGCGAGGGGGTTGGCATCGAAGCTCGAAGCAGGAGCGAGGCTGGCCATGACGAGAAGCTAAGGGGTCCAGGTTTCGCGACTGTTCGGCGCGTGTGAACGCACTGTGAACCGGGTTCGAAGATGTTCGCGGACGTGTTGTTCATCGTGCGGAAATGCCGCCGCAGCGACGTTGCCATACCATCCGACAGGTGAACGAGCTCGCGGAGCGATGCAACCGGATCGCCGGCATGCCGGTCGAGTTCGTCGCCTGGCCTGCCGACGAAGGGCGTCGCCGGGCGCTCGCCCGGGCTGCCATTCCGCGCCTGCTGCTCGTGGCCCCCGACGTCGACCCGCCGGTCGTCGGCATCGACGAGGACTGGATCCGACTGCCGGCGACCGAGTCCGACGTGCTGGCGAGAGCCTCGCAACTGCTGCGCCATGGCACCCAGCTGCAGTCCGACGTGCCGTTCATCGACGGTGAGCGAGTGCTGCACCGCGCCGGCATGACGGTGGTGCTCACGTCCACCGAAGCAGCCATCCTGTCGAAGCTGCTCGATCACGTCGGCACCGTGGTCGGCTACGACGAGCTCGCGGAGTCGGTCTGGCACCGCTCGCTCTCCCGCGTCGCGATGGAGGCCGCGATCTACCGCCTCCGGCGCCGGCTCGACGGGCTGCACGTGCACATCGCGGCAGTGCGCGGCCGCGGCTACGTCCTGTCGCTCTGACCCTCTGACCGCGCCGTCTTCTTGCGCGATTTGTGTCGCTGAGCGACACTTATCGCGCAACTTTCCACGCCGCGAGCGGCCCGGAAGTGCCAGTGGGTGCCGGGCGAACGCCTTCTGCGGCAGTGCTAGATCGCGTCGGGGCCGCGTTCGCCGGTGCGGATGCGGACGACGTCGTCGACGGAGGTGATCCACACCTTGCCGTCGCCGATCTTGCCGGTGCTGGCAGCCGCGACCACGGCGTCGACCACCGAATCGACCACGCCGTCGTCGACCACGATCTCGACCTTCACCTTGGGGACGAAGTCGAGCTGGTACTCGGTGCCGCGGTAGGTCTCGGTGTGCCCGCCCTGGCGGCCGAAGCCACGGACTTCGGTGACGGTCATGCCGACGACGCCGGCTCCCTTGAGAGCCGCCTTCACGTCGTCGAGCTTGAACGGCTTGAGGATCGCTGTGATGAGTTTCATGGTTGCGCTCTTTTCGTTCTGTCGATCAGTGGTAGGCGGTTTCGGCGTGCTCGGCGAAGTCGAGTCCGTTGGTCTCGGTCTCGTCGCTGACTCGCACGCCGATGGTCTTCTTGAGGGCGAGCATGATCAGGCCGGTGACGATGAACGACCAGATGATGGCAGACACGTTTGCCAGCGCCTGCTCGCCGAGCAGGCCGAGACCGCCGTCGTAGAGGAGACCGGCCTTGAAGCTGCCGCCGAAGAACTCGGGGTTGGCGAAGATGCCGACAGTGAGCGAACCGACGAGGCCGCCGACGAAGTGCACGCCCACGACGTCGAGTGCGTCGTCGTAGCCGACCTTCGTCTTCAGCTTCACCGCGTAGCAGCAGATCGCGCCGGCGAGGGCGCCGATGGCGAGCGGCGCGGCACCGGAGACGAAGCCGGCGGCCGGCGTGATTGCCACGAGGCCGGCGACGATGCCGGAGGCTGCGCCGAGGTTGGTGGCATGACCATCGCGGAAGCGCTCGATGAGCACCCACACCAGGCCGGCAGCGGCCGCAGCGAGGAACGTGTTCATGAACGCCTGCGCAGCCTGACCGTTCGCGGCGAGCGCCGAGCCGGCGTTGAAGCCGAACCAACCGAACCACAGGATGCCGGTGCCGAGCATGACGAGCGGCATCGAGTGCGGCGGGTGCCCTTCCGTCGGCCAGCCCTTGCGCTTGCCGAGCACGAGCACAGCGGCCAGGGCGGCGATGCCGGCGTTGACGTGGATGGCGGTGCCGCCGGCGAAGTCCAGTGAGCCACGGTCGAACAACCAGCCGCCGTAGACCCACTTGAAGACGGGGACGAACACCAGCAGCAGCCACAGCGGGACGAACAGCGCCCACGCCGAGAACTTCATGCGGTCGGCGACCGCGCCGGAGATGAGCGCGGGCGTGATGGCGGCGAACATGCCGAGGAACGCGATGGTGGCCATCTGGCCGCCGTTGTCGTCGAGCACGCCGATGCCGTCGAGGAACAGGTAGTCGAAGTTCCCGATGAAGTTCCCGGTGCCGCCCTGCGCGAGCGAGTAGCCACAGATCACCCACACCACCGGCACGATCAGCAGGCAGTAGAAGTTCATCATCAACATGTTGAGCACGTTGCGGCTGCGGTCCATGCCCCCGTAGAAGAAGGCGAGTCCGGGTGTCATGAACAGCACCAACGCTGCCGACACCAGCACCCAGGTCAGACTTCCAGAATCCATCGTCGCTCCTGTGTTCGTGTGGGGTTGGCCGTCAGAATGGCGATGGTTTGTTTCGGCAGGATTTCCTCGCAGCATCGGCTCCGTGAACAGGCCGCCCCGTTGTGTGTGGTTGCCCGCGGCCGACGGTCAGTCGGTTCGCGTGCCGGGGCCGCGGTACACGAACCAGTACACCAACCCCACCAACACCGCCCCACCGATGATGTTGCCGATGGTCACCGGCAGCAGGTTGTCGATCAGGAAGTGCTGCCACGTGACGTGCGGGTAGGCGCTCGCGGTCGTGTCGCCGGCGACCCAGAACTCGTCGGACGCCCACGACCGCTGCGCCAGAGCTACGGGGAAGAAGTACATGTTTGCCACGCTGTGCTCGAACCCGGCGGCCACGAACGCGGCGATCGGCGGCACGATGACCACCACCTTGTCGATCAACGTGCGCGCCGACATCGTCATCCACACCGCGAGGCACACCAGGCAGTTGGCCAGCACCGCGCTCGCGATCGCAGCGCCGAACTCCACGCTGCCCTTCGTCTCCGCGATCTGCAGGGCGCGCACGCCCACGTCGCCGGTGCCGGCCGACAGCCGGCCCGAGGCCACGACGACCACCGCGGTGGCCGCAGCGCCGACGAAGTTCGACACGTACACGACCAGCCAGTTGCGCAGCAGCGCTTTCGTCGTGACGCGCCGGCTGGCGGCGGCGATGACGATGAGGGTGTTGCCGGTGAACAGCTCCGCGCCGCTCACCACCACCAGGATCAGGCCGAGCGAGAACACGACGCCGCCGAGCAGTCGAGTGACCCCCGGTGCGCTGCCGCCGCCGGCGGTGACCACGGTGGCGAAGTTGGCGCCGAGCGCGATGAACGCGCCCGCCAGCACGCCCAGCGGCACCAGCCGGCGCAACGGCATGTTGGCCTTGGTGACGCCCACCTGCTCGGCTTTGGCGGCCATGTCGGCGGGGAGCAGAGCATCGAGCGAGGCGTCGCTGGCCATACCGTCACCGTACGACGCGGCAAGCGCCCTGACCAGGGACTTTCGTCGACCGAGCGCGTTCGCCGGTGGCTGGACTGGCGGGGACTTGACCCGCGGGTCAATACTTGTGCCATGGACCTGATCTACGCCCCCGAGGACGAAGCGTTCCGCACCGAGATTCGGAGCTGGTTGGAGACCAACCTGCCCGCCGGATGGTTCGATCCCGACTTCGAGATGACCCCCGAGGACCGCAAGGAGTTCAACGCCGGCTGGCCCGCCAAGCTGTTCGAAGGTGGATGGATCTGCGCCACCTGGCCCAAGGAGTACGGCGGCAAGGGCCTCACCACCATGCAGGGCGTCGTGCTCTCCGAGGAGTTCGCCCGCGCGAAGGCGCCACTGCGCGCCGACTTCTTCGGCGACACGCTGGTCGGCCCCACCATCCTGCAGTGGGGCACCGAGGAGCAGAAGAAGGAGTTCCTGCCGCAGATCCTCAACGGCACCATGCGCTGGTGTCAGGGCTTCAGCGAGCCCAACAGTGGCAGCGACCTCGCCTCGTTGAAGACCACCGCGGTGCTCGACGGCGACGAGTGGGTCATCAACGGCCAGAAGGTGTGGACCACCGGTGGCCACCACGCCGACTACTGCTTCCTGCTCACCCGCACCGACCCCGACTCGCCGAAGCACAAGGGCATCAGCTACCTGCTGGTGCCGATGCACCAGCCCGGCGTGGAGGTGCGCGGCATCACCCAGCCCGACGGCACCGCTGAGTTCTGCGAAGTGTTCTTCGACGACGCGCGCTGCCCGAAGGACAACGTGGTCGGCGGCGTCAACAACGGCTGGAAGGTGGCCAACAGCACGCTCGCGTTCGAGCGCGGCATGAGCGCCACCACCGGCTACCGCCGCTTCGAAGAGGAGTTCAAGCTGATGCTCGCCGACGCCACCGAGAACGGCGCCATCCACGAGCCGCTCGTCCGCCAGCGCATGATGGAGTACTACACGAAGATCCAGCTGCTGCGCATCAACGGCCTGCGGTCGCTGTCGTCCACGCTCGCGGGCACCAAGGACATGGGTGTCGCTGCGCTCGGCGCCACCAACAAGATGTTCTGGACCGAGATGCACAAGGCGGCCATGGAGCTCGCGCTCGACATCAAGGGTGCGTCGTCGATGCTCATCGACACCGGGTCCGGGGCCGGCTCGTGGCCGGGCACGTCGCGCGACAAGGGTCGTCCCGGCTACCCGGTGAGCCCGATGATGAGTGCGTTCTTCTTCAGCCGCAGCGAGACCATCTGGGGCGGCACCAGCCAGATCCAGCGCAACATCGTCGGCGAGCGAGTGCTCGGTCTCCCCAAGGAACCCCAGACCGCCCAATAGCCCCGAATCAGGTTCGCGTCTGCGCAGTTTTGCCCGCTCTGCGACCGAAAGTGCGCAGACCGTCGGTGCAACGCGCCCGAGCGTTGGACCGAGCCGCCGGCGTCAGACGGTGATGCGGTCCAACACGGGGTCGAACGGCTTCGCCGGCTTGCCGCCCACGGTGTAGGCGGCACGCAGCAGTTCGGTGGCCTGGGCGACCTGGGCCTCGGTGCGAGCGTGCACCACGGCGAGCGGGCGGTCGGGGCCGACCTGGTCGCCGAGCCCGGCGAGTTCGGTGAGACCGACCGCGTGGTCGACCGGGTCCTGCGGGCGGGTGCGACCCCCACCGAGTGCCACCACCACCATGCCCACCGCTCGCGTGTCGATGCGACTGATCGTGCCGGCTCGCGCGGGTGCGACGGCCATCTGCAGCGGGGAGCGTTCGAGGTGCTTCCACGGGTTCTCGACGAACCGTTTCGGGCCACCGAGCGCCACGACCATCTCGCCGAACTTCTCCGCTGCGGCGCCAGAGTCGAGCGCGGCCTGCAGCATCGTGCGCGCCGCCTTGGGAGTGCGCGCGAGCCTTCCGTGCAGCAGCATCTCGGTGCACAGCGCGAGCGTGATCTCGTGCATGCGCGGCTCGCGCCGAGCGCCGGTGAGATAGTCGACCGCGTAGGCCACTTCGAGCGCGTTGCCGGCGGCATCTGCCAGCGGGCGATCCATGTCGGTGATGAGCGCGGTGGTGGGCAGGCCGGCGCCCGTGGCGACCTCGGCGATGCTGCGTGCGAGCTCGCGTGCCTTCGGCAGCGTGGGCATGAACGCGCCGTTGCCGCACTTCACGTCCATGGCCAGCCCGTGCAGGCCGGCGGCGAGCTTCTTGGACAGGATGCTCGCGGTGATGAGCCCGATGCTCTCGACCGTGGCCGTCACGTCGCGGATGCCGTAGAGGCGCTTGTCGGCCGGGGCCAGATCGGCGGTCTGGCCGATGATGGCACACCCGTTCGCGGCCACCACCTTGTGGAACTTCGCCATCGTCGGCGCGGCCACGTAGCCGGGGATGGACTCCATCTTGTCGTAGGTGCCGCCGGTGTGGCCGAGACCGCGGCCCGAGATCATCGGCACGTAGCCGCCACACGCAGCCACCATCGGTGCCAGCATCAGGCTCACCGTGTCGCCGACGCCACCGGTGGAGTGCTTGTCGAGCACCGGACCGGGCAGGTCCCAGTGCAACACCGTGCCGCTGTCGCGCATGGCCTTGGTGAGCGCAACCCGCTCGGCGATGTTCATGCCCTTGAAGTAGACGGCCATCGCGAACGCGGCGGCCTGGCCCTCGGTGACCGCGCCGTTGGTGAGCCCGGCGATGAACGTGGCGATGTCGTCGTCGGCCAGCACCCGGCCGTCGCGCTTGGCTCTGATGATCTCCTGCGGGATCATCAGTAGGCCGACTTGCTGGAGACGGTGGTGTCGCCTGCTGCGGCTGCTTCCAGCGCGGTGAGCAGGCCGCTGGCGCCGAACCGGAACGTGGCCGGCGACACCCAGTCGGGACCCATGATGCGGTCGGCCTGAGCCAGGTACGCGTCGGCGTCGGCGAGGGTGCGGATGCCCCCACTGGGCTTCAGCCCGACGGCGGGGTCGAGCCGGTGGATGGCCTGCAGCATCACCTCGGTGGCCGCGAGCGTGGCGCTCACGGGGGTCTTGCCGGTGGAGGTCTTGATGAAGTCGGCGCCGTTGCGGATGGCCAGCTCGGCCGCCTCGCGGATGAGCTCGAGGTCGATCAGTTCGCCGGTCTCGAGGATGACCTTCAGTCGCTTGCCATCGCCGGCCTCGACTGTGTCGCGCAGCGCAGCGACCATCGCTGTCGCACGGGCGTGGTCGCCGGCGAGCATCGCCCGATAGGGGAGGACGAGATCGATCTCGTCGGCGCCCTGTGATTGTGCGGTGCGCGCCAGTTCCACCACGTCGTCGACGGAGTCGTCGCCTCCGGGGAAGTTGACCACGGTGGCGATGCGCACGCCGGTACCGGCGAGCGCGGCCGCAGCGATGGGCACGTGGCGGGGCCACACGCACACGGCAGCGACGGAGCCGTGCGCACCGACTGCGCGTGCGCACAGCGCGGTGACATCGGCGTCGGTGGCCTGGTCGCCCAACTCGGTGAGGTCGACCAGCGCGATGGCGCGCCTGGCCCGGGAGGCTGGATCGTTCGTCACGATCACACGCTAACGGGCTGCGGTGATGCGGCAGACTCTCCATCGTGACCGAACTGCTGTACCTCCGCGACGCGTATCTCACCGACTTCTCCGCCCGTGTGGTCGGCGTGCGCGACGGCGCCATCGCGCTCGACCGCACCGCCTTCTACCCGACCGGTGGCGGCCAACCCCACGACACCGGCGTGCTCGCCGGTCTGCCCGTCACCGACGTGCGCAAGGAGGGTGCCGACGTGTGGCACACGGTGGAAGGCGGCCCGCTCCCCGCCGCCGGCGAGGAGGTGTCGGGTTCGCTCGACTGGGAACGCCGCCACCAGCTGATGCGCACGCACACCGCCCTGCACGTGCTCTGCGGCGTCATCTGGAACGAGTGGAAGGTGCCCGTCACGGGCGGCAACATGGAGCCTCTGTCAGCCCGCATGGACTTCGAGTTCGACCCGCTGCCCGATGGCTTCGGGCCGCGCATCGAGGAGCTCGTCAACGAGGCGCTGACACACGACCATGCCATCGAGGTGCAGTTCCTGCCGCGCGACACGGCGGTGCAGGACGCCGATCTCATCCGCACCAAGGTGAACATGATCCCGGAGGCGGTCACCGAGATCCGCGTGGTCGACATCGTCGGCCTCGACAAGCAGGCCGACGGCGGCACGCACGTGCGCAGCACCAGCGAGGTGGGCCGCATCCGTGTGATCAAGCTGGAGAACAAGGGCAAGGGCAACAAGCGAGTTCGGCTGGTGATCGAAGACCGCTGACGTGCCAAATCGACCTCGTCGATGGGATCGAAGCCGCGAGACTTGGTCATGACCGAGCCCGAGCACATCGCGTCGACCCGTGCGGTCTACGACTTCTCCGTCGCTCAGTATGTGGGCGCCGTCGGCACCACCGTCACGGCCGCGTTCGAGCGGCCGATCGACCGTGCGATCCTCAATGCGTTCGCTGAGGACTGCGTCGCTGCGGGAGGCGGCGCGGTGCTCGACATCGGATGCGGAGTCGGTCGTGTCACGTCGTACCTGCACGGGCGAGGCCTCGACGTGCGCGGCATCGATGTCTCACCGGAGATGGTCACGATGGCGAGATCCGCTCACCCACAGCTGACCTTCGACGTCGCAGCGATGACCGAGTTGCCGGTCGGTGACGAATCCGTCGCGGCTGCCGTCTACTGGTACTCCATCATTCACACCCCTCCTGCTTCACTGCCCGGGGTCTGGGCCGAGCTCTTACGCGTGCTCTCGCCCGGCGGCCAGGCGTTGATGGGGTTCCAGGCCGGTGGCAACGAGGAAGTCCGGCGTGAGCACGCCTACGGATCGGCGACAACGCTCACCTGGTACCGGCACAGCATCGACGACGTCACCGCGAGCGTCGGCGATGCCGGTTTCGTGGTGCAGACACGGATCTGGCGCAGCGCACAGTTGGCGCACGAGACGACACCTCAAGCGTTTCTCGCCTTCACGCGACCGGCGTAGCCGGCCGCTGTTGGGCGGACCAGGGCCACCAACGCCACGATGATCCGGTTGTGTCGCACGCCTCTTGCGCCATCGCGGCGCCGGGGTTGTACTGAACGTGGGCCTTCCGGAGGAGGTGCTGCCATGAATCGTGTTGCCATGAGTCAGGGTTGGCGCTGGTTGGCGTGTTGCGCGTTGCTGATCACATCGTGTTCGCACACGCGTGAGGTGGGCAACGGCGCCACGACGGCGCCGGCGACCTGCACGTCTGCCGGACCCACCACCTCGACGTCGACGACGACCGCATCGACCACGACGACGAGCCTGACGCCGCCGACCAGCCTGGCGCCGTCGACGACGGTCACACCGACCGTTGCGCCCACCGTCTCCTCGACGGTTCCGCCGCCGATCACGACGGTGCGTCCCCCGTCGACGACACTGTCGCCGACCGGCCCGTCGACGCTCGTGTGGCGACTACCGACGTCGCAGAAGGTCGTGGCCATCACGTTCGATGCCGGCTCGGACCTCGGCTTCACCGATCAGGTGCTCGACACGTTGGCGGCCTACGGGGTGCGCGTGATGTTCGGGATCACGGGCGAATGGGCCGACGACCACCCAGATGCGGTGCGTCGCATGGCCGCCGAAGGGCACCAGGTGATGAACCACTCGTACGCGCACCTCTCGTTCACCGGCGCATCGGCACCGAACCCGCTGCTGACCACGGCCGAGCGGCAGGCGGACCTGGCCGCGGCCGATGCAGTGCTGAGTGCGCTGATCGGCCGCACCACCAAGCCGTTCTTCCGGCCGCCGTACGGTGACACCGATGCGAGCGTGCTGGCCGACGTCGGCGCCGTCGGCTACCGCTACACCGTGATGTGGACCGTGGACTCGGGCGGTTGGCAGGGCCTCACCGCCGACCAGATCGTGGAACGGATCACGACGAGGGCCGAACCGGGCGCGATCCTGGCCTTCCACGTCGGCTCGGCATCGCAGGATGCGGTTGCGCTGCCGCGGATCATCGAGGCACTCCGCTCCGCGGGTTACTCGTTCGTCACGCTGGCCGGCGCGTACGGCCTGTGAGACCTGAGCGCGCAGAAAGCGCGCCGATTCGTGACGAACTCCGCACCGGGCTGGCACCGGAACGACACAGGCACACGCGATGGTGGCCCGCATGAACCTGTCCCTGCATCACCACACTGTGTTCTCCACCATCTCCATCGAAGGCCGCCTCGCCGGCAGCAACGTGGACGGAGCGATCGACATGTTCGCGATGGTGCCCATCGACCAGAACCTCATCGTCGACCTGTCCGCGGTCACCGCCATCGACGCCGCGGTCGCGTCCGCGTTGCACGACGAACTGCGCAGCAGAGCGTGCGACGCGTCCGTAGTGCTGGTCGTCAGCGACATCGACGTCATCGTGCAGCTGGTGATGCAGAACGTCGACCACTTCACGCAGCTCGTGCGCACTCGCGCCGACGCCGTCGGACTCGTCACCGGGGTGCTGGCCGACCGATGAGACGCGTCGTCGTCGGCGTGCGGAACACCGAATCGTCGCGCTCGGCGCTGCGCTGGGCTGCCGAGCGAGCGTTCGCGCATGCGGCGCGGCTGGAGATCGTCACTGCGGTCCACCACCCCAGCCCCATCTCCTGCACGGTCGGCGCCGTGGTCTGCGTGCCGGACCGCGACGAGCTGGTGCAGGCCATCGCCGACGTGCAGACCGCCCTGATCGACGCCGAACTGCCCGACCGGGCATTCCGCCCGGAGATCTCGCGCACCATCGAGTTCGGCGATCCGTACCGGATCATCCGCACCGCGTCGGCGAGTGCCGACCTGTTGGTGCTCGGTCGCGGCGGCCGCCGCCGACCCGGCGCGCTCACCCGCAGGTGCCTCGAGCGGCTCGCCTGCCCGGTGGTGCTGGTCGCCGACGGCCACCTCTGCTGACCGGAGCGCTCCGGGTCCGGTTCACGAACGTGTCATAGTCGCGTGATGCTGCGGAAATGCCTGGTTGACACGGTGGGTGCATGAGCATGGCCCAGCTGCGCACGTCCACCGACACCTGGGACGAACTGCTCGAACCGTCCGGTCATCCACGTGCTGCCGCCAGCGAACTGGTGCAGCAGCTGCAGGAACTCGGCCTCGCCGAGCTGCAACAGCGCCAGGACCTGGCCGAGCTCGACATCGTCGGCATGGGCATCACGTTCACGGTGTACTCCGACGGTCGCGGCATCGACCGTGCGTGGCCGTTCGACGTCATCCCCCGCGTCATCGCCGCCGACGAGTGGCGGGCGATCGAGGTGGGGTTGGTGCAGCGGTTGCGCGCGATCAACATGTTCATCGACGACGTGTACCACGAGCAGCGCGTCGTCCGCGACGGCGTGTTCCCGGCGCATCTGCTCGAGCACTCGGTCAACTTCCGCAAGGAGTGCATCGGCGTCGACCCGAAGTTCGGCGTGTGGGCGCACATCAGTGGCAGCGATCTCGTGCGCGACTCCGACGGCACGATGTACGTGCTCGAGGACAACCTGCGCGTGCCCAGTGGCGTCAGCTACGTGCTCGAGAACCGGGCCATCTCGAAGCGCGCGTTCGCCGACCTGTTCGCGAAGCAGAGCATCCTCCCCGTCGATGCCTACACCGACGAGCTGAACCGCATGCTCTCCTCGCTGGCCCCCGACGGCATCACCGAGCCCACCATCGCCGTGCTCACGCCGGGCATCTACAACAGCGCCTACTTCGAGCACTCGTTCCTCGCACAACGCATCGGCGCAGCGTTGGTCGAAGGCATCGACCTCGTGGTGGGCGACGACGACTGCGTGTACATGCGCACCATCAGCGGCCACGAGCGCGTGCACGTCATCTACCGTCGCGTCGACGACCTGTTCATCGATCCGGAGGTGTTCCGCGACGACAGCACGCTGGGTGTGCCGGGCCTGATGCGCGCGTGGCGGGCCGGCAACGTCGCCATCGCGAACGCACCCGGTGCGGGCGTGGCCGACGACAAGGTCGTCTACGCGTGGGTGCCCGACCTCATCCGCTACTACCTGCACGAGGAGCCGTTGCTGCCCAACGTGCCCACCTATCGCTGCGTGTACGACGACGAGCGGCAGTACGTCGTCGACCACATCGACGAGTTGGTGGTGAAGCCGGCCAACGAGAGCGGCGGCTACGGGTTGCTCATCGGCAACCGGGCCACGCGCAGCGAGCTCGACGAGACCATCGCGCACATCGAGGCGGATCCGCGCAACTGGGTGGCACAACCGATCCTCTCGCTCAGCACGGTGCCCACGCTGTGCGACGGTGAGATCGAACCGCGCCACGTCGACCTGCGCCCGTTCATCCTCAGTGGGGCCACCAACTACGTGTCGGCCGGGGGCCTCACGCGCGTCGCGCTACGGGAAGGCTCGCTCATCGTGAACTCCTCACAGGGCGGCGGCAGCAAGGACACCTGGATCGTGGAGGCCTGATGCTGCTGTCGCGCGTGGCAGACAACCTCTACTGGGGTGCGCGCTACCTGGAGCGAGCGGAAGACACGGCGCGGGTGGTCCGCAACTTCACCGAGCTCATCCTCGACCTGCCTCGCGGCGTGGCCTCGAGCTGGGAGCCGCTGCTGTCGGTGGCGGGCAGCCATGCCGAATACACGGCCTCGCACACGCGAGCGAGGGAGAGCGACATCGTCCGCTTCCTCGTGGCCGACTCGTCCAACGGTGGCAGCGTGGTGTCGAGCGTGGCGGCGGCCCGCGAGAACCTGCGCACCACTCGCGAGATCCTGCCGCGTGAGGCGTGGCAGGCAGTGAACGACCTGTACCTGTTCACCAGCCGCGACACCGAGAGCGGCGTCGATCGCCGGTCGCGAGCGCGATACCTGGGCAGGGTGATCGCCGACTGTCAGCGCCTCGACGGCGTGCTGTCGGGCATGATGCGACGCGACCAGGCGTACGAGCTGTGGCGCCTCGGCCAGATGGTCGAGCGTGCCGACATGACCACGCGGGTGCTCGGCGTGCGTGCGGCATCGCTGCTCTCCACACCGCCCGACGCACACGACTACGACGAGGTGCAATGGATGGGCGTGCTGCGCAGCGTCACCGCGATGCAGATGTACCAGCGCTCGCAGCGCGGCCCCATCCAGGGCGCGTCGGTGGTGTCGTTCCTGCTGTTCGACCCCACGTTCCCGCGCTCTGTCGCGGGATGCGTGCAGCGCATCCGTTCGGCGCTCGGCCGGCTGCCGAACCCCGAGCTGACGCTGCCGGCGGTCGACGCGATCGACGCGCTGCTCGAGACGCTGCCGTCGCAGGCCTCCGACGGGCGAGAGCTCGACCGCGCGATGGAGCGCGTGCAGGAAGCGCTCGCCGATCTCAACGAGTGTGTGTACGACACGTTCGTGCGCGTGGTGGTCTGAGATGAGCATGTCGCTCGAGTTCGAGCAGTACCGGGCGCCGGTGGGCGGCTACGACGAGGTCATCGGCTCCGACGGTGTCCCTCGTGCCGGGTGGAAGACGGTCGCCCGCGCGCTGGGGGCGCTCGACCCGGCGGTGCTGCTCGAACGTCAACGCCAGACGAATCGACTGCTCGACGCGGAGGGCACGGGGCACCTCGTCCATGAGCTGACGCTCGCCACCGATCGGCACGGCCACTCCGCGGCCTCCCGATCGCAGAGCCACCCGTGGCGGCTCGACCCTGTGCCGTTCGTGCTCGAGTCAGCGGAGTTCGATCGCCTCGCGGCCGGTGCGCGTCAGCGCATGCGCGCCATCGAGGCGCTGCTGGTCGACTGCTACGGGCCGCGCCGACTCGTCGCCGAGGGCGTGCTGCCGCCATCGCTGCTGCACTCGTTGCACGGTTTCCGGCCGGCGCTCGGCAGCCCCGTCATCCAGCGCTGGCTCGTGCACTACGCGGTCGACCTCGCGCGCGACGCTGCCGGTGTCTGGCGTGTCGTGCAGGACCTCACCGACGCGCCCAGCGGGCTCGGCTACGCGCTGCTCGACCGTTCGGCGTTCGCCCGCGTGGTGCCCGACGCGGTGCGGGCGGTCGGTGCCGCGGCCATCGGCGATCACGCCGACCTGTTGCGCCGAGCGCTCACTGCTGCCGCGCCTGCCGGTCGCGCGAGTCCGCGCGTCGTGGTGCTCAGTGCGGGTCCAGCTGACCCCACGTACATCGAGCACAGCTACCTGGCCACACGGCTCGGCATCCACCTCGTCGAGGGTGCCGATGTGGTGATGCGCGCGGGTCGGCTGTGGCTGCGCGTGCTCGATGGTTTGGAGCCGATCGACGTCGTCTATCGACGCATCGACGACCCACACCTCGACCCGCTCGAACCCGCTCACCACGGTGGCGGTGCGGGCGTGCCCGGGCTGGTGTGGGGGGCGCGTGCGGGCGGTGTGTCGCTCGCCAACGGCTATGGCAGCGGCGTCGCAGAATCGTGCGAGCTGGCCGCGCTGCTGCCCGACACCACGCAGGTGTTGCTGGGCGAGACGTTGCTGCTGCCCGCGCTCGAGCCGGGCCGGCCGTTGGCCACCTCGCCCGTGTTCGTGGCCGACGGCACCCAGCCGTTGGAGGCACGCCCGGTGGTGCTGCGGCTGCAGCTCACGTGCGTGGGCGGCGAGATCATGGTGATGCCGGGTGGCAACGGTCGCGTGTTGGCGCCTGGCGATCAACCCGGCACGCCCACCTCGCAACTCGCCAAGGACGTGTGGGTGGTCGGTGGTCGTCCCGCGGCGCGGCCGCCCGTGGTGGCGGCACCGCAGGTCGACTTTGCCAGCTCGGTGCCCAAGCGGGTGGCCGACGCGCTCTACTGGCTCGGTCGTGCCGCCGAACGCGCGGAGGTCGCGGCGCGTGCCGCTCGTGTCGTCAGTGTCCAGCTCGACCAGGACCCGATGCTGCTCGCGCTCGCCGACGGCGCGTGGGGCGCGGCGACGTTCGCCATGCTGCGTGCCGCGCAGGGTGCGCCCTCGTCGTCGTTGCCGTCTGGACTTCCGCTCGGCGATGCGCTCAACGACGAGCTGGCTGCCACCACCGCCGCGGCCGCAGTGCAGCTCGCGTCGCTGGTGCAGGAGGCATCGTCGGTGCGCGAGTACCTCAGCACCACCACCGGTCGGGTGCTCGGCCGCCTCGCCCGCGCGCACGCGCAGATCGTCGACCAGCAGGCGCCCGCTGACGAGCTCGACATCGTGCTCGTCGACCTCGCCGCGCTCAGCGGCCTGGCGATGGAGAGCACCGTGCGTGGTCCGGCGTGGCGGTTCCTCGACCTCGGCCGCCGCATCGAACGATCGCTCGCGGTGCTCGGCTCGGTGGAAGCCGCGCTCGGCCTCGCCGTTCCACAGCTGGCCCTGCAGCCGGTGGCCGACGCCGTGTTGTCCGCGAACGAGAGCCTGGTGGCGTACCGGCGCAGCTACCGCAGCGACGTCGACCTCGACGCCGTGCTCGAGCTGCTGCTGCGCGACGACGCCAACCCGCGCAGCTTGGCGTACCAGCTCGATCGTCTTCGCGAGCACGTCGCCGGTCTCGGCTGGGCCGACGGTGTGGCGCTCGTGCAGGCAGCCAGCGTCGAGTCGATCGCCGCTGTGCACTCCAACGCGGTCAACGGCCGGCGGGTGTCGCTCGATTCGTACGTGCTGGCCGTGCGTGCACCGTTGCTGCAGCTCGCCGACGCCATCGTGCATCGCTGGTTCGCGGACCCGGTGAACCCCACCATCGTGCGCGGGCAGTAGCCGGTGTCCAGGTTCCGCGTCTCTCACCGCACCGAGTACCGATACGGGCAACCGATGTCCGACGGGTTCACCACCGCGCACCTCTCGCCGCGACCCACGAACTGGCAGCAGGTGGTGTCGGTCGACCTGCGCATCGACCCGGAACCCGACGAACTGGAGCACACGCTCGATCAGTTCGGCAACGCGGTCACGCAGTTCGCGGTGCACCGCCCGCACACGTCGCTGGTGGTGGATTCCACCATCGTCGTCGACGTCGAGGTGCCGCCGTTCTTCGACACCGATGTCACGTGGGAGTCCATCGCTGCCGAGGCTGCTGCCGCCGAGGGGTGGCTCGCCACGGAGGTGGGGCCGTACCTCGCACACACGCCCCAGACGCCGGCGCTGCCCGAACTGGCGACGCTCACGGTGCCGGTGTTCACGCCGGGCCGCACCATCGCCGACGCCATCAGCGGGCTGTGCCAACGGATCTACGACGAGTTCCAGTACGACGCGGGTTTCAGCGACGTCACCACACCACTGGCCACCGTGCTCGCCGAACGGCGCGGTGTGTGCCAGGACTTCGCCCACGTGTCGGTGGCCGCGCTGCGCTCGGTCGGCGTGCCGGCCCGCTACGTGAGCGGGTACATCGAGACCGAGCCGCTGCCGGGTGAACCGAAGCTGGTCGGCGTCGACGCGTCGCACGCGTGGTGCTCGGCGTGGGCCGGTGCCAGCGGCGGTTGGGTCGACTTCGACCCCACCAACAACCAGATGCCGCCGCTGCGTCACCCCACCGTCGGCTGGGGCCGCGACTTCGACGACATCACCCCCGTGCGCGGCGTGGTGATCGGCCCCAGCGGCAGCCAGTCGCTGGTCGTGGCGGTCGACGTCACCGCCATCGACTGACGCCGGCTCTGCTGCATGGCAAACTCTGCCAAGACGATATAGGCTGAGCGCCATGACGACGATGAACGTGTCGCTTCCCGAGGAGTTGAAGGAGTTCGTCGACACTCAGGTGGAGCGGAACGGTTACGGCTCGACGAGTGAGTTCGTTCGAGACCTCATTCGTCGGGAGCAGGACCGTCAACAGTTGCGCGGACTGCTGCTCGCCGGTGCATCGTCTCCATCTGGGCCGATCGCCGGCGACGAGTACTTTGCAGGTCTGCGAGCACGAGTCAACTCGGCGGACTGATCGCAGTGACCGAGCGCCGGGCGCAACTGCGCGCACGTGCAGCCGCCGACATCGACGATGCAATCGCCCACCTCCGCGACAACGCCGGTGATGAGGTCGCGCGAGCCTTCATCGACGCTCTCGAGAACGGGGTGAACCACATCACGCGATCGCCGAGTGTGGGCTCGCTGCGGTTCTCGTACGAGCTCGGCATTCCCGAGCTTCGTGCTCGGAGCATGAGGCGCTTCCCCTACGTGATCTTCTACATGCCTCCGGGCGATCACATCGACATCTGGCGCGTGTTGCACACCCGTCGCGACATCCCAGGCACCTTCGCTCGCGACGAGTGACGCCCCGGCGTGGATGATTGCGCGCTCGTTTTCGCTCAGCGATAGAAATCGCGCAAGGAGCCAGCGAAGGGCGGGTCGCCTGGGTTCAGCTGAACCCACGGGACCTTCGCCCCTTGCTCGTCGAGCTCGGTGCGACGAACCTCGGAGTGTGCATCGCTGTCGACTCGAGTGGCGGGCTGCGCAGTGATCGCGCTCTTCATCGCGGGCGCGATCGCGTTCTTCACCGCACTGATCGGCTCCGGCGTGCTCGCTCGCACGCTGCGCGCCCGTGGGCGCAGTCAGCCGATCCTGGAACTGAACGCCGACAACATCGCGGTGCCGCAGCACCAGCACAAGGCCGGCACGCCGACGATGGGCGGGCTCGCCGTGCTCGCCGGAGCGCTCGCCGGCTACCTGCTCAGCCACATCCGCAAGGGTGTCGTGTTCTCCGACCAGACGCTCGTGATGTGGGTCGGTGTGCTGGCGATGGCGGGCATCGGTTTCGTCGACGACTTCATCAAGGTGCGGCTGAAGCGGAACCGCGGCGTGCTGTGGAAGTTGAAGGGCGTCATCACGTTGCTCGTCGCGATCGGCATCGCCGCCGCACTGGTGGCCACCAGCGACATCGACACGCGGCTGTCGTTCACCAACGCGGCCACGCCGGGTTGGGAGATGGGCCCGCTGCTGTGGGTGCTGTGGGCCGGGTGCATCATCTTCGCGACCACGAATGCCGTGAACATCACCGACGGGCTCGACGGCCTCGCGAGTGGTGCGGCGATGTTCGGCTTCATCGCCTTCGGGGTGATCGCGTTCGTGGGCTTCCGCAACCCCGAGCAGTATCCGGCCATCGTCAATCCGTACGACCTCGCGGTGTTCGCGGTCGCCTTCGCCGGCGGGTGTGCGGGCTTCCTCTGGTGGAACGCCGCGCCCGCCCGCATCTTCATGGGCGACGTCGGCGCGCTGGGACTGGGCGCAGCGCTCGCATTGCTCGCGCTGGCGACCAACACGCAACTGCTGCTGCCGCTGCTGTGCGGTCTCAACGTGCTCGAGATCGGTTCGGTCGCCATCCAGATGGCCGTGTTCAAGGCGTCCGGCGGGCGGCGCAGAGTGTTCCGCCTCTCACCCGTGCACCACCACTTCGAGATGGTCGGCTGGCCGGAGACCACGGTGATCATCCGCTTCTGGCTCATCGCCGCGGCCCTCGTGATGGCGGGGATGGGCCTCTTCATCGCCGACTTCACGCGGCTCGTTGCGCCATGACGGTAGTGTCCGAAACCCGCTAGTCATCGCGCCGGCGACGCGCCACACTGATCTCCGTGATCCTCGACGACGACCAGTGCTACCGGGCCATCCAGAGCCGCGACTCGCGGTTCGACGGCTGGTTCGTGACGGCCGTGCGCACCACGCGCATCTACTGCCGTCCGTCGTGCCCTGCCATCACGCCCAAGCGCCAGAACGTCGAGTTCTTCCGCGCTGCTGCCACCGCTCAGGCCCGCGGATACCGAGCATGCAAGCGCTGCCGCCCCGACGCATCACCCGGTTCGCCGGAGTGGAACTCACGCGCCGACGTCGTTGGTCGCGCGATGCGCCTCATCGCCGACGGGCTCGTCGACCGTGAAGGTGTCGGTGGGCTCGCCACGCGCCTCGGCTACAGCGAGCGGCAGGTGAACCGGCTGCTCGTCGCAGAGGTCGGTTCGGGTCCGTTGGCGTTGGCGCGAGCGCAGCGTGCACAGACTGCCCGCATCCTCATCGAGACCACCACGCTGCCGATCACCGAAGTCGCGTTCGCCGCCGGCTTCCAGAGCGTGCGCCAGTTCAACGACACCGTCCGCGAGGTGTACGCCGCCAACCCCACCGACATGCGCACCGCGAAGGCGCCGAGTGCGGCCGCCGGTCCGCTCACCGTGCGCCTCGCGTGTCGCGAGCCGTTCGACGGCGATTCGCTGTTCGGCTTCCTGCACACCAGAGCCGTACCCGGCGTGGAGAGCGTCGACGGCAGCACCTACCGGCGCTCGCTGCGGCTCGCACGCGGGCTCGGCGTGGTCAGTGTCACGGTCAGCGGCGGCATCGTCTCGTGTGCGCTCACGCTGCAGGACGTCGGCGATGCGCAGGCTGCCGTGCAGCGCACCCGTCGCCTGCTCGATCTCGACTGCGACCCGGCATCCATCCACGACCACCTCGGTGCCGACCCGTTGCTCGCGCCGCTGCTGGAGAAGCGACCGGGGCTGCGCGCTCCCGGGCACCCCGACGGCACCGAACTGCTCGTGCGCGCCGTGCTCGGCCAGCAGGTCAGCGTGGCGGGCGCGCGCACGCTGGCGGCGCGGCTCGTGGCAGCACACGGCGAGCCGCTCGCCGAGCCGGTCGGCGGGGTCACTCACGCGTTCCCGTCGGCGGCCACCATCGCCGGCCTCTGCCCCACCGACTTCGCGATGCCGCGAGCTCGCGGCGCGGCGCTCATCGAGGCGTGTGCGAAGGTGGCCGATGGCTCGCTCGTGCTCGACGCCGGCAGCGACCGATCGGAGGCCGTCGCCGCGCTGGAGGCGCTCCGCGGGATCGGTCCGTGGACCGCGGGCTACGTCGCCATGCGCGCCTTGGGCGACCCCGACGTCTTCCTTCCCACCGACCTCGGCGTGCGCCACGCGCTCGACGCACTCGGCGCAGACTCCACCCCTCGCGGCGCCGCCGCACTCGCCGAGGCCTGGCGGCCCTGGCGTTCGTACGCCCTGCACCACCTGTGGGCAAGCTTGTGAAGGAGCACATCATGAATCGACCCGACACCACCTTCTCCGGCCTCGGCGACACGCAGGATCTCAGCTGCACCGTCGTCGACAGCCCGATCGGTGAGCTGACGCTCATCGCCGGCCCGCGTGGTCTGCGGGCCCTGCTGTGGCCGGGCGAGCACCCGGCAGCGCATTCGCTGCCGCAACCCGACGAAGGCGATCCGGCGGCAGGCGAGGTGCTGGCGGCCACGGTGCGGCAGTTGGAGGAGTACTTCGCCGGCGAGCGACAGGAGTTCGACGTGCCGCTCGATCCGGTGGGCACCGACTTCCAGCTGTCGGCGTGGCTCGAGCTGCGCCGCATCCCGTACGGCGCCACCATCTCCTACGGCGAGCAGGCCCGACGGCTGGGCGATGTGCGCAAGTCACGCGCCGTCGGCGGCGCGAACGGCCGCAACCCGATCAGCATCATCGTGCCCTGCCACCGAGTGGTCGGCAGCGACGGCTCACTCACCGGGTTCGGCGGTGGCATCGAGAACAAGGCGTGGCTGTTGCGTCACGAGCAAGGCGCGCAGACCCTCCTCTGACGTCCGCCGAGGACTTTGTGTCAAGACTCCCGAATCACAGGCCTGGCAGCGGTTCGACAGCCTTTACGTAAAGCCGCGAGTCAGCGGTGGCGGGCTCGCTGCTGCTGCTCGCGGGCCTTGCGGGCCTCGGCCTGCTTCTTCTCCTTGGCGGCCTTGCGCTTCGCCTTGGTCTCCTCGTCGGCGGTACGAGCCGGCAGCACTTCCACCTCGGGCATCTCGACGGGCGGCAGTGCCAGCGTCTCGTCGTGCTTGAGCACGCGAGTGAGCATGACCGACGCGGCGGCCTCGCCGGCGATGGACGAGGCCAGCATCAGCCGGGTGGTGGCCAGGCCGAACTCTTCGATGATGGTGGGAGTGACCTCGAGCAGCTGCTCTTCGCTCGGGTTGTCGGAGTTGTCGCCGAGCATCTCGATGCACTTCGCGAGCGCAGGATCGGTGATGAGCGTGCTGATCTGCTCGAGCCCACCGTTCATACGGCCGCGTGCTGCGGTGGCACGCACCGCCAGAGTGCGGGCGTCGGCGTCGGTGAAGCCGCCCTCGCGGGCACCACACAGTTCGTCGAGCGCCTCGACGTGGTCGTCGGGGAGGGAGGCCACGAGTGTGGCGAGCTCCTCGTCGGTCATGGCGGCGAATGCGCGGTCGAGCAACGACAGGGCTTGCAGGCGAATCTTGAGCTGGCTCATCGGGCAGCAAGGCTACCGAGCCGGGCGCCGACCCGCTCCGGCACGTGACGCGCCGGGCACCGAGGCATACGCTTCGCGCCATGACCGCACTGGTGTACAGCGAAGCCGATCTGATGCGCGACCACCCACATCTCGCCCCGCACGTCGTGGCCGGGCGCCTGATGCACGGAGGCTTCCACCCCGACGGCAGCTACCAACCGCCACGGGCGTTCGTGCGCGTGCCGGCACTCGACGCGTGGACCGCGGCACTCGTCGAGCGCGGTGGCTCGCCACTCGACGCACACGCATCGCTGCTCCGTGGCGAGCGCACGCCCACGGTCGAGCAATCGCGAGTGCTGCTGCGTCACGGGCTCGGCGAGACGTTCTGGAACTCGCTCACGGTCATCGGCAAGATCGAAGCTCGCGGCCGGCTGCTGGCCGAGATCGAGTTCCCCGACCTGCAACCTCACATCGTCGACGACATCTCGCACATGGCCATCGGGCACCTCGGTCGCGGCCTGCTGAAGGCACACGGCTACGACGAAGGCGGCACCGACGGCGTCGGCGCGCACGACCAGATGTGGTTCGCCGCCCGCGACCTCGCGTTCGGGGAAGGCGCCTATCCGGACGTCGACCCGCCGGAGAACATCGCTCGCCCGGAGGCAGGCGCGCGCCTGATGCCGGAGCTCCCGCCGCAGGTGGAGGGCCTGCTGTCGTTGCTGATGAACCTGCTCGTCATCGAGTTCCGCGCGGAGATCGGCTTCGCCGACACGCAAGCCATCCTGCGCACGCCCGACCTGTTCGTCGACCGGCGCGCCGAGGCCGAGGAAGCCGCGGAGATCATCGAGCGCATCCGCACCGACGAAGCCATCCACGTCTCGTCGCTGCGCCTGTACCTCGGCGAGTGTGCGTCGGTCACGTTCCGCACCGTCGACGGTGGCGCGGTCAGCGGCCAGGTGCTCATCGATCGGTTCTGGAACGGGCTGGTGCAGTGGGCCACGGTCGACCAGCCGGCGCTCACCGCGGCGGTGCAACGCGAGCTGCTGCACCGTCGCATCGAGGCTCATCCCGCAGCCGACGTGGTGCGCCACGAGTTCGACGCCGCAGCCTGAGCCGCCCTCGCGGGGCTCACAACTCGTCGGGTGTGATGACCTGCTCGGGCGGCGCGAGCGAGAGCACGTCGGCCACGTACGACTTCACCGCTTCGTCGATGCCGACATCGCCGCCGGCACGCTCCGACAGGAACCAGCGATGCTCGAGCACCTGGTGGTACAGCTCGGCTGGTTCCAGCTTGTCGGCCATCTCGGCGGGGATGCCGCCGAGTGCTCGCTCGAACCGCTCGTCGAGCCAGCGCGCCGCCGCCACCGACTCCACCACCTTGCGCCCGCTGCGCTGCTCCTGCACCGCGCGGTAGCGACTGATGTCGTTGAGCAGCCGCCGCGCCTGGTTCTCACGCGCCTCCAGGCCGGTGAGCGCGCGCAGCTTCTGCGTGTGGTAGCCGTGCTCGACCACGCGTGGCACCAGCCGCAACTTGGTGCCATCGACCGCGGTGACCAGTTCCAGCTCCGACGCGTCGAAGCCGAGGTCGTGCAGGCGGCGCAGTCGTTGGTCCACGCGGAACGTCTCGTCGGCGTTGAACTCGTCGACGCCGGTGAGCTCGAGCCACAGCCGCTCGTACGAGTTCTCGATGGCGAGCGCCGTCTCGATCGGATCGATGCCGGGCGCCAGCTGGCCACCCATCTGCAGGTCGAGCAGCCCGCCGAGCACGTTCTCGGTGGCGATCTGCAGGTCGAGCGTGCGTTGCCCGCGGCTCAGGCTCTCGTGGCGCTCGCCGGTCTCGACGTCGATGATGTAGGCCGACAGCGCGCCCGCGTCGCGGCGGTAGAGCGTGTTCGACAGCGAGCAATCGCCCCAGAAGAACCCGGCGAGGTGGATGCGCACGAGCAGGCCCGCCAGCGCGTCGAGCAGGCGCTCGCCGAGGTACGGGATGCGCAACCCGCGGCCGGAGAGCAGTGTGCGGTACGGCAGCGAGTAGTCGAGGTGGCGTGTGATCAACAGCCCGTCGGCTTCGTCGTCGCGACCGGTGACGACCCCCACCACTTCGGCCGTGGGCAGGTCGGCCTCGAGCAGCTCCCGCAGCAGCCGCCATTCACGCTCGGCGAGCGGGTCGGGCAGCTCCTTGACCACATACGAGATTTCGCCGACCTCGAGCAGTCGCACCACGTGGCGGTGCAGGCCAGCGACGCGCTGCAGGCCGGGGATGGTCCACTCGTCGAGCGGTTGCTCGAGCGGCCACTGGACGATGCCGGTGTGCTCGGTCGGCTTGGCCAGTTGGAGGCGCACCGGGCCTCAGGGGCGACCGATGGCGGCGCCGGTCTCCAGGTCGAAGGCGTGCAGTCGCAAGGTGTCGACGGTGAGGTGCAGGTGGTTGCCCACCTTCACCTGGCTGCGCGGGTCGAGCGAGGCCACCATGGTGGACGTGGTGGAGTCGCTGATCTCGACGCCACTGTCGATGGCGCGGACCGCAGGTGCGTCGATGGTGCAGTGAACGAGCACCTCCGAGCCGAGCATCTCGACGAGGTCGATGTCGACTTCCAGCGTGGCGGAACCGTCGCCGCCGAGCGCTTCGGAGCGGATGCCGACAGCGATGTCGCGGCCGACCATCTCGCGGAGGCCGGCGAGGCGGGCGGCCGATTCGCCGGTGAGGCTGAGCGACTGCGACCCGACGGACAGCGTGATGGAGTCGGCGTCGGCGGCAGCGACCGAGCCGCGCACCACGTTCATGGACGGCGACCCGATGAACTGCGCGACGAACAGGTTGTCGGGCGTCTCGTAGAGCTCGGCCGGGCTGGCGCACTGCATGAGCACACCGCGCCGGAGCACGGCCACGCGATCGCCCATGGTCATCGCTTCGATCTGGTCGTGCGTGACGTACATGGTGGTGACCCCGAGGCGGCGCTGCAGCTTGGAGATCTCGGCGCGGGTCTGCACGCGCAGCTTGGCGTCGAGGTTCGACAGCGGCTCGTCCATGAGGAACAGCTTCGGGTTGCGCACGATGGCGCGGCCCATCGCGACGCGCTGACGCTGGCCACCGGAGAGCTGACCCGGCTTGCGGTCGAGCACGGCGGTGAGCTCGAGCAGCTCGGCCACCTCGGCCACCTTGGCAGCGATCTCGGCCTTGTCGGTCTTGCGCAGCTTCATCGCGAACGCGATGTTGTCGGCCACGGTCATGTTGGGGTACAGCGCGTAGCTCTGGAACACCATCGCGATGTCGCGCTGCTGCGGCCCCATCGTGTTGACCACCGCTTCGTCGATGAGCAGTTCCCCACCGGTGATGTCCTCCAGGCCGGCCACCATGCGCAGCACGGTGGACTTGCCGCAGCCCGAGGGACCGACGAGCACGAGGAACTCTCCGTTGTCGATGT
>JAUXQB010000153.1 GCA_030685215.1 Actinomycetota bacterium
GCGGCACCCTTGCGAGTGCCGCTGCGAACCTCTTTGCAGCCCCAACGGGATTCGAACCCGTGCCGCCACCTTGAGAGGGTGGTGTCCTAGGCCACTAGACGATGGGGCCATGCTGCGTGCCCCTGCGGGCTATGTGAACGCGGCGGTGAACTGCTGCGTTGGTTGGGGCGCAAGGAATCGAACCCTGAATAACCGAACCAGAATCTGCTGTGTTGCCAGTTACACCACGCCCCACCGGGGGTTTCCCCGAAGGGCGACAGAAGTGTAGCGACGCACCCAGAAAACTCCCACCGCCAATTCAACCAGTGATGCGCAGCAGCCGATCGAAGCCGACGATGCGACCGACGGCGACGCCGGCCGCCTCCTTCACCTCTCGCCAGAACGCGGCTCGTCCGGTGACGGTGCTGGTGGGCGTGGGCGACACGTAGGCGGTGAGGCCGAGCTCCTGGCTGACGAGCCGAATGCGCAGTGAGTGGTACGGATCGCTCACCAGCAGCACCCGCTCGAGCCCCCGCGAGCGGAGTTCGTCGCGGGCATCGCGGAGCGACTCGTACGACGTGGCGCCGCCGACCTGCACGATGGCATCGGACGGCACGCCGCGATCGACGAGGTAGTTCGCCGACGCCTCGGCCTCGGTGAATCGGTCGCCGGGCAGGTTGCCGCCGGTGGTGACCACCAGCGGTGCGAGGCCCTCGTTCCACAGGTCGACGACGTGGTCGAGTCGTGCAGCCAGCTGCGGCGAGGGCCGGCCGTCGTACTGCGCGGCGCCGAGCACCACGATGGCATCGACCGGGCGCGCCTGATCGGTGTTGCCGGTGCGGTACACGACCCACAGCGTGGCCAGGTAGTAGACCGCCAGCACGGTGACCACCGCGACCGTGATGCGCCGCACCCGACGCCACACGCGCGACCGGCCGCCACCGGCCGCCACCGGCGTCGAGTCGACGGCTTCGTCGACGGCTTCGAGGTCGGCCGTGACATCGGCCGGCGGCTCGTCGACCGCGGCCCCGAACGCCTGCGGAGGCTCGTCGGCCGTCGACGAGGTCAACCGAGTGTCGCCTCTGCCGCGCGCATGCGCCGAAGGCTCTCGGCGCGGCCGAGCACCTCCAGCGCCTCGAACAGCGGCGGGCCGACGGTGCGGCCGGTGACGGCGACGCGTACCGGCGCCTGGGTCTTGCCCAGCTTCAGACCGTGCCCCTCGCCGATGGTCTCGAGCGCGCCCTTCAGCGCATCGGCGGTCCACTCCGGCAGCGCGTCGTACGCGACGACGGCCTCACGCAGCACCGCGACCGCCTCTCCAGCACCGAACGTCTTGGCCCAGGCGGCCTCGTCGACCACAGGGTCCGCGAGGAACAGGAAGTCGACCACGCCGGCGGCATCGGCGAGCGTGACGCAGCGCGGCTGGATGTGCGGGGCCATCGCGAGGAACACCGCTTCGTCGAACCGGTCAGCGGGGAACGGCGCATCGTCGGCGAGCAGCCATGGCCTGCAGGCCTCGGCGAACTGCTCGGGCGTGAGCATCCGGATGTACTCACCGTTGAACGCGGCGAGCTTCTTCAGGTCGAAGAACGCCGGCGAGTGCGTGACATCCTCCAGCAGGAAGTCGACCTCCATCTGCGCCCACGGCTGGATCTCCGGACCCTTCGGCGTCCACCCCAGCGTCATCAGGTAGTTCACCATCGCCTCGGGCAGGTAGCCCTCGTCGCGGTACTGCTCCAAGGCCACCTTGTCGCGGCGCTTGGAGATCTTCTTGCGCTGCTCGTTCACCAGCAGCGGCAGGTGGGCCCACACCGGCGACGGGTGTCCGAGCGCCTCCCACATCATCTGTTGCTTGGGCGTGTTGGAGAGGTGCTCCTCAGCGCGCAGCACGTGCGTGATGCGCATGGCCATGTCGTCGACCACGTTGGCGAGCAGGAACATCGGGCTGCCGTTGCCCCGCAGCAACACGAAGTCCTCGATGAGCGCGTTGTCGAACTCGACGTCGCCGCGTACGAGGTCGTGCACGACCGTGGTGCCTGCGGGCACGCGGAAACGCACGACGTGCCCGGGTCCGGGGCCGAGGCCGCGGTCGCGCGACCAACCCTGGTAGCCCTGATTGCCCTCCACCTTGTTACGGGCCTCGATGTCGGCGGCGGTCATGTCGCAGTAGTACGCATGGCCACCGGCGACCAACTGCTGCGCAGCGGCGACGTGGGCCTCGGCGTACTCGCTCTGGAAGTACGGACCCTCGAAGTGCGGATCGCCGCTGCTGATTCCGATCCAGGCCAGCGCGTCGATGATGCCCTGGGTCCATTCGGCCTGGTTGCGCTCGGCGTCGGTGTCCTCGATGCGCAGCACGAACGTGCCCCCCAGCCGCCGTGCGAGCGCCCAGTTGAACAGCGCGGTGCGTGCACCACCCACGTGGAAGTAGCCGGTGGGCGAAGGAGCGATGCGAAAACGAGGGCCAGTCATGCGCGGTCGAGGCTACCGCTGGCCCCGCATCGCCGGAGGCGCGATACGGTGACACGATGACGCGGCGGCCGGCGGGACTCCTCCTCACCTTCCTCATCGTGGCAGGCACCGTCGCATTGGTTCCGTCGGGGTTCGCCGTCTCGGCGCTGCCTGCCGAGACGGGCCTTCCGATGCCGCCGCCACCACCCGGCACAGGGGAACGCGTGCCGCAACCCCGCGCCGCCGAGCAGATCGACAGCGCGTCGGGCGCACCCTCGCCCGCGTCGACCACCGTCACGACTCCGGTGTTCCCACGCGTCGAAGGAACGCGCGACGTGCTGGTCGAGGTGCTCGCGGACGAGTCCGCCACCGCCGAGCGAGCCGTCACGGACCTCAGCGGCACGGTCATCCGATCCATCGCCGGCCTCACGCTCGCCCGCCTCGGCGAGGCCCAGGCGCGCCGACTCGCCGGGGTCCCCGGGGTGCACTCGGTTCGGCCACCGGTCGACCTCCGTGCCGGCCGCACCGCACAGGGGACGGTCACCGCCGACCTGCCGCAGGTGCTCGGCGCATGGGCACCGGCGGGCTACGAGGGTGCCGGGACGAAGGTCGGCATCCTCGACATCTTCGATGCCAGCGTGCTCACCACCCAGATCGCGGCCGGCGAGCTCGACCCCATCCCCGCCGGTCAGCGCTACTGCTTCGGCTACGGCCAGGTCTGCCCGTTCGGCACCCCCGGCTACGACCACGGCAATGCGGTGGCCGAGGTGCTCGCCGATCACGCGCCGGGCGCTCAACTGTTCCTCGCCGAGGTGGGCACCACGACCGACTACCTCGCGGCCATCGACTGGTTCGCCAGCAAGGGCGTCACCATCGTCAACCACTCAGGGAGCGCAGCGTTCGACGGGCCCGGGAACGGCACGGGTCCAGCCGCCGCAGTCGTCGACTACGCCGTGTCCCGAGGGATGCTGTGGGTCAACTCGGTCGGCAACGCGGCCAACGACGACATGTACCCGTCGTACTCCGGCGGCTACTGGCGCCAACCGTGGTCCGATGCCGACGGCGACCGCTGGATGAACTTCTGGGGCACCGACGAATCGATGGGCAGCTACTGTGGCGCGCTGTTCGGCGTGCGATGGAGCGACTGGGGTGCAAGTCGCACCGACTACGACCTGTTCATCAGCGACTTCAACGCCAGCACCGGGGCCTCCGGGTTCTCCACGAAGCAGCTGGCGAGCGCCAACAACCAGGCCGCCGGCGCCGCGCCCATCGAGGGCAACGCGCTCAACTGGCTGTGCAACACCAACCCCAACCTGGGTCCGGTGTTCGACACCAACGGCGACGGATTCGTGAACCTGTGGGTGTACCGCACCGCACGCACGTCGGCCAGCCCCACCGGCGACATCATCGAGATCGCGGTGAACGGCGGATGGCTGGAGCGGGCGGTCGACAGCTACAGCGCAGCGCTGCCATTCGCCGACTCGAGGAACCCGGGCGCGCTCGCAGTCGGATCGTCCGATGGCGGTTACAGCTCGCAGGGACCGACCAACGACGGGCGCATCAAGCCCGACATCGCTGCCGTCGGCTGCCACAGCACGTGGCTGTCAGGTCCGAAGGGGAACGACACGTGCGCCACCTCGGGTTTCGCGGGTACGAGCGCCGCGGCTCCGGCCGTGGCCGGCACGGCCGCCACCGTTCGCCTCCCCATCGGGGCCAGTTCGCCGGGAGCGCTGGCTCGGTACCTCAAGGGGCAGGCCGTCGGCCTCTCCGCACCCAACAACCGGCTCGGCGCTGGCCAGCTCAGCGTGCCGTTCCCGGTCCCCGCGCCGACGCCCGCCACGTACGTCGCGCTCGATGCCCCCACGCGCGTGCTCGACACGCGTCCGGCCACGCTCAAGGGTGTCCCGACAGCGGGGGTTCGGCCACCCGACTCGGTGGTGCTCCTCGGCGCCGGTCAGTTGGGGATCAATGCGAACCCGACATCGGTGGTCCTCAACGTCGCGGTGGTCGGCGCCAGCCAGCCGGGGTGGGTGCAGGTCTTCCCGTGGGACTGGGCGGCCATCGGGGCCAGCTCCAGCATCAACGCCGAAGCCGCGGGTGTCACCCGCGCCAACCTCGTCATCGTGCCGTTCTCCGACACGCTGGCCATCTACACCTCGGGTGGCGGGCACCTCATCGCCGACGTGGTCGGCTACTTCGCGGAGACGCACTACCAGTCGGTGGGAAGCCACTTCTCCGACCTCGACCCGATGCGCGTTTTCGACAGCCGGACATGTGCGTCGTGCAGCGGCGCGCCGCGCCCGGCCGCCACGTTCACCGACGTGAGGGTCGGCGGCATCTGGAGCACCGCCGACCCCAACAACGGTGTGCCCGACGCAGCCGGCCTGCGCAGCGTGATGGTGGCAGTCACCGTGCAATCCACGTCAGCCAGCGGGTACATGAGCGTGGTGCCGGCCACCAGCACAGGCAATCCCACCACGTCCAACCTCAACTTCTCCGCAGGGCAGACCCTCACCTCCACCGCCATCGTGCGCGTCGATCAGACCACGGGCAACACTGCCCGCATCTTCGTCAGCCAGCAGGCACACATCACCGTCGACGTGCTCGGCTACTTCCACGAAGCGAACGAGCACGATCCCCGCGGGCGGTTCGTGTCCACCGTGCCGTACCGCATGATCGACACACGGCAGACCTCGGTCCCCCCGATCGCGGCGAACACGGTCACGTCGGTCACGGTGGGCAATCGCGGCGGCATACCCGCTACGGGCGTGCGGGCGGTGTTCACCAACCTCACCAGCACCCGTGCCACCAGCCCCGGCCCCGTGCAGGCATCGGCCACCAGTGCCACCATGCCCGGCAACCACACCAACCTCTCGGTCGTCACCGGTGGCGGCTCCACCGCGGCCGCGTCCGTCACCCGCGTCGCCGACGGAGCCTTCGTGCTGCGCAACGCGTCGCCCACGCAACTCATCGCCGACGTCGCCGGATACTTCACCGAGGGCGTCGCGCCGCCCACTGGCCAGCGACCGACTCCGATCGTCATCCCCACCATCGACGGCCAGCCCGTCAACGGATGGAACCGGCTCCCTGTCGTCACTCCGGATGGTCGCTTCGTCGCCTTCATGTCCGACGCCACCAATCTCGCGGCCGGCCACACATACGTCGGCCTGAAGCTGGCGGTGCTCGACCGGCAGGCCAACACGGTGGAAGTGGTGCCGATCCCCAACGGCATGAACTCGTACCGCAAGATCGCGATCAGCAACGACGGCAACATCATCGCGTTCGCTGATCGAAGCACGTCGCTGGTCGTACCCGACCTGACGCAGTTCGACGACATCTACACCTACAACCGCACGACACACGCCTTCACTCGCGTCAACGTCGACGTCAATGGCGCGCAGGTCAACGGCGGCTATGGGGCCGTGCAGTATTCGATGTCGGGGGACGGCACGAAGTTCGTCTTCGTCACACGCGACCAGCTCACGCCCAGCGACACCAACCAGTACGACGACACCTACTACCGCGACCTCACCACCGGCACGGTGCGGCTGCTCACCTCCGGGCAGTCCGCCACCTTCGAGATCAGTAACGATGGATCGACCGTGTGGCTGAACACGTTCTTCAACGGGGGCAACCTCGTGACGAAGTTCGACACGACGACGCTCACCTCGACCGCGTTCACCGGGCAGGTCGGGTTCGCCAACTCCGTCGCGCCGCCGGGCTCGACGGTGGTCGTGCCGGGCTTCCCCTCGGCCCGTACCGCCGTGCTCGATCCGGCGACCGGTGCCTCGGTGCCTTTCGGGGCGACGTGGCCTGGCGGGGCACGCTTGCTGGGCGCGAGCACCGATCTGTCGTTGACGATCTTGGAGGGGCACCTCCCGCACATGCCCGGAGATTCGAGAACGCTCTACGCGATCAACACGTCAACGGGAGCCACCTTCGACCTGGCCGCTACATACGACGGCTCACTCGACCGGTGGGAGAACTCCGAGGTCGCGTTCGCGTCGACCGCCGAGATCGCGATCGTCACCTCGTTGGCTCCACTCCTGCCCGGTCCGGCCAATCCCAACGGCATGTACCTCTACGACCTGTCGTCGTTCTAGCTCGTCGTCGGCAACGCGCGATCCTGTCGGTAGAAGCCGCTGAGCACGGCGTAGAGGTCGGGGTGCTGTTCGGCCATGGCAGTGGGGCGGGTGAAGAACATCTCTGTGGCCACCGCGAAGAACTCGCCGGGATCGGTGCCCGCGTACTCGCGCAGCAGGCTCGGGCGGCCGCGGCGGACGGTCTCGTACTCGGCGGTGCACACCTCGGTCCAGCGCTCTCGCGCGTCGTCGTCCATCGGCGGCGTGCCGTCGACCACCCCGTCGAGCATGTCGAGCTGGTGCGCGAACTCGTGGAACACCACGTTGAGCCCACGCAGCGGGTGCCGGGCGTCGTAGACGACCGAGTCCCACGCGAGCAGGATGGGGCCGCGATAGTGCGCCTGGCCGTCGATGCGCGTGGGCGCGTCGGTCATCAGGCCACCGCTGCCGGTGCGCCGCGCCCCCTTCACCACCATGGTGGCGGGGTGCACGATGACGGTGCGCACCTTGCGATACGCGTCGACACCGAGCTCGAGCACCAGCAGTGCCGCCTGCGCGGCCACGAGCACACGCATCTCGTCGGTGAGCTCGAACTCGTTCGATGCCTCGAAGCTGAACCGGTCGAGCAGGGTGAGCGTGAGCTGCTCGAGCCGCTCGCGCTCCGCACTGGACAGCTGACCCCACAGCGGCCACCGTCGACGCAGCACGATGCGCCACTCGGCGGGGAACTCGGCCGGCTCGGCCTGACGACGGCGGGCACGACCGAACATGCGGGCGACGATATCCGCGCCCGACCCCGAGCGTGCCGCGACCGATCAGCTGAGCAGCGCGAGGTTGCGCAGCTGGCGCAGCGCGACCGACAGCGTGGTGAGGTCGTGGGCATCGACGCGGCGGATCTCGGTGAACAACGCCGTGGCGCGACCGAGCATGCGCTCGTTGGTGGCCATCCAGTCGGCCACCGAGCCGGCGAGGATGGCGTCCTCGGCCAGGTCGGCCATCGCGGCGAGCAGGTCGTCGCGCAGCGCCGACCGAGCCTGGGTCTGCCAGCGATTGCTGCGCGGCAGGCGCCCGATGGCTTCCCACAGCCACATCAGATCGAGCTCGTCGAACACCTTCCAGTAGGCGCCGGCGACTGCGGCAGTGGAGGTGCCCGTGCGCGCCGCGAGGTCGACCACGTCGAACCCGGTGTGCAGCAGCGGCCACAGCACGCTGCGCTGTGCCAGGATCTCGGGCACGTTGGCCGCCAGGCGACCGGCCTCGAGCGCGAACGCCTGCTGGCGCATCCTGCCGCACAGCTGCGCTTCGAGGCCGAGACCGAGCGAGGCGATGCCGGGCTGGAACTCTGCGACCGCGGCTGCGATGTCGATGGGCGCCTTGCGATGCCGCAGCAACCACAGCACCGCCCGCTCCGCCATGGTGCGCAGCTCCAGGAACAGCTCGAGCTGCATGTCGAGCTTCACCGCGCCGCTGAGCGCGTCGACCTGCTCCCACAGCGCCGGGAGCCCGAAGATGTCGCGCACGGCGACCCACGCTCGCGTGATCTCGACCACGCCCAACCCGGTCTCCTCCGAGAGCCGATGATCGAACGAGATGCCCGACAGGTTGACCATCTGATTGCAGACCTGCGTGGCGACGATCTCGCGGCGCAACCGGTGGTGCAGCAACTGCTCGTGGAACTCGCTGCGCAGGCGAGTCGGGAAGTAGCGGACGAGATCCGGTTCCAGGTACGGGTTGTCGGGCAGATCGCTGCGCACGGTCTCGGCGACGTTGGCCGTCTTCGTGTACGCCAGCAGCACGGCGAACTCGGGCGTGGTGAGACCGATGCCGGCGGCCTGGCGCTCTGCGATCTGACGGTCGGTGGGGAGGAACTCGAGCGCCCGGTTCAGCCAGCCCTCGGTCTCCAGTTGGTTGAGGTAGCGACTGTGCACGTTGATCATCGGCAGGGCCTGACGACGCGCGATGGCCAGTGCCAGGGTCTGCGCGCGGTTGTCGTCGAGCACCAGCTCGCCCACCTCGTCGGTCATCTCGGCGAGCACGGTGTTGCGTTCGTCGAGGGTGATGATGCCCTTCGCCACTGCGGCGCCGAGCGCGATCTTGATGTTCACCTCGTGGTCGCTGCAGTCGACGCCGGCCGAGTTGTCGATGGCGTCGGTGTAGATGAGACCGCCGGCGAGCGCGTACTCCACCCGCCCTCGTTGCGTGAACCCGAGGTTGCCGCCTTCGCCGACCATCTTGCAGCGCAGCTCGCTGCCGTTGATGCGCAGCCCGTCGTTGGCGCGGTCGCCCACCTCGCTGTGCGTCTCCGAGGTGGCCTTCACGTACGTGCCGATGCCGCCGTTCCACAGCACGTCGACCGGCGCCCGCAGGATGATCGACAGCAGGTCGTGCGGCGCGAACGAGCGCGAGTCCGTCCCGAGTCGCTGGCAGGCGACCGCACTGAGCTGAATGGTCTTCAGCGTGCGCGGGTACACGCCGCCTCCGACGGAGATGAGCGAGGGGTCGTAGTCGGCCCAACTGCTGCGCGGCAGCTGCAACAACCGCTGCCGTTCCGCGAACGACACCGCAGGGTCGGGGTCGGGGTCGATGAAGATGTGCCGGTGATCGAACGCCGCGATCAGCTTCACGTGCGGCGAGCGCAGCAGGCCGTTGCCGAAGACGTCGCCGCTCATGTCGCCGATGCCCACCATGGTGAGCTCGTCGCGGTCGACGTCCTTGCCGATGGCCGCCGCGTGACGACGCACGCTCTCCCACGCGCCGCGCGCGGTGATGCCCATCTCCTTGTGGTCGTAGCCGACGCTGCCACCCGACGCGAACGCGTCGCCGAGCCAGAAGCCGTACTCCTCGGCGATGTCGTTGGCGATGTCGCTGAAGCTGGCCGTGCCCTTGTCGGCCGCGACCACCAGATACGGGTCGTCGCCGTCGTACCGCACCGTGGCCGGCGGTGCCACGAGCTCGTCGCCGACGATGTTGTCGGTGAGGTCGAGCAGGCCGGAGATGAACTGGCGGTAGCAGGCGACACCCTCCGCCCGCAGTTCCTCCGCACTGCTCGGCGGCCGCTTGAGCACGAAGCCGCCCTTCGCGCCCGTGGGCACGATGACCGCGTTCTTCACGATCTGCGCCTTCACCAACCCGAGCACCTCGGTGCGGAAGTCCTCGCGGCGATCGCTCCAACGGATGCCACCGCGGGCGATGCGGCCGTTGCGCAGGTGCACGCCTTCCACGCGTGGCGAGCACACCCAGATCTCGAACATCGGGCGCGGCAGTGGCAGGTCGGGCACCTTGCTGGTGTCGAACTTGAAGGCGATGACATCGCGGTGGCCGGCGTTGTCGCCGGGACGGAACGCGTTGGTGCGCACCGTGGCCTCGACGAGCGCGAGCAGTGCGCGCAGCGTGCGGTCGTCGTCGAGGCTCGGCACCGCGTCGAGCGCCGCCAGAATGCCGGCTCGGGTGGCGACCGTCGATTCGGCGGCATCGGGCAGATCGGGCGTGAACCGTTCGGTGAACAGCTGCACCAGCCGAGCAGCCACCGTCGCGTGGCGGCACAACGTGGCCTCGATGTACTGCTGGCTGAACGGGAACCCGATCTGGCGCAGGTACCGCGAGTAGGCGCGCAGCACTTCCACCTGGCGCGCGGTGAGACCGGCGAGCAGCACCAACCGGTTGAGGCCGTCGACCTCGACGGTGTTGCAGAACTCGTCGACGAACGCACGCTGCACTTCGGCACGCGCCTGCTCGGTGAGCTCGACACCCTCCGGCACCTGCACGCCCACGTCGTGCAACCACACGCTGCGATCGCCGAGCTCGAAGTGGAACGCGCGCTCGTCGATGGCACGGAACCCGAGGTTGTCGAGCAGCGGCAGCAGGTCGGCGATGGGCACCGCCGCACCGCCGTGGTACACGCGGAAGCGCCACTGGTTCGCAGCCGCCTCCACGAAGTGGAGCATCGCGGTCTGCACCGCGCCGGGCACCGGCAGATCGTCGACCGCACCCGCCACACGGTCGACGACGGGCAGGTCGACCGAGGCGCTGTTCGGCCAGTTCAGCTCGTCGTACCCGGCGGGGATCACCGGTAACAGACGGTCGAGCACGGTGGCGGCCGCCTCCTCGCCCACTGCTGCGACCAATGCGACTCGCGTCGCGGCAACCCAATCGGCGTCAGCCTCGCCGGCCGTCCCCTGAATGCTCACTGCTCGTCCCTTCCCGACCACGCTGTCGCGAACTACGTGCTCGCCAGTGTGGCACAGCAGTGCGGAGAGCGAGCCGCCAGCACCATGGACAGCGAGCCTCCGCCGCCCGGTATGGTCGGCACATGACGCAGATGAACGTGTTCGGTGAAGAACTGCAGTCGTGCTCGTTCGACCCACTCACCGGCTTCTACCGCACCGGCTGTTGCGAGAACCACGGCGACGACCCGGGCCTGCACGTGGTGTGCGTGGTGTGCACCGACGAGTTCCTCGACTACTCGAAGGGTGTCGGCAACGACCTCAGCACGCCGATGCCGCAGTACGGCTTCGCCGGGTTGAAGGCCGGCGACCAGTGGTGCCTGTGCGCCAGCCGCTGGCAGGAGGCGTTCGATGCCGGCAGTGCGCCGCAGGTGCGACTCGCGTCCACCCACGTGTCGGCGCTCGAGTACTGCAGCATGGCCGACCTCACGAAGCACGCGGTCGACGCGCCGTGAGCGTGCACGTCGCCCACGACGGCCCGGTGTGCGTGGTCACGATCGACCGGCCGGAGGTGCGCAACGCGGTCGACGGGCCCACCGCAGCGCTGCTCGCCGACGCGTTCCGTGCGTTCGACGCCGACGACTCGTTGTCGGTGGCGGTGCTCACCGGGGCGCACGGCACGTTCTGCGCCGGCGCCGACCTGAAGGCCATCACCGACGGGCGCGGCAACCGCGTCGACCGCGACATCACGGCCGACGGCCCGATGGGGCCCACCCGTATGCAGCTGTCGAAGCCGGTCATCGCCGCGGTGGAGGGCTTCGCCGTCGCCGGCGGGTTGGAGCTGGCCATCTGGTGCGACCTGCGTGTTGCCGCCAGCGATGCCACGTTCGGCGTCTACTGCCGGCGGTGGGGTGTGCCGCTCATCGACGGTGGCACCGTGCGGCTTCCCCGCCTCATCGGCCACAGTCAAGCACTCGACCTCACGCTCACCGGGCGCGGCGTCAGCGGCGAGGAAGCGGTGCGCATGGGGCTCGTCAACCGATCGGTCGCACCCGGCACCGCGCTCGCCGCGGCCACCGCGCTCGCGCACGAGATCGCCGCGCTGCCGCAAGGGTGCATGCGCAGCGATCGTGCGAGCAGCTACGAACAGTGGGACCTTCCGCTGCCCGACGCGCTCTCCAACGAGGTCCGCCACGGTCTCGGCACCATCGCCAGTGGTGAGACGCTGGCCGGCGCGGCGCGCTTCGCCGCTGGTGAAGGCCGCCACGGACAGAAGGCCTGAGCGGTGCTGGAAGTACCACTGGTCGATCTGACGCACTGGCGCGACCGGTCCGACCCCTCCGCTGTGGCGAACGCGGTCGATCGGGCGCTCGCCGACGTCGGGTTCTTCCTCGTGGTGGGCCACGGCATCCACACCGACCTCATCGTCGAGACTCGCCGGCTGTTCCTCGAGTTCTTCCACAGTCCTCCGTCCGCGAAGGCCCAGGTCCGCATGCCGACGCTGGGCATGGCCGGCTGGGCGCCGATGGGCATGGAGGCCAACGGCTACTCGTTCGGGCACGAGACCCCGCCCGACATGAAGGAGAGCTACCGCCTGGGTGCGCACGTGCTGCCCGGTCGGGTGGCGCTTCGCGGCGACAACGTGTGGCCCGCAGAGCCGAGCGAGTTCCGCGACACCGTGACGCGCTACATCGCGGAGGTCGATCGGCTGCACATGGAGCTGCTGCGAGTGTGCGCTGCCGCCGCGGGCCTCGACGACCTCGACTTCTTCGCCCGGTGCGCCACACGCAACGACAACACGTTGAACGTCAACTGGTACCCGCCGCTCGCGCACGTCGGTGAACCGCGTCCCGACCAGTACCGCATCGGCCCGCACACCGACTTCGGCACGCTCACCGTGCTGCACCGCGAGCCGGGCTCGTCGGCGCTGGAGGTGCAGCTGCCCGATGGCCGGTGGGTGCACGCGCCGGTCGTTCAGGGTGGCGCCGACGAGGCGTTCACGGTGAACGGCGGCGACATGCTGGCGCACTGGTCCGGCGGTCGCTGGCGGTCGGCCATCCACCGCATGTTGCCGCCGGTGGGTGCGGCTGCCCAGCAGTCGCTGTTGTCGCTCGTCTACTTCTGCGAACCCGACCCGGAGACCACCATCGTGCCCTTCGGCGGCGGCGAGCCGGTCAACGCCGGCGAGTACCTGCGCGCGAAGATCGAGGCGATCTCCATGTCGCCCGAGGGCTGAGTACCCTGACGTTCGTGGACTTGCCGACCGTTGCCACCGCGACCGTCGTCGCGGCGCCTCCCAAGCCGTTGCTACGCGGGTGGATGCACCTGGTGTCGTTCCCTGTGTGGGCTGCGCTCGGGCTCACCATGGTCGCCGTGGCCAACGTCACCTCCGCGGGCACGTTCCTGCTGCTGGTCTACGTGCTCGGCACCGGCACCATGTTCGGTGTCTCGGCGCTGTACCACCGTGGCCACTGGCAACCACAGGCAAAGTTGGTGATGCAGAAGCTCGACCACTCGGCCATCTTCCTGGCCATCGCCGGCGGCTACACGCCCATCGCCTGGGTCTGCCTCGACGGATGGGTGCGCGTGGCGGTGCTCGCCAGCGCGTGGCTCGGTGCCGTGGCCGGCATCGTGATGCACTGGGTTCCAAACGTGCCGCGCGTGCTGCGCGGCGGCAGCTACATGGTGGTCAGCTGGGCCGCACTGCTGGTGTTCCCGCAACTCGCCACCGGCATGGGTGCCGTCGGCTTCTCGCTGCTCATCGCCGGTGGCCTGTGCTACACGGTGGGCGCCATCTCGTTGCTCACCAACTGGCCGAATCCGTGGCCGCGAGTGTTCGGCTTCCACGAGGTGTTCCACGCGTTCACGGTGGTGGCGGCCGGTCTGCAGTTCGCCGCCATCTCGTACGCGGTCGTGCCACAACTGTGAGCCGCGCGGCCACCTCGCACGAGCCGAGGGCGCCGCGCATCAACGGCGTGCAGGAGATGTCGCGCGACGAGTTGTTGGCCGACCTCGACTGGCAGGGCGTGGCCATCGCCGACGACCTGTCGCACTGCGACCTCGCACAGCTCACCGCGCAGGGCGTGCGGTTCACGTCGGCCACGCTGGTCGGCGCCGATCTGCAGCAGGCGCGCATCATCGACAGCGTGTTCGACGGCTGCGACCTCTCCGGCGCACGTCTCGACGACGGCGCGCTCACCAGGGTCGAGTTCCGCAACTGCCGGCTGTCGGGCGTGCAGTTCAACGCCTCACGCATCAACGACCTCCGCTTCGTCGAGTGCCGGCTCGACGGCGCCAGCTTCCGCATGGCGCAGGGCGAACGAGTGTGGTTCGATCAGTGCGTGCTCACCGAAGCCGAGTTCACGGCCACCGAGCTCACGCGAGCACACTTCGAGCACTGCGATCTCACCGCCGCCGACTTCTCCCAGGCCCGTATCGGCGACGCGTCGCTGCTCGGCTCGGTGGTCGAAGGCGTTCGCGGCGTCGGCGGGTTGCAGCGGCCCATCATCGACGCCACCCAGGTGGTGCCCTTCGCGTACTCGCTGATGGCGGTGCACGGCGTGGTCGTCCGAACGGAAGGAGACGGCGAATGAGGCTCGGTCTGACGACGTTGGTCGTGCGCGACTACGACGAGGCCATCCAGTTCTTCGTCGACGCGGTCGGCTTCGAACTGGTGAGCGACGAGGCAGACGAGGCCCAGGGCGAGGGCCGGCGGTGGGTGGTGGTCGCACCTCCGGGTCGCAGCAGCGGTCTACTGCTCGCCAGAGCCGACACGCCCGAGCAGCTCGCGGTCATCGGCAACCAGACCGGTGGTCGGGTCGGGTTCTTCCTGTACTCGTCCGACTTCCACGGGCAGTACGCACGCATGCGAGCCGCGAAGGTCGAGTTCCTCGACGCACCCCGATCCGAGCCGTACGGGATGGTGTGCGTCTGGCGCGACCTCTACGGCAACAGGTGGGACCTGCTGGAAGACCGAGCGTGACGCGCGGCCCCGGGCCGCGTTCGGGCGCCGTGTGCGTGGGTCGTGGCCGCCCTGGCGGGTGTGCGGCGTCCGTTGCGGTTCATCCGAGTGGCAGCGTCCCGACGGGGGTGCGTCTGCCACTCGCATGGTCGGCTGACACTCGGATGGTCGGCTGGCACTCGCATGGTCGGCTGGCACTCGGAGAGACCGCACCGTCGACCGGCCACAAGTCGCGCAGCGACTTCCGCGGTGAAGCGGACAGAGGGTGTCCGGGTTGATTCGTACGCTGGGGGCATGACCCTCACGCTCCAGGTGGCCATCGACTGCCACGACCCGCACCTGCTCAACCGCTTCTGGGCGCACATCACCGGCTACGAGATCGAGCACCACGACGCGCAGATCCGCGAGCTGCTCGCGGCCGGCATCGCCTCCGCCGACGACACCATCGAGGCCGACGGCGAGCTCTGGTGGAAGGAGGC
>JAUXQB010000157.1 GCA_030685215.1 Actinomycetota bacterium
GACGCGAGGGTGTGGCGACCGAGCTGCGGTTTGAGGTACCGCTTCACGATGCCCTCGTACTGCGCGAACGTCGGCGGCGCCACGGTGCCGGGCAACACGTCGCTGATCCACCGATCGAGGAACCGCCCGACCGTCAGCGACCGCGCGGCCGGCGTCAGCCCCTGGTCGTTCGCGGCCATCAGGTCGCGCATCCGCTTGCGCACCTCTCGCTCGCTCTTGCCGGTCACCATGCGGCGCAGCGGCGTGCCGTTGGCGGAGGTGCGCAGCGTCACCCGACCCTCGAAGCGCTCGCGCTCGGCGTTGTACCGCACCGAGCCTTCGCCGTTGGCGGCCCGTCGTTCGACCTTCTTTGCCATGTCCGCAGGTTCCTCCCTTGCCCTCAGGTGACCAACGAGGTGACCAACGGGCGCTAGACAACCGTAGACTTCCATAGTACCGTATGGACAGTTAGTCACCGATGACCTGCGATGATGTCGGCGTCTACCAGCGGGTCGAGAGTACCGGAAACGGACTCTTAATCCGCAGGTTCTGGGTTCGAAACCCAGGGGGCGCACACTCAGCACTGCACGACAGAGGGCACCCGCAAGGGTGCCCTCTTCTCGTTCCCCAGCTCTACTCCGACCTACCAGTCCGAGGCTTTCCTCCAGCTCCGAGGCTTTCCTCCAGCGAGGTGCCTTCCGAGGCTCACGTCCAGGGTTCGCCCGCACAAACCCTCGGAGTGCAGCAGGGTCAGGGTGGTCGGCTCCGCCACCCGGCGCACGCAACCTGACTTTGTGTCATGGTCCGAGCGAGGAATCCTCGGCCGATCGATGACGCGGACGGAGGTTGGTGGAGCCGACCCGGGGTTGAGACTCGATGGTGCTGGGTACTGTGGCGCCGTGACGCGATCGCTCGACGCCTCGCTGCCGGTGAGTGCTGGACCGTGGCGCACGGAACTGGTGGAGGTGGTGCGCGCCGTGTCGGGCGGGCTGCTGTTCGGCGTGCCGCTGCTCTACACGATGGAGGTGTGGTGGATCGGCTCGCACACCGAGCCCGGGCAGATGCTGGTCGTGCTTGCGATGTCGACCGTGCCGGTGTTCCTCCTCAACCTCACCGCGGGCTTCCGGTCGCGGTCCGACGTGCGCCTCCGCGACGCGGCGGCCGACACGGCGGAGGCGGTAGCCATCGGCCTCGTGGTGACTGCGTTGGTGCTGGTGATGCTGCGCGAGATCACGCTCGAGTCACCGCCCGTCGAGGCATTGGGCAAGGTGCTCTACGAGGCGATGCCGTTCTGCCTGGGCATCGCGCTCGCCACGCACCTGCTCCGCGGTGGACGCATCCAGCCCGACGACGAGGAGTCGACCGGCGAGGACGAGTCCTCCGGCAAGCCCGACGACCGACTCGGCCTTCCGGCGACGGTGGCCGATCTCGGCGCCACGGCCGTCGGGGCCACGTTCATCTGCTTGAGCATCGCTGCCACCGACGAGGTGCCGATGCTCGCCGCGGCGATGAGCCCGGAGTGGTTGCTCGTCGTCGTCGCCGCCTCGCTCGCGGTGTCGTACGCCATCGTGTTCGTCGCCGACTTCTCCAAGCAGCAACAACGGCACGCACACCAAGGCATCTTCCAACGACCGCTCAGCGAGACCGTCGCGGCCTACCTGCTCTCGCTCGTCATCGCCGCCGTGCTCCTCTGGTTCTTCCAGCGCGGGCTCACACCGTGGAGCGACGGGCTGGGCCGGGTCATCGTGCTCGGCTTCCCCGCCACCATCGGTGGAGCCGCCGGACGGCTCGCGATATGAGCAGGGACCGAGGGCGGAGCACCGCCGAGTGGACGACGTTCGCCGCCTCCTGCGTCGTGCTGCTGGTGGTGGTCGGACTGATCGTGGTGCAGATGTTCGGCACGTCGACATCACCCGCCCCGGTCGCGGAGATCCGCATGCCGTACCGCGTCGAAGCGGGCGCGTTCCACGTCGACGTCGCAGTCACCAACCGCGGCGACGAGACCGCGGCCAACGTGCAGGTCAGCGCGACACTCGAGATCGACGGTGAGGAGACGACCGCCGACCAGACGATCGACTTCCTCGCCGGTCACGCCACCCAGCACCTCGTCTTCGTCTTCGCCGACGACCCGGGAGGCGGCACGCTCACGGTCTCGGTGACCGGCTACTCACTCCCCTGAAGGGACCACCTGATGACCATCATCGACGAACACGGTCGGCCGGAACCCCCTCCCGCCGGCGACGAAGCGGCCACACTGCTCGGCTTCCTCGACTACCAGCGCGCCACGCTCGAGTGGAAGTGCGCCGGACTCGACAGGGCCGGACTGACCCACACGGTCGCTGCGTCGACTATGACGCTCGGCGGTCTGCTGAAGCACATGGCCTACGTGGAGTCGGACTGGTTCTGGCGCGTGCTGCACGACCGCGGCCAGCAGGCACCGTGGGACTCGATCGACTGGAAGCTCAACCCCGACTGGGAGTTCCAATCCTCTGCCGACGACACGCCCGATGAGTTGCGCACCTTCTGGGCGGCCACCGTCGCGCAGTCGCGCGACCTCGTCGCCGAGGCTCTCGCCGGTGGCGGGCTCGACCAGATGGCGAAGCGCGCGTGGCCCGATGGTCAGGCGCCCAGCCTGCGCTGGATCCTCGTGCACATGATCGAGGAGTACGCGCGGCACAACGGCCACGCCGACCTCATCCGCGAATCGATCGACGGCGAGACCGGCGAGTAGCGACGACCCTCAGGGCACCAGCACGCTCTTGCCGGTGACCTTGCGATCGAGCTGGTCCTGCAGTGCACTCGCGACGTTGGTGAGCGCGTAGACCGTGGGTTCCACCGGGTGCAGCTCGCCGCGCTCGATCGCGGCCAGCACGTCGGCGAGCAACTGCTGGTTCTCCTGCTGGTGACCGCCGACCCACCCGCCCCAGTCGACACCCGTGACGCGCCGGTTGCGCAGCAGGATCTGGTTCGCCGGCAGCTTCGGGATCTCGCCGCCGGCGAAGCCGATCACCAGCAGCTGCCCGTCGTCGCGCAGACTGCGCAGACCGGCCTCGGCCAATGCACCGCCGACCGGGTCGTACACCAGGTGCACTCCCCCACCGCTGAGCTCCTTCGCTCGTGTCTTCACATCCTCCGAGGACGTGTCGATGACCGCCTCGGCGCCGTACGACGTGGCGAGCGCGCGCTTGGCCTCGCTCGACGCGGCCGCGATGACGTGGAGCCCCATCGCGCGGCCGACGTCGACGGCTGCCAGGCCCACGCCGCCACCCGCGCCGAGCACGAGCAGCGACTCGCCTGCGGTCGCACGGGCCCGGTGGTGCAGCGCGAACCACGCAGTGCCGTAGCTCTGCACGAACGTGGCAGCCTGACCGTCGGTGAGCGCGTCGGGGGTGTGCATCACACGCGACGCCGGCCACACCACTTCGCTCGCGAAGCCGCCGAGGCCCGTGCTCGCGAACACCCGCTGGCCGACGGCGTGCGTGGTGACTCCTTCACCCAGTTCGGTGATCACCCCGGCGACCTCACCGCCCGGCACGAACGGCAACGGCGGCTTGATCTGGTAGAGCCCCTGCACGAACAGGCCGTCGACGAAGTTGACGCCGGCAGCCGTGACACCGATGCGCACCTGCCCGCCACCGACCGGTTGCGACGGACGGTCCTCCACGACGAGATCTGCGACTGGCCCGAAGCTGTTGCACGAAACGACCTGCATGACCGGCGACCGTAGTGCGAAGCTGTCGCCCGATGCGTCTCGAACCGTTCACCCTCACCGGCACGCACGTGCAACTGGAACCCCTCACGCGCGAGCACGCACCCGCGCTGCTCGCAGCGTCGCTGCGCGACCGCAGCACGTACGGGTTCACCCCCGTGCCCGCGAGCCCGGAGGAGATGCAGGGCTACATCGACTGGCTGCTCGGCGACGCAGCCCGCGACACCGTGGTGCCGTTCGTGCAGCGCCGCCTCGCCGACGACTCACCGGTGGGCTGCACGCGGTACCTCAACGTCACCTGGTATCCGGGCCGCGATACCCCGGCCGAGGTGGAGATCGGCGGCACGTGGCTGGCCGTCGACGCGCAGCGCACACCCATCAACACCGAGGCGAAGTTGCTGCTGCTCGGCCAGGCGTTCGAGCAGTGGAACGTGTTCCGCGTGGCCATCTGCACCGACGCCCTCAACCTGCAGAGCCGCGCCGCGATCGAACGGCTCGGCGCACACTTCGAGGGCATCCTGCGCCAGCACCGCCAGAGCCACGGCCACCTCGCCACTCCCGGCACGGCGCGCGACACGGCCGCGTACTCCATCCTCCCCGGCGAGTGGCCCGCCATCCGCGCGCAGCTCGAACGCCGGCTCGACAGGTCGTCGCGCTCGTGAACGAACCACGCCCCGTCATGCTCGTCACCGGCGCCGGCCGCGGCATCGGGGCCGCGGTCGCCCGCGCCGCCGCGGCACAGCGCTACAACGTCGTCATCAACTACACGAACTCGCGTGGCCCGGCCGACACCCTCGCCGCCGAGCTCCGCGAGACGGGAGTGCGCGCGTACACCGTGCGCGCCGACGTCGCCGACGAGGCCGAGGTGGTCGAGATGTTCGCCGACGTCGACCGCCAGTTCGGTCGGCTCGACGTACTGGTGAACAACGCAGGCATCGCCGGCGGCTACGGCCCACTCGCGACGGTGACGGCCGAGATGCTCGCTCGACTGTGGGCGGTCAACATCACCGGGCCGTTCCTGTGCGCACGCGAAGCGGCTGCGCGCATGCGCACCGACGAAGGCGGCCTCGGCGGCAGCATCATCAACATCTCGTCGAAGGCCGCAGTGCTCGGCGGGCCGAACGAGTGGGTCTACTACGCCGCATCGAAGGGTGCACTCGACACGATGACCACCGGTCTCGCGAAGGAGTTGGCCAACGTCGGCGTGCGCGTCAACGGCGTGCGACCCGGCCTGATCGAGAGCGACTTCCATCTCCATGCGCCGCCGGGGAGAGTGGAGCGGATGGCCCCCGGCATCCCGATGGAGCGTTCGGGCAGTGCCGCGGAGGTGGCCGGCGCAGTGGTGTGGCTGGCTTCCGCCGAGGCCAGCTACGTGACCGGCGCGTTCATCGACGTGACCGGCGGGCGATGAGCGTGCACCAGTAGCCGTCCGGCATACGCGCCCACGGCCGCGGTGATCAGCGACAGCGCGAACACGATGAGCGGCAGCGCCTGCGGTCCGATCGAGTCGAACAACTGACCGACCGTCCACGGCATCAACAGCCCACCGAGCCCAGATGCGGCGACGATCGCCGACGTGTTGCGTCCGCTGAGCGCGAGGTGCGACTCGGCGAACGCCATCATCGACGCGTACTGGGGCGCGACCGCGACCGCGAAGAACGCCGTCACCACCCACAGCATCGGACCCGGACCGTCGAAGATCACGAACAGCCCAGCCGCGAGCACCGACATCGCCGTGCTGGCTGCCACCATCACTCCCGGCGACGTCCTCCGCGCCGCCCAGATGGCAACCAGGCGCCCGGCGGCGAAACCGAAGCCGAACATCGAGGTGACGCCGGTGGCCGTGGCCGCGTCGCCGTACTCGATGCGCTCCACGTACGTGTGGATCCAGTTGAAGAAGCCCATCTCCATCGCGACGTACGCGAAGAAGAACGCACAGACGACCGCCACGTGCAGCCCGCGTGCGCCGGTGGCCTCGCTGCGTTCCACCGTGGTCAGGCGTGTGCGCGACGGCGACGAGTGCGTGAGCATCAACGACGCGCACACTGCGGTGAGCGCGAGCAGCGGGACGGCGACTCCCCACACCGAGTCGGTGTAGTGCAGCGATCGGTTGACGGTGATCGGCGTCACCATGGCACCCAGCGCGAAGCACAGGTGCAGCGCGTTGAGGAGCGCGCCAGGACCGAGCGGGCGGCTCCACATCACCAAGGTGTTGCCGCTCACGTCGCACAACCCGCACGCCGCGCCAAGCACCGCGAACGCGGCCACCAGCAGCAGCAGGTTTGGTGCCGCCGCGATGAGCACGAGCGACGCGGTGGCGACGCACATCGCAGCCACCCATCGGCGATGACCGTGACCGTGGTCGAGCCCACGCCCTGCCAGCACGGAGCCGACGATGTACCCACCGGACTGCCCGACGAACACCCAGGCGATGCCGCCGTCGGTGGTGCCGACCCGATCGCGCAAGTGCGACAGGGCAGGGCCACCCACGCTGAGTGCGAGCCCGATCATCACGAAGCCGATGAGGTAGGCGGGCACCGGCGTGTCGCGGGCCTGATCGCGCCGAGACCGCGGGTGCTGGGTGAGTGCGGCGTCGAGCATCGAACGGCGACTCTACTGGCGACCCCCTCGCCACCGCCCGGCCACCGCTATGGTCGAGAGCGATGGACGTCGTCGTCGTGCTCGCGCATCCCAATGCCGACAGCTTCTGCCACGCCATCGCCGAGCGCGCGTGCACGGCGGCCACCGCCGCGGGTCACGTGGTGCACCTCCTCGACCTCTACGCACTCGGCGTGCGCGCCGCGATGACCGCCGACGAGCACCACGCCTACCACGGTGACAACCCCCTCGTCGGCGCGCACGTCGACCCACTGGTCGTGGAGCACGCTGCGCTCGTACGAGCCACCGACGCGCTCGTGTTCGTGTACCCCACGTGGTGGAGCTCGATGCCCGCCATCCTCAAGGGCTGGCTGGAACGCACCATGCTGCCCGGAGTCGCGTTCGTGTTCGACGCGCAGGGCAAGGTGCGCCCCGGGCTCTCCAACGTGAAGCGCATCGTCGGCATCAGCACCTACGGCTCGCCACGCGCGTACGTGAAGTTCGTGAACGACAACGGTCGCCGCACGCTCACCCGCGCGCTGCGACTCAACACGGGTGTGCGCACGCCCCGCGGGTGGCTCGGCCTGTATGCCATCGACACCGCGACCGACGCGCAGCGCGCTGCGTTCCTCGATCGCGTCGAGCAGAAGATGCGTGCGCTGTGAAGGTCTACGTGGTCCACTGCCACCCCTCGCCCACGTCGTTCACGGCAGCGGCGCGCGATCGAGCACTCGCCGGCCTGCGCGCTGCCGGCCACGAGGTGCGCGTCAGCGACCTCTACGCCGACGGATTCGAGCCCGCGCTCTCGGCGTGGGAGCGAACCAACCACCTGGCCCCGCCCGACACCAAGCCCGCCATCGCCGAGTACGCCGCACTGCTCACCTGGTGCGAGGCACTGGTGCTGGTGTACCCCACCTGGTGGGCGGGCCAGCCGGCGATGCTGAAGGGCTGGATCGACCGGGTGTGGGTGGCGGGTGTGGCCTACGACCTCCCCGACGGTGCGAACCGCATCAGACCGCGGCTGCACAACATCCGTCGCATCGTGGCCATCACCTCGCACGGGTCGACCAAGGCGATCAACATGCTCGAGGGCGAAGGCGGCAAGCGCATCGTCACCCGCTCGCTGCGAGTGCTGTGCAGCAAGCGGGCCCGCACCACCTGGCTGGCGCTCTACGACATCGACCGCGCCACCGACGCACGACGAGCCGAGTTCCTCGCCAAGATCGAGCTCGCCATGCTCCGCCTCAAGTAGCCCGCCGCCCCGCTCCCCGACGCGTCTGTGCACTTCCGCCCGCATGCCGAGCGGCAGCGCGCGAACGCGAGTCGACAGCCGACGCGACTGTGCACTTCCGCCCGCATGGCGAGCGGGAACGCGCGAACGCGGGTTGGCGGGGCGGGTCAGGTGCGGTCGAAGCGGGTGACCACCTCGACGTGGGGGGTGTGCGGGAACAGGTCGAGCACGGTCGACCCTCGGTGCGCGTAGCCACGTTCGGCCAGCAGCGTGGTGTCGCGTGCGAGCGAGACCGGGTCGCAGCTCACCAGCACTACACGCTCGGCACCAGTGACGGCCAGCACCTCCACCGCCTCCCGGCCGAGCCCGGCGCGCGCCGGGTCGGCGACCGCGAGCTCGACCGGCTCGGGCTTCCAACGCTCGAACTGCACGCGTCGAACCACTGCTCGGTCGCCGAGGTTCACCATTGCGTCGGCACACGCCGACGGCGAGCTCTCCACCACGATGGACCGCGCGGCACCCAGCGTGGCGGCGAAGAGCCCGACACCGCCGTACGCGTCGAGCAGAGGCCCATCGAGGTCGGTGAGCGCCGTGCCGCACGCGTCGCGCACCGTGTGCACGAGGAGCTCGGCCGCCGCGGGACCGCTCTGGAAGAACGACGCGGCGGTCACCTGCAGGCGCGCTCCCGCGACCACCTCCGTGAGCGTGGCCGCAGGACCGACCGCGACGTGCGCGGGAAGGCCCGAGAACCGCACGCGCGCGTCGGACGACCATGCCGTTGCCTCACCGGTGGCCGCGCTGACGCGCAGCGAGACCTCCTCGGCGTTGCACACGCGCAGGTCGCCCAGCATCGCCGCGAGCGCAGGGTGCGCGACCATGCACGAACCCAGGCCGACGACTCGATGACTCGATGCGGCGCGCAAACCCACGCGACCATCGGCGGCAACCGCCAACCGCATGCCCGAGCGGTACTCCCACGGGCCCACCGCGCCACCGATGCGCACGTCGGCATCCGGCAGCTTCGCCGTGCGACGGAGTGCGTCGACGACGATGTCGGCCTTCCACTGCAGCTGCGCGCCCGGCGCGGCGTGCTGCCACCCGCACCCACCGCATCCCTTCGCCAGCTCTGGGCACGGCGCGACGACACGGTGCGGCGACGCGTCGAGCACGTCGGCGACACGTCCCTTGGCGAAGTCGCGCTTGGTGGTGCGCAGCTCGACGAGCACACGCTCACCGGGGAGTGCACCCTCGACGAACACCACCCGACCATCCGCCAGGCGGCCGATGGCGTCGCCGCCCGCGGCCATCTTCTCGATGTGCACCGAACCGTCGCCCGACGACACCTCTCCCTGCACCATTGGGCGAGCTTACGGACATGGTGAGCCGCGGCCACGCGCAGTACCCTCGCACCCGTGCCTCGGATCGAGATTGCCCCCAGCGTGCTGCCCGCCGACTTCGCCCGTCTCGGCGAGGAGGTCGCCGCGCTCGAGGCAGCCGGTGTCGACCGCATCCAGTGGGACGTCATGGACGGTCAGTTCGTGCCCAACCTCACCTTCGGACCCGATGTCATCGCAGCGGCCCGTCGGCACACCTCGCTGCCGTTCGAGGCCCACCTGATGGTGCTCACCCCCGACGTCATGGCCGCGAAGTACGTCGAGGCGGGCTGCCAGCGGCTCATCGTGCACGCCGAAGCCTGCGAGCACCTGCACCGCACGCTCGGCAACATCGCATCGCTCGGCGCCACGGCCTCGGTCGCGTTGAACCCTGCCACTCCCGTCTCCGCCGTGGCACACGTGCTCGACCTCGTCGACATGGTGCTCGTCATGACCGTCAACCCGGGCTTCGGCGGCCAGCAGTACATCGCCACCATGGAACCGAAGATCCGCGAACTGCGTGCCCTCATCGCGTCAGCCGGGCTGGCGGATCGGGTCGACATCGAGGTCGACGGCGGCATCGGCCCCAGCACCATCGCCGCGGCTGCCGCGGCGGGCGCCAACATCCTGGTGGCGGGCAGTGCGCTGTACCGCGACCCGGAGGGTCTTGCGCACGCGGTGAGCGACCTGCGCGCCCGCGCCGAAGCTGCGTTCATCGCCTGACGACGGGGCAGCGCGCACTGTCGCGCACCCCTTTCGTAGAGTGCCTGTCGATGCCACTGCAGCAGGTCGCCACCCCCTACGGTCCGCCGGCGTTCCGCGCCCTGCGCGACGCGGTCGACCAGCTGCAGGCCGGCGATCCGCTGGCCACCATCACCGTGTTGGTGCACTCCAACGCGGTGGGCGTGGCGGCACGGCGGTGGCTGGCCGCGAACGGAGGCATCGCCGCTGCGCAGTTCCTCACCGCGTTCCGTTTCGCCGAACTGCTGGGCGGGCAGGCGCTGGCGGAGAGCGGCCGGAGGCCCGTCTCCACCCCGGTGGTCGACGTGGCGGTGCGCCAGGTGCTCGCCGCGTCCACCGGCCTGTTCCAACCCATCGCACAGCACCAGGCCACCATCACCGCCATCCGCAGCACCTACCGCGACCTGCGGCACCTGCCCGCGCCCATGCGCCACCACCTCGCCACGCACGGCTCCGTCCGCGGGCGCGAAGTCGTGCGCCTGTGCGGTCAGGTGCACGCAGCACTGAGGGCAGAGTGGTACGACGAGGCCGATCTGCTGCTCTCCGCATGCAGCGCAGCACAGCTCGCACCCACCCGCACCATCGTCTTCCTGCCGCAACGGCTGCGCACCACCGAGCACGCGCTGCTCGATGCGTTGGCACAGCACGGCCAGGTGGTCGTCATCGCCGGCGAACACCTCACGCCCACCGGCATCCAACTCGACCTGGTCGACGCCTCCGACGCCGACGAAGAAGCCCGCGAGGCCATTCGCACCGTCGTCGCTGCGGTGCACGACGGCACGCCGCTGCACCGCATCGGCATCGTCTGGCCGCGCAACGAGCCCTACGCACGCCTCGTCGGCGAGCACCTCCACGCGGCAGGCATCCCCTGGAACGGCCGCCCCGGGGTGGCCCTGCACGAACGACTGGCAGCACGCCTCGTGCTCGACCTGCTCCGGCTCGACCGGCGCGGCATCCGCCGAGCCGACCTGTTCGCACTGCTCGCGCACGTCCCCGCCCGCACGGTCGACGGAGCACTGGTGCCGCGGCAGCGCTGGGAGCGGCTGTCTCGCGAGGCCGGGCTCGCGGGCGAAGCCGACTGGAGCGACCGCCTCACCGCGTTCAGCCAGCGAAAGCGAGCCGCCGGTGCCGATCTCGACGCCGACACGGCGCTGCAGCTGCAGTCGTTCGTGGCTGAGCTGCGCGAGCAGTTGGGCGGCCCCGACCAGCAGCACACGTGGGAGCACTGGGCGACGCTCGGGCACCGCTTCCTGCACCGCTGGTTGGGTGGGCACCACCGCATCCAGTCCCTCCCCACCGAGGAGTTCGAGGCCTACACCTCGGTGCAGGGCGCGCTCGACCGACTCGGCCGTCTCGACGCGCTCGCCGCGCCGGTCACCCGCACCGTGTTCGCGCACACGCTTGATTCCGAGCTGGAGAGCGCGCCGGGTCGCGTCGGCCGCATCGGTGTCGGCGTGCAGGTCGGCCCGCTGGCGTTCGCCGACGGCCAACCGTTCGACCGGCTGGTGGTGGTCGGTGCCTGTGAGGGCTTGCTGCCGGCGCCTCCCCCACCGGAGGCGTTGTTGGCCGACCACGACCGCGCGCTCACCGATGGCGCGCTGCCGGTGAACAGCGAGCTGGCGCACGAGCAGCAGCGCCAGCTGTGGGCGGCGCTGGCCGGCACCCGCCGCGCTGTGCTGCTCACTCCACGGGGCGACCTGCGTGCCACGGCCTTGCGCCAGCCGTCGCGCTGGGTCGCCGAGCTGGCGGTGGCCCTGCCGGTGCACGTCGCATCGGTGCCGTCGTTCGCCGCCGGCCTCGCCGATGCGGCCTTCCCCGCCACCTTGTCGCAGCACCGCATCCGTGCGCTCACGCACGCGGTTCGCTCCGGCGCTGCCGTCGCGTCTCATCCGCTGGTGCAGTCGCTGCAGCCTCTGCGGGTGGGCAACGCCATGCTCACCGCCCGAGCAC
>JAUXQB010000169.1 GCA_030685215.1 Actinomycetota bacterium
CCCGAACCGCGCCGGTCACCGCGGTGGCTTGCCTCGACCCCGGCGTCGGGTGGAGCAGTCCAGCTCATGGCACATCGTTTCGGTTAGCGACAACTTTCCCTGCACCAAGTGCAGCAAAAGTTGTCGCTGAGCTGAGAGAACTCTGCAGCCAATGGTGCGCCGCACCCGACAGCGACCGCCGGTCACCCACACAAACCTGAGGAGAGCCGGGAAACCTGTCGCCGGGCCGAACGCAACCCACCCACGCAGGTGGCGGCCGCAGCCAGTGACCCGGCCACGGGCCGGCGCAACGCCACTTCCAGAGCAATCAGTAGAAGCCAGGCGAGGCGCCGAGCTAGATGGTGACGACGACCCGATACCCCTCGGCAAGGCGGCCCTCGGCGAGGCCGTTGGCCACGGCGGTGCCGCCCATCCACTGGCGCACGCGCAGCTGCATGCCTGCCGGGTCCGGGTGTTGGCTCTCGTGGCACAGCAGCGCCTCGATCTTGCGGTCGAAGTGCTCGGTCACGTCGACCACGTCGGTCATCGTGGGGTGCGCCGACAGCCACACCTCCGGCACCGTCCACGGCTCGAGGCCTTCCTCCAACAGCTCCGGGAACGCGAACGGGTTGCGCGAGTCGGGGTAGACCGCGGCGAGCGCGGCCTCGCCGGCCGCGAGGTGGTCGGGGTGACTCGCGTAGATGCGATCGAGGTTGCGCTCCGGCGACTGGCACAGCACCACCTGCGGGCGCACCTGACGGATGACCCGGCTGATGTCGCAGCGCAACTGCAGGTTCGCCTCCACCCTGCCGTCGGGGTGACCGAGGAACACGAGGTCGTGCACGCCGACCACCTTGGCGGCCGCGGTCTGCTCGACGCGGCGAGTGGCCGCCATCTCCGCACGCGGCAGCGATCGGTCGCTGCCGCCGGCGTCGCCGTCGGTGACGAGGCAGTAGGTGATGTGCACGCCGAGCGCGCTCATCGTCGCCATCGTTCCTGCGGAGCCGAAGTCGACATCGTCGGGGTGGGCCATGACGACCAGCAGTCGTTCGAGATCGGGAGGGCGCAGCACCGGGTCAGGCTACGACGGGACGCTTCGACCCGGCACCTCGGAGACCGGATCACTACCATCCCGCAGATGCAACTCGCAGACGTCGCCCTCGGAACCTTCGACCTGTCAGATCCGGAGTTCTGGATCGCGCCTCGCGAGGTCCGCGAAGGGGCGTTCCACACCCTTCGCACGCAGCAGCCGGTCAGCTGGTGGGAGGAGTTCGACTTCCCCGACGCGCAGTTCCCGCGCGGTCCCGGCTACTGGTCGCTGGTCAACCACGAGGACGTGTGGCACGTCAGCCGCAACCCGCAGCTGTTCGCCAGCGGCCGCGGCGTCAACATCGGCGACATGCCGATCGAGATCGCCGAGTTCTTCGGCTCGATGATCAGCATGGACGACCCGCGCCACTTCCGCCTGCGTTCCATCGTCTCCAAGGGGTTCACGCCGAAGGAGATCAGCCGCGTCGAGGAGTACGTGCGCATCAAGGCGAAGGGAGTCGTCGACCGACTGCTCGAGGAGTTCCCCGACCGCGAGTGCGACTTCGTGCACGAGGTGGCCGCACCGCTGCCGCTGCAGATCATCTGCGAGATGATGGGCATTCCCGCCGAGGACGAGGACCAGGTGTTCCGCTGGACCAACGTCATCCTCGGCGTCGGCGACCCGGAGTTCACCACCTCGTTCGAGGACCTCATCGCCGCCGGCATGGGCATGTTCCAGTACGCGCAGGCGCTCGGCGAAGATCGTCTCGCCAACCCACGCGACGACCTCACGTCGATCATGATGCACGCCGAGGTGGAGGGCGAGCGGCTCACCGCGCAGGAGTTCGGGTCGTTCTTCATCCTGCTCGTCGTCGCCGGCAACGAGACCACCCGCAACGCCATCAGCCACGGCATGCACCTGCTCACCCAGCATCCCGACCAGAAGGCGCTGTGGTACGACGACTTCGATGCCAACACCCGCACGGCGGTCGAGGAGATCGTCCGCTACTCCACGCCGGTCGTCCACTTCCGCCGCACCGCCCTCGAGGACACCGTGGTCGGTGGGCAGAAGATCGAAGCCGGTCAGAAGCTGGTCATGTGGTACTGCTCCGCCAACCGCGACCCGAAGCTCTACGAGGATCCGTACAAGTTCGACCTGCAGCGCCCGATTCAGCCCGCGCAGGTGGGCTTCGGGGCAGGTGGCCCACACTTCTGCCTCGGCGCCAACCTCGCTCGCCGCGAGATCTCGGTGATGTTCGATGAGCTGCGCCGTCGCATGCCCACGCTGCACACCGTCGGCGAACCCGACTACCTGCAGAGCAACTTCATCAACGGCATCAAGCGGCTGCGCTGCGCCTGGTAGCGCGGGCGCTCACAGGGTGCGGGCGTCGCGCGGCAGGTGCTCGACGTCGCTGAGACGGTTCAACGAGAACGTGTGACCGTCGCTCATCGACATCGTCGACAGGCGCGTGATGGATGCGTGGTGCGTGACGAAGCGGTCCCACTCCCACGGCACCGGGTCGAGACCGAGCAGTTGGCACAGCAGCACGCCGTTGGTGCCGGCGTGCGCCACCACCGCCACCCGGTGGGCCGGTCGCTCGACGTGCCACATCGGCAGCATGTGCTTGGCGCGGTACACACCACGTGATGCCCAGTAGACCTCGGCGCCGGTGCGCACCCGCTCCACGAAGTCGCGCGGTGCCTCGCCGCCGGTGAGGCCGTTCCATCGCTCGTCGGCGGCACGGAGCCGATCCTGTTCGTAGGCCGTGCGGGCCAGCTCGCTGGGCGTGCCGTGCCAGTTGGGCTCGCGGATCTCTTCGAGGAACGGCTCGATGGTCTCCGGGCGGCCCTGTGCGGCCAGCAGTGGCGCCGCGGTCTGGCGTGCGCGAAGCAACGGCGACACGATGACCTCGTCGAAGTGTTCGCCGCCGAGCACTTCGGCGACACGCTCGGCCTGCATCAGCCCGCGCTCGGTGAGGGGTGGATCGACGACGTTGAGACCATCGCGAACCCATTCGGGCTCGCCGTGGCGGATGAGAACGAGTTCCATGGCGTGCACGATCGTAGAGCGACGCGCACGCCGAACGGCGCGACCGATAGCGTTCCGCCGTGCACCCGACCGCGTCGCCCCCTGGTTGGCACCCTGATCCCACCGGCCGCTACGAGTTCCGCTACTTCAACGGGCAGCGGTGGACCCACGACGTGTCGGTCAACGGTGAGCGCTTCGTCGACATCATCGCTCCCACCACCACGCCGGACGCCGACGCGGCGTTCGGCGCGCAACCTGCGCACGTCACCGGATGGGGTCCGACCCCACCGACGCCGCGCCCGCCGGGTCGCGGCTTCGCCATCGCATCGTTCGCGGTCGGTCTCGGCTCGTTCGTCTTCGGCTGGATCCCGTTCGCGTTCGCCGTCGGGCTCGGTGGTGCCGTCGCCGCCATCGTGTTCGGCATCATCGCCCTGCGCCGCGGAAACGGTCGCTCGTACGCGGTCGCCGGCATCGTGCTCTCCTTCGCGGCCATGGGCGCATCGGTGGTCGGCTTCCACCTCACGCGCCTCGTGCTGCGCGAGATCGACAGGTTCATCGAGGCCGGCCCGCACGAGGTCGACGTGGATCGGTGCGACACCGACGACAACGGCCTGGTGACGCTCGACGGCACCATCACCAACCTCGACGACGAGGTGCGCAGCTACACCATCACCATCCGCTACACCGTCGACAACGACACCCTCGAGACCGATCTGGCGCGGGTCGCCGACGTGGACCCGGGCGCCACCGCCGAGTTCCACGGCACCACCTTCGCCGACGCGGGTGATGTGGTGCGCTGCGAGATCGACTCGGTGACCGGGCCGATACCGTTCGACACCGACGACTGACGAGCCGGCGAGGACGCCGGCCGATTCAGCCGGCCGATTCAGCCGCCGATTCAGCCGGCAGAGGTGGCGGTGACCCAGGCGTCGTACATGCGGGCGTAGGCGCCCTCGCGCTGCACCAGCTCGGCATGGGAACCGTCCTGCACCAGTCGACCGTGGTCGAGCACCAGCACACGATCCGCGCGGGCTGCGGTTGAGAGGCGGTGCGCGATGGCGATGGTGGTGCGACCCGACGCGAGCTTCTCGAGCGCGTGCGACAGCCGCACCTCGGTGAGCGCGTCGACCGAGGAGGTGGCCTCGTCGAGCACCAGCACCGCGGGATCGACCAGCGACGCGCGGATGAGCGCGACCAACTGGCGCTCGCCCGCCGACAGCTGCGTGCCACGCTGCCCGACCTCGGTCTCGATGCCGTCGGGCAGCGTGTCGAGCCAGTCGCGCAGATCCAGCTCGTCGATGGCGCGCTCGAGGTCGGCCATGGAGAGCTTCGGCTTCGCGAACAGCAGGTTGGCGGCGATGCTGCCTTCGAACAGGAACGGCTCCTGCGGCACCACGGTGAGGCGCGTGCGCAGGTCGGCGTTCGACACGCGGGTGAGCGGCACGCCGCCCACCAGCACGGTGCCCGCCGACGGGTCGGCCAGGCGGGCGATGAGCCGGCCGAGCGTGGTCTTGCCGGAGCCGGTCTCGCCGACCACCGCCACCTGCTGGCCGGCGGGAATGTGCGCGGACACGTTGACCAGCACCGGCGGCTCGTCGCTGTCGCCGCGGCTGCGATAGCTGAAGTCGACCCGGTCGATGGTGACGGCGAGCGAACCCGGCGGCAGCGCCACCGGCACCTCCGGCTCGGGCGGGCCGACGGGAATCTCGAGCACCCCGAGCACGCGCCGCATGCCCGCGACCGCGGTCTGGGTCTGGTCGAGCACCTCGGTGAACTCGGCGATGGGTTCCAGGAACCGGTAGGTGAGGAACACGAAGCCCACCATTGCGCCCGCGGTGAGGCCGCTGGCCGGGCCTCGGATGAGCCCGACCGACACCACGGCCGAGACGGTGAACACGCTGAACACCTCGCCCGACGGGAACAGGAACGCGCCGATGGTGCCGGCGCGGATGAACGAGTTGGAGCGCTCGTGGCTGGCCTTCTCGACCTGTGCGGCGTAGTGCGGGCCGGCGTCGTACACGCGCAACGTCTCGGCGCCGGCGACCAGCTCGCTGATCTGGGTCATCACGTCGGCGTTGCGGCTGCGGGCCTTGTCGTACGCGCGCGACAGGTGGCTCTGCACACGGCGCAGCACGTATGCGAGCGGCGCAGCGACCACGAAGGCGACCACCGCGAGCACCCAGTCGTAGGCGAGCATCACGCCGGCCACCAGCAGCATGAGCGTGCCGTCGAGCAACCACGCGAGACCGCCCCACTGGAAGAACTGGGCGAGGGTCTCGACGTCGCTGGTGACGCGCGCGACGAGCGCGCCCTTCCGCTCCTCGCTGTGGTCGGCCACGCTGAGCCGGTGGATGTGCTCGAACAGGCGCACTCGCAGCGCGTAGAGCGCCTCCTCGCTGCGCCGTCCGAGGCGGGCGACCGCCGTGCGCTGCGCCCAGGTGGCAAGGATGATGACGAAGAACGCGACCACGGCCATGGTGGTGACGATGTCGACGCGCACGCCGTCGGCCGGGAAGCCGCGGTCGATGGCCTGTTGCACGAGGATGGGGATGACGACGCGGCCACCGGCGCCCACCATCGCGAGCGCGAGCGTGAGGCCGAAGCCGGTGCGCAGCGCCGGCGCCGCGCGCACGCCGCGGCCGATGGTCTCGACTGCGGACCAGCGACTGATGGGCTCGGTCATGGCTGCACCGCCGTGACGCCGTCGACCTGCGCGTCGAGTTCGGCGCGGTCGTGCTCGAAGGCTTCGATGAGCGTGCGGTAGGCCGGCACCAGCTGCATCAACTCGTCGTGGCGACCGTGAGCGACCACCACGCCTTCGTCGAGGTAGAGCACGTCGTCGGCGAGCGCGATGGTGGACGGCCGACTGGCCACGGCGACGACCGTGGTGTGACTGAGCGCGACGCGAAGGTTGGCCAGCACTTTTGCCTCGGTGGTGGGGTCGAGTGCGGAGGTGGTGTCGTCGAGCAGCAACACCGCCGGGCGCCGCACGAGTGCTCGTGCGAGCGCGATGCGTTGGCGCTGGCCACCGGACAGACCGACGCCACGCTCGCCGAGCTCGGTGGCCAGGCCCGAGGGGAGGTCGTGCACGAACTGCGCTTCGGCCACCGCCAACGCCACGTCGACCGCGTCGGGCGGCACTTCGGCACCGAGCGTGATGTTGTCGTAGACGGAACCGGCGAGCAGGAACGGCTCCTGGAAGACGATGCGCGCGCCACCCGGGGGCAGCGAGACCGAGCCCGAGTCGGCCGCGATGAGCCCGGCGAGGATGTGCAGCAGAGTGGTCTTGCCGGCACCCGTGGCGCCGACCACCGCGACGGTGCGGCCGCCTTCGATGACGGCGTCGACACCGAGCAGCACGTCGCGCTCGCCGTCGTGGCTGTAGCGCACGCCGGACAGCACCACTCGGTCGTCGTCGCTCACCAGGCGGGTGAGGGCGGGATCTGGCGCGACCGGTTGATCGAGCAGGTCGCGGATGCGGTTCCACCCGGCCAACGAGTGCGGCACCTCCGACAGGGTGAAGCCGATGAGGCGCAACGGGAACACGAGCAGCGTGAACAGGTAGATGAAGCTGGCCAGCTCGCCGACGGTCATCTCACCGGCGCGGACGCGATAGGTGCCGCCGACGAGGAGCAGGATGTTGACGACGGTGGGGATGCCGTCGAGCAACGCCTCGAACGTGCTGCGCAGCCGCACCGCACCGAGGCGCGCTTCGCGCAGGCGGCGGGCGATGACCGCCAACCGCTCGGTCTCACGACTCTCGGCACCGAACGACTTGACGACCGCGACCCCGTCGAAGCTCTCGTGCACCGCGGCACTGAGCTTGCCCAGTTCGTCCTGCGCGGTGTTGTAGAAGTGGTCGACGCGGCGCTGGTAACCGATGTTGAGCGCGATGAGCAAGGGGAACACCGCCACCGCCGCGAGCCCGAGGGGCAGATCGGTGACCACCAGCCACGTGCTGGACAGGCCGACCAGCACCACCACGCCCGACGCGAACGGCAGCGGTCCGAGCACCGCCGTGGCGGCCTCGGCGTCGACACCCGCACGCGTGATGAGGTCGCCGGTGCTCTGGCTGCGGTGCCAGGGGGCAGGCTGCTCGGTGAGCCGGTCGATGACCTCGGTGGTGAGCGTCTCGGTGACACGCCACGTGGTGCGCCCGGCCCAGGTGCGACGGACGACCACGCCGGCCGCCCGCACGAAGCCGACGAGGATGAGCACGCCGAGCACGGTGACGACCCTGCTGGTCTCGACCGACCCCTCGTTGAACCGGGGATTGATGAGATCGTCGATGATGAGCCGCACCACTGCTGCGGACAGCACGGTGCAGGCGGCGAACACCGCTGCGCCGCTGACCGCGGTGAAGAACGTGCGCTTGTGGTGACGGACGAGGGCACGGATGAGCTGGAACGCCAGGCGCAAGCGGCCGCGCGTTGCTGGAATGTCTGTTCCCTCCCCCATGACGACCGTTCTACCATCGGGGTGTGACAACCGGCCGATGAATATGGCGAGGCATGCGTCACGGCGTAGCGTGGCCGCATGCAGCAACTCGATCTCGGCCTGCTGTTGCTCCGACTCGTGTTCGGTGTGTTCCTGGCGTACCACGGCTACAACAAGGTCTTCGGTGGCGGTGGCCTCGCCGGCACCGCCCGCTGGTTCGGTTCCATCGGCATGAAGTGGCCGCTGTGGCAGGCACGTCTGGCCGCAGCCACCGAGATCGGTGCCGGCCTGATGTTCGCCGCCGGCCTGCTCACCCCGCTCGCTGCCGCGGGCATCGTGGGCGTGATGGTGGTGGCCATCGTGGTCGAGCACTGGAAGGTGGGCTTCTTCATCTTCAAGCCCAACCAGGGCTGGGAATACTGCGCGTCCATCGCCGTCGTCGCCGTCGCGGTGGGCACTATGGGCGCTGGTCGCTGGTCGCTCGACCGCGCGTTCGACCTCGAGCTCACCGGCTGGACGGGCGCCGTCGTCGTGCTCGTCGCCGGCATCGGCGGCGCACTCGCCCAACTGGCCGTCAGCTACCGACCGAAGGAAACGTCGTGAAGACCGCAGTCCCCATCCAGTCGCCCGTCGAGCCGCCGCACAGCCCCACGCGGGGTTGGGTGAAGGGCATCCTCGTCCTCGGCTGCCTGCTCATGGCCGCGATGTGGATCTACTACTTCGCCTTCGCGTCCGACCAGGGCGTGTACCAGATGCAGGACAAGAGCTGGCGGGTCACCGCGGAGAAGATCTGCGCCGACGCCACTGCTCGCCGCGAGGCGCTCATCGACATCGAGGGTGGCTACATCTCGAACCCCACCGAGGCGCAGATGCTGCAGCGGGCCGACATCGTCGACGAGTCCACGCTCATCCTCGAGCAGATGCTCGACCAGCTCGTCGCCATCCCGGTCGACAACGCCGACGACCGCGATCGGCTGGCGGTGTTCGAGGAGAACTACCGACTGGTCCTGGCCGACCGCCGGCGCTACACCGAGCAGCTGCGCCGGTTCGAGCTCCTTCCCTACTCCGAGACCAAGGTGGCCGGCGGACCGGTCTCCAACGTCGTGCTCGACTTCACCGCCGGGGTGAAGGGCAACGACGTGCCGCTGTGTTCGCCGCCCGGCGAGCTCGGTGGCGACGTGAAGGCCTGACCGGCCAGGTCACGACACTCGTTCCCAGCCGGTGCCCTCCACGTAGCGGCGGATGACCTTCGCCGGAACGCCGACAGCGACGCTGTAGTCGGGGATGTCGCCGGTGACCACCGAGTTGGCGCCGATGGTGACGTGCTTGCCGATGCGCGAGCCTGGCAGCACCACCGTGCCGAACCCGAGCCACGACCCGTCGCCGATCTCGACGGCCTGCTCGGGCTGCGACTGCTGCGAGATGGGCCGCGTGATGTCGTCGTAGCCGTGGTTCTGGTCGGTGATGTACACGTGGTGCCCGGTCCACACGTCGTTGCCGATGTGGATGCCGAAGTGGCCGACGATGCCGCTGCCCTTGCCGATGAGGCACCGGTCGCCGATGCTCACCACCGGATCGGCGAGGCACTGCTGGCCGGGCACCATGCCGGCGGAGAGCGTGACCTGCGGGCCGATCATCGTGCCCGCGCCGATGTGGATGAAGTGCTCGTTGAAGATGGTGTTCGGCGGGAAGCAGATGATGCTGCCCTCACCGAACCGACCGAACCGACGGCCGGCCGGGTCGTGGGGTCCGATGGATGCCACGCGAGACGCCCACGCCCACGATCGGCGCACGCCCTGACCTGCCGTTCGCGAGATCGCCGCCCGCACCCGATGACGCATGAGGCGACGCTACCGCCACGGAGCGTTAGCATGTACGCCCACACGGTCCGCTTCCGGCGGCCCCGACGGAACGAGCCACCAGCGGCATGTCCACGCAGTCCAATCAGCAGGTTGCCACGCTGCGTCATCCCGTCGCCAAGGGCTGGTTGGTGCACTGCTTCACCGCGCTCGGCTCCATCTGCGGCATGTTCGGCCTCATCGCGGTGGCCGACGGCCAACCGCGCGAAGCCATCGTGTGGCTGGTGGTGGCGATGGTGCTCGACGGCCTCGACGGTCCGGTGGCGCGCGCGTGGTGCGTGCGCGACCACGTGCCGCGCATCGACGGCTACACCCTCGACCTCATCATCGACTTCGTCACCTGCATCGTGATCCCCGTGCTGTTCATGCACCGCTTCGACATGCTGCCCGACGGGTGGTCGTTGTACATCGGCGCGTTCGTGCTGTTCATGTCGGCGCTGTGGATGTCGCGCACCGACCAGATGACCGACGACCTCTACTTCCGCGGCTTCCCCGGCGAGTGGAACATGATCGTGCCCACGCTGTACCTGCTCGAGTCGCCGCCGTGGGTCACCGCCGCGACGTGCGTGATCCTCGCGCTCACCTGCCTCACCAACTGGAAGTTCGTGCACCCCATGCAGGTGCGTCGCTT
>JAUXQB010000173.1 GCA_030685215.1 Actinomycetota bacterium
TGCCGAGGGTTGCGTCGGGGATGCGGCTCGGGCGCCGAGTCGTGGCGTTTCGTTTCGGTCAGCGACAGGTTGTGCTGCACCAAGCGCAGCAGAAGTTGTCGCTGAGCAGAACGACTGTCCCTCTCCGGGGCCCACGCCCGACGGCGCCCGCCCGGTCACCCACACACACGTGAGGAGAACCACCAAAGTTGTCGCCGGGCCGAGAGACGTAGGTGGGCACTCCCCGGTGCGGCGCCCGAACCGCCGCGGACCGACTCGGCCGGCGCCGGTTCACACCGCCAGTTCCGGCCGATCCCGGTACTGGGCCAGGCACTCCGGGTTGGCGAGCGCCTCGGTGTTGCGCACCTCGCGGCCGTTCACCACGTCGGCCACCGCCAGCTCGCTGATCTTGTTGCTGCGAGTGCGGGGCACGTCGCTCACCTGGGCGATGCGTGCCGGAACGTGTCGCGGCGACGCGTTCGCACGCAGCCGGGCGCGGATGTCGCGTTCGAGCGACTCGGTGAGCAGCAGGCCTTGGTCGAGCTTCACGAACAGCACAATGCGCGTGTCGCCGTCCCACTCCTGACCGACGGCGACCGACTCGACCACACCGGGCAGCTGCTCGACCTGCGCGTAGATCTCGGCGGTACCGATGCGCACGCCGCCTGCGTTGAGGGTGGCGTCGCTGCGACCATGGATGACCATGCCGTCGTGCGACGTCCACGAGGCGAAGTCGCCGTGCGCCCACACGCCGTGGAAGCGATCGAAGTACGCGGCCTGGAACTTGCTGCCGGCCTCGTCGTCGCCCCAGAAGCCGACGGGCACGCTGGGGAACGGCAGCGTGCACACCAGTTCGCCCTTCACGTCGGGCTCACCCACCGGCTCGCCGTCGGCGTCGAACACCGACACCGCCATGCCCAGGGCCGGCCCCTGGATCTCGCCGGCGTACACCGGGCGCGTGGGATCGCCACCGACGAAGCAGCCGCACAGGTCGGTGCCACCGCTGATGCTGGCGAGGTGCAGATCCGGCTTCAGCGACTCGTACACCCAGCGGAAGCCTTCTTCGCTGAGCGGTGAGCCCGTGCTGCACACCGTGCGCAGCGCGCTGAGGTCGTGCGTGCGCGCCGGATGCAGCCCCGCCTTGTTCACCGAGTCGACGAACTTGGCGCTCACACCCAGCAGCGTGAGGCGTTCATCGCGCGCCACGTCGAACAGCACGGTGGGCGACGGGTGGAACGGGTTGCCGTCGAACAGCACCGCCGTCGCGCCAGAAGCCAGCACGCTGACCAGCCAGTTCCACATCATCCAGCCACAGGTGGTGAAGTAGAGCACTCGATCGCCGGCACGGATGTCGCAGTGCAGCTGATGCTCCTTCAGGTGCATGAGCAACACCCCCAGCGCTCGGTGCGTGATGCACTTCGGCTTTCCCGTCGTGCCGCTGGAGTAGAGGATGTACACCGGGTGATCGCCGGGGAGGCGCAGGCACTGCAGCGGCGCGCCGATGTGCGGGCCGGTGTAGTCGGCCCAGCGCACCCCGTTGGCGATGCCACTCACGACGGGCGAGCGCCCGAGCACGCCGACCACCACTACGCGGCGCAGCGAGGGCAGCTGCTCGGCGACCTCGGCGATGCGACCGAGGCAGCTGAACTCCTTGCCGCCGTAGCGATAGCCGTCGGCGGCGACGAGCACGGTCGGTCGCGTCTGACCGAAGCGATCGACCACGCCGGCCACGCCGAAGTCGCTCGATGTGGAGGTGAAGGTGGCGCCGATCGCGTTCGCGGCGAGGAACGCGACGATGGTCTCGGCGACGTGCGGCATGTACGCGGCCACTCGGTCGCCGGGTTGCACTCCGTCGGCCGTGAACGCGGCCGCGAGGGCTGCGACCTCGGCCCTCAGTTCGTCCCAGGTGTACTCGCGCCGGTCACCCGCTTCGGTGATGGCGACGAGCGCTTCCACACCGGCGCCGGCACGATCGGCGAGCGCGTTCTCCACGTACGACACCGACGAGTCGGGGAAGAAGCGAGCGCCGCGCACAGACCCGTCACCCGGGTCGAACGGCATGTCGCCCGGCTCACCGCGCAGGTCGGCGAAGTGCCACACGCGCTGCCAGAACTCGCCGAGGTTGCGCACGGACCAGTTGTGCAGCGCCACCGAGTCGACCACCTCCGGGTGCCGAGCCGCGACCTCGCGACGGAACTCCTCCATGCGACTCGCGGCCACGCGTTCGGGCGACGGGGTCCACAACGGGTGCACTGCTGACGTTTCCATCTTCGATCCTTCAGCCGCCGGTGGGAGCTCGGCGTGAACGCGGGCCGGCGTGGGCGACTCGGCTGGGAACGGGATGGCCGACGAACGACTCGACGAGCAGCGCGGCCTCGATGAGCGCATCGATGCCGAGGCCGGTGGCGATGCCCAGGTCGTCGCACAGCGCCACCAGCTCCTCGGTGGCCACGTTGCCCGCGGCACCGGCCGCGAACGGCGAACCGCCCAGCCCACCGATCGACGTGTCGAAGCGCACCACGCCCGCCTGCATGCCCGCGTATGCGTTCAGCAACCCGGTACCGCGCGTCTCGTGGAGGTGCAGCCCGACATCGGTGCCGGTGGCGGCGAGTGCCTCGTGGATGCGGCGCGGGGTGGCCATGCCGGTGGTGTCGGCGAGCGTGATGGCGGTGGCGCCGTGCGCACGGAGCCGTTCTGCGATCATCGCGAGCAGCGCGGGCGCCAGGTCGCCTTCGTAGGGAGAGCCGAACGAACAGGAGATGACGGCGTCGACCGGCACGCCTGCGCTCGACGCCAGGCGGCAGATGTCGGCGATGGCCTCGACCGATTCGTCGATGCTCATCCGCACGTTGCGCTGGTTGTAGGTGGGCGACGCCGACACCGTGACGGTGAGCTCGTCGACACCGGCCGCCAGCGCCAGTTCGGCCCCACGCACGTTCGGCACCAGCGCCGCGCGCACCACGCCCTCTGGCGCACCGACGGCGGCGACCACGTCGGCCGCTCCCGCCATGGCCGGCACCGCGGTGGGGCTCACGAACGCGGCCACCTCCAGGTGCGTGACTCCGGCCGTGAGCAGCGCATCGATGAGGTCGACCCGCTGCTCCACGCTGAGCGGCGCCTCGGCCTGCAGGCCGTCGCGGGCACCCACCTCACGAATCGAGATGCCGGCGGGCAATACGCTCATGACCGCCAAACTACGCCCACTAGCGTGACCCGCATGGAACTCGGTCTGCAGGGTCGTCGTGCGTTGGTCACCGGAGCGTCGAGCGGATTGGGTCTCGGTTGCGCACGCGCACTGGCCGCCGAGGGTGCCACGGTGGTGCTGGCCGCCCGTTCGCAGGAGCGACTCGACTCGGCCGCGGCCACCATCGCGGGCGACGTGCACACGCTGGTGGCCGACGTGGCCGACATGGAGCAGGCGCAGTCGCTGGTCGAGCGCGCGCAGGAGTTGATCGGCGGCATCGACATCCTCGTCGCCAACGCCGGCGGCCCACCCGCCGGCAACTTCGCCAGCACCGCCCTCGACGCCTACCTGCCTGCACTGCACCTCAACCTGTTGTCAACCGTGGCCATGTGCACCGCTGCGGTGCCGGCGATGTGCGAGCGCGGCTGGGGCCGCGTGGTGGCCATCACGTCGATGTCGGTGCGCGAACCCATCCCGCACCTCATCCTCAGCAACACCGCGCGCGCCGGACTCACCGGCTTCCTGAAGACGCTCGCCGGTGAGGTGGCGTCGAAGGGTGTCACCGTCAACAGCATCCAGCCGGGCCTGCACCTCACCGACCGCCTGGCCGCGCTCTACGCCGACCCCGCCACCGTGGCGGCCGGTGTCCCCACCGGCACGCTCGGCGACCCCGACGACTTCGGGCGCATCGCCGCGTTCCTGTGCAGCGACTCGGCGCGGTTCCTCACCGGCACGGCCATCCCCGTCGACGGCGGCGCCTGCCACGGCCTGCAGTAGCTACGAGCCGCTGGTGCTCACGGCGCCCAGCGCGGCGAGCGCCATGTCGTGCAGCAGTGGCGCGAGCGTGCGACGGCTGGTGCCGCCCACGTAGGGAGTGGAGTTCACCAGCCCGATGGCGGCCTGCACCGCGGCCACCAGCCGCGGGCGCCCCACGCGCCGATGGCGGCGCTGCATCACGCTCACCCACTCGTCGACATACTGCCGCTGCAGCGCACGCACCTGGTGCGCCTGCTCGGCGTCGAGGTGGTGCAGCTCGCGCGCGTGCACCACGATCAGGTCGGGGTGGTCGAGCGCGAACGTCACCTGCATGCGCACCAGCGCGTCGAGCGCAGCGTCGTCGTCGGGTGCGGCTGCCACGGCTGCCCTGCCGCCGGCGAGCAGCTGCTCGCTCACCGCGGTGAGCATCGCCGCCAGCAGCGCCTGCTTGCCCTTGAAGTGCCAGTAGATGGCCGGGCCACTCACGCCCGCAGCCGCTCCGATGTCGTCGATGCTGGTCGCGCCGTAACCGCGCTGGGCGAACAGAACGGCTGCCGCGCGCAAGATCTGGTCGGAGCGTGTCGGCATCGGTGGCACGTTAGGCGTCACCAACTGCCAGAGCTGCCGCCACCACCACCGCCACCGACGCTGCCGCCGGAGAACCCACCACTCCAGCCACCGCTGGAGCTGCTGCCACCCGAGGGCGCCGGCGCCGATCGCGTGGCGTTCCAGAGACTCCACTGCGTGGCCACCAGCATTGGCGAGGTCTGCGACGCGAGGTCGGCCGGCGGCACTGCGGCACGGGCCACGGCCCGGCCCCATGCGTCGGCGGCGCCGAGCGCCACTGCCCAGGCGGTGTACTCGCGCAGCAGCCCGTTCTTCCATGCCCACTCCACATGGGTGCCTTCGCTCGCCTCCAGGAAGCGGCGGAACGACTCGGTGCGCAGGGCCAGCGCGCTGCCCGCGGCGCTGCGCACCGGCAGCAGCGGTCGGTAGGCCGCGCCGGCCACCACGGCCGGCACCAGGAAGCCGACCACGAGGGCCACCGGCCACGCGCGGAGCAGGCCGAGGAAGCCGGCGACCGCGACGACTGCAACGGCTCCGACCACCACGGCGGCGAGCAGCACGGGGAACTGCGGCGAGCTGCCGGGGCCGAACTTCTTCCACCATCCAGACGCACGGACGGCGGCCAGTTGCCCGGCACGGATATCGGCCCACGTGGCCGCGAGCCGCGGTTGGAAGGTGCCGAGCTCGAGCGAGTCGTCGCCGGCGAACAGTCCCGTCAGGAGCACTTGGGTCTCGTTCGATGCCTGCGCCCGGCGAGGGCCGGGCGTGAGCACCTGCGGGTCGTCGCTGAGCACCAGCACCTCCTGCGCGATCTGGTCGGCGAACCAGGCGCTCACGCTGTCGGTGTCGACCTGCTCGTTGAGCAGCACGGTGCCCTGCCACGGGCGCAGGCCACGCGGCGGTTCGAACTCGGTGGTCACCATCGTGCTCAGCTCGCGATCGGTCACCAGTCGCGTCGGCCCGCCGGCTGCGCCGTACGCGGCATCGGCAGCACCGCCGCCGCCCACCTCGTTGCGGCCGAGCCGGCGCGCCACCAGGAAGCCACCCAACCCGGCAACGCCACCGAGTCCGGCGACGCCGAGCGCCAGCGGCAACGGCGACCGATCGACGCGACGCTCGATCATCGGCGGCACCGCCACCTCGGCGGGCTCGGTGATGGCGACGATGTCGCCGCCAATGGTGATGCCGTCGCCGGCTTCGAGCGGTTCGATGACGACCCGGAATACGTCGCCGTCGCGGACCAGTTCGCAGCCGCCCTCGTCGCCGAACCCGCCGACGCTGCACAGCGGATCACGCAACTCGAACCCGCTCACCACCACTTCGAAGCGAGTGGTGTCGACCGTCTCGTCGTTGGCGATGATGTCGAGCGCGAGCACGCCGGTGCCGAGCCGAGCCTCGGGCAACGTGTAGCTGAGGATGTAACGGTGCTGCCCGTCGATGGTGACGTCGGGGTCGCCGAGGCGGATGCGCGTGGCGCCGCCGATGTCGACCACCGACATGCCGGCGTCGGCGTCGGGTGACGAGGCTTCGATGTCGATCGGCTCGCCGAAGTCGTTGGGGATGATGCGCTCGTGACCATGACGCTGGTTGGTGCCGAAGTCCTGGTCGACCACCTCGCGGACGCGCACGCCTTCGCCGCCGGCGGGCGTGACGAGCACCTGCTTGGCATCGAAGCGCTCCTCGTGCACACCACCACCGAGGAAGCCCATCAGGACGAGGGCGGGCGCAGCGAGCAACGAGCCACCCACCGCGACATGACGAAGAGCACCAACGGGATCGAGCACGACATGCACCGTAGCGGCAGCGCCCTCTCCAGCGGCTTCGTCCCTAACGATCGTTCAAGAGATCGTGCTAGGTTCGCGCGATGACCGAGTTCACCGACGAGCACGAGGCGTTCCGCGCCGTCGTGCGCGACTTCAGCCGCCGGGCACTGGCACCCCGCATCGACGAGTGGGAGGCCGCCGGCAAGCTGCCCCTCGAAGCGGTGGGCATGATGGCCGAGCTGGGGCTGTTCGGCATCGTGTTCCCGGAGGAGTGGGGCGGCAGTGGTGGCGACTTCACTTCGCTGTGCATCGCCATCGAGGAGATCGGCACGGTCAGCCAGAGCATCGGCATCACGCTGTCGGCGGCGGTCGGGTTGGGCGCCAACCCCATCCACAGCTTCGGCTCGCCCGAGCAGCAGGCCGAGTGGCTGCCCGCGCTCGTCGCCGGCACCGCGCTCGGCGCATTCGGCCTCACCGAACCCGACGCGGGGAGCGACGCCGGCGGCACTCGCACACGTGCCACCTACGACGAGTCCACCGACACGTGGTTGATCGACGGCAGCAAGGCGTTCATCACCAACTCCGGCACACCCATCACGTCGGTGGTCACGGTCACCGCGCTCACCGCGCCGGGCGAGATCAGCTCGTTCATCGTCCCCAGCGGCACACCGGGGCTCGTCATCGAGCCCGCCTACGACAAGCTCGGCTGGCACGCCAGCGACACGCACGGCATCACGCTCAGCGACTGCCGCGTGCCAGCGGCCAACATGCTCGGTCCGGTCGGCAGCGGTCTGCGC
>JAUXQB010000196.1 GCA_030685215.1 Actinomycetota bacterium
GGCGGTCTCAAGCGGCCGTTGCAACGAGCTCGTTGAGTCTCTCGGCGGGAGTCTTCCACATGAGTGTTTGGCGGGGCCGTCCGTTGAGTTGGCGGGCGACTGCGTCAAGGTCGTCTTGGGTGAACCCGGACAGGTCGGTGCCTTTGGGGAAGTACTGGCGGAGCAGGCCGTTCGTGTTCTCGTTCGACCCGCGTTGCCATGGACTGTGGGGGTCGCAGAAGTAGACCGCGACATCGGTGGCGATCGTGAAGTCAGCGTGGTCGGCCATCTCTCGGCCCTGGTCCCAGGTGAGCGACCTGCGCAGCTCGACGGGCAGCCGGCCGATGGCGGTCGTCAACGCAGTGCAGGTGGTGGGCGCGTCGTGGCGGCCTTCGATGCGTGCGAGCAACACGTAACGCGTTGACCGTTCCACGAGGGTGACGATCGCAGAGCGGTTGAACGCGCCCATGATCAGATCGCCTTCCCAATGCCCTGGGACAGCTCGATCCTCGACATCTGCGGGCCGTTCCGAGATGTTGACCATCCCGACGATCCCACGCGGTCGACCTGCGTCACCCTCGACACGTTGCGGCTTGCGGACGGTTCGGCCGCTGCGCAGGTAGCCGGTCAGGTCCTTGCGGAACTGGCCTCTGGCCTGGACGAACAGCGATTGATAGATCGTTTCGTGGGACACCCGCATCTCCGGCCGGTCAGGGAACTCCTCGACGAGTCTCGCCGCGATCTGCTCAGGCGACCAGCGTTGCTGCAGCGCCCCGATCACATACTCACGCAGCTCGCCATCGACGGCCAGCTTGCACGCCTTGGGCCGGCGAGCCAATTCCGTGGCACGCCGATCAGCAGACCACGCCCGATAGTCGTCACGGCCACCGTTGTTGTTCACCTCCCGCGAGATCGTCGATGTCGGGCGCTTCAACGCGCGAGCGATCGCAGCGAACTTGTCGCCGCGTTCCAACCCAGCTCGGATCTCTTCACGGTCCTCTGACGACAAGCAACGCTCCGCACGCTTCAACGATGGGTGGGGCATCCCACCAGCCTCACGCACCACCCGAGCGACCGTGCGCGCCGACACCTCGAACCTGGCAGCAGTCCTCGGCCACGTCATCCCGCCCAGCACGCACCAGCGAATCGCCGCCCGCACCTCCTCAGGCATCGCCCGCCCACGACCCCCATACCTCGCACCGACCCTGCCCACAACAACCTCCCCATCAGGAGCCGTTGCATTCACCACCTGAACCCGCCGAGGTTTCCTCGCTCCAGCCATGACATGAACCGGATTTGTGGTGGGGGACGAGGTGGCGGATGATACCCTGGGGGGTATGTGTCGACGAGTGTCCTGCAAGACTTGTGGCAAGCCCGGCTGGGCGGGCTGCGGTGCCCACGTGGAGATGGTGCTGGGCGACGTGCCCAAGGCCGACCGGTGCCGGTGCCGCGAACCAGGTGCTCGCCCGTCCGTGGCGAAGGCCCCTGCAACCGCCGACGACTCGACGATGGCGCGCTTCAAGAGCTGGCTGCGCAAGTAGTCGCCGCGGAGGCCGCCCGGATCAGTTGACGGGAGTGGCGACCGACGGGCGCAGGCCGGGGAACTGGCCGAGGCGCTCGAGTGCGGCGACGGTGCTGCGCATCGCGTCGGGCGGCACCGGGTGACTGATGAGGAAGCCCTGCGCCTTGCTGCAGCCGAGGTCGCTGAGCACCTGCAGCTGATGCACGCTCTCCACACCCTCGGCAACCATGTCGAGCCCGAGTGAGCGACCCATCGCGACGATGGTGCGCACCAGGCTGCGGTCGTTGGGGTTGTCGGCCACACCGTGCACGAACGCGCGGTCGATCTTGATGCGCTGCAGCGGGAACTTCTGCAGCAGCGACAACGACGAGTAGCCGGTACCGAATTCGTCGAGCGCCACCCGCACGCCGAGTGAACGCAGCCGGCGCAACGTGGCCAGCGCGAGCTCGGGCTCGGAGATCATGATGCTCTCGGTGACCTCCAGCCAGAGCAGCTGCGGCGACACACCGGAACGGGTGAGCGCCTCGCTGACAATGGCGGGGAAGTTGGTGTCGCTGAGCTGACGCGGCGACACGTTCACCGACATGGTGGCCGACGGGCTGCAGACGCCGTCGTCGATCCACTTGCGCAGCTGGCTGAGTGCTTCCAGCAGCGCCCAGGAGCCGATCGGCACGATGGTGCCGGTGTCTTCCGCGATGGGGATGAACTCGGCGGGGGAGACGATGGTGCCGTCGCTCTGCTGCCAGCGCATGAGCGCTTCGAACCCCACCACGTCGCCCGACTGCAGATCGAGGATGGGCTGGTGGAACAGGCGCAGCTCGCGGCGGTCGAGCGCGCGGTAGAGGGCGGTCTCGACGGCGAGGCGGTGCGCGACTCGTTCGTGCATGCTCTCGTCGTAGACGGCCAGGCAGTTGCGGCCGGCGTCCTTCGCCCGGTACATCGCGGTGTCGGCGTGCCGCACGAGGTCTTCCGGTGAGGTGCTGGAGGTGTCGCTGAGGCTGGCGACGCCGATGCTGGCGGTGACGAACACGTCGCCCTGGCTCAGCGCGAGCGGTTCGCGGAACACGGCCAGCAGCCGTTCGGCGAGCGCCAGCGCAGCACCCGACGACCGCGAGGTGGTGTCGAGCACCACGTACTCGTCGCCGGACAGGCGAGCGACGGTGGCGCCCTCGGGCACGGCGTTGATGAGCCGGCGGGCGACCGTGACGAGCACTTCGTCGCCGGCCGCGTGGCCGAGTGAGTCGTTGATGTTCTTGAACCGGTCGAGGTCGACGAAGAACAGCGTGGGGTGTTGGTCGGGGCTCCAGGAGTGGCGCAGCAGCTCGTTGATGCGCTCGAGCAGCACCGTGCGGTTGGGGAGCCCGGTGAGGGGGTCGGTCTGTGCGCCGTGCAGCAGTTCGGCCTGCGCGAGGTTGTTGGCACGCACGGCCATCACGACTCGCCAGGTGACCACGGCGGCCAGCACGAGTGCCGATGCGGAACGCACGATCTTGTCGACGGTGTCGTTGGGGGCGGTGCCGGCGAGCACGATGACGGGGAACACCAGCGACGAGGTGGTGACGATGAGGCGACCCATCATCTGACGGTTCGGCGGCGCCTGCAGGCGATGGATGGTGGCGATGCTCGGGTGCAGGAACGCGGCGCCGGCCGAGAAGTAGGCGGCGACGTACATCGGCAGCCCGACTCGATCCGCGCCGGGCCCGACGTGGCCGGCGTCCATCAGGGCGTAGATGAGGTCGCCGAGGAGATTGAAGCTGAGGGCGGCGGCGAGCAACCACATCGACGCCGGGCGCTCGGTGAAGTTGAGCAACAGCACGACGACGAGGAACAGCACCACCGACGTGGTGGGTTGGTAGGCGCCGTAGAGCACGGTGCTCCACGCGGTCTTGCCGGTGTTGCTGACGATCGGCTGCACGAGCGCCGCCCAGCTGATGATCCAGCTGCCGAGGCCGACGATGAGCGCGTCGCCCAACAGGCCGTGGTGTGCGCGCGTGTCGCGAGTGCGCAGGAGCATGACGAGCCCGGCGATGATGCACGCCGTGGCGATGAGCCCGAGCGCGGTGGCCAGCGGGCTCTCGTAGGTGGGGGCGTCGCCGGTGAGCAGTTGGGCCATGCCGTAGAGCAGACCGACGCAGCCGAGCACGATGGCCAGGCGGAGCGGGATGAGCGAACGCCGGTAGGAGACGTAGAGCACACCGCCGACCTGGACACATGCGAGCAGGTAGATGGCCTCTCGGGCCGACGGCCAGGGGAGTACGAGCGCGAGAAGGGTGGCGATGCCGCCCATCGCCAAATACCACCACGCCAGGAGTGCTGATGCCCGCTTCATTCGCCTCCGATCCGAGTGGCGGATGCAGTATCCACCCTCGGCATCTTTCGGGTTCCTATGATACTCACTGACCAGGGTGTTCGCGCAAGGGGTGATTGTGCCCGCGCGATACGTCGCCGATAACCCGAGTTTTGCGAAAGTGGTGAGAGATGTTCGTGACCCGACACACCCACGTGGTCGACATCGTGCTCGCCGACAAGTTGTGGCACCTGTACGACGTTGCCTACCGCGGTCTGGCCGAGCTGGCGGTCACTCGCGAGATGCTGTATCGCAGCGAGTTCGACGAGGCCATCGCCGACCCCACCAACCGGCTGTGGGTGCTCTGGGACGACAGCACACCGGTGGCCATGACCTTGGTGGCCACCGACATCGGCAGCACCCGGTACCTGAGTCGGGCGTATTTCGAGCATCACTACCCCGACCATATGCGACGCGGAGCGGTGCACTACATCATGTGGCTGGTCGTCCACCCTGGTCACGCTGCCCGCGGCGCCCTCGTGCGGCTCGCGCGGGAAGGCATGGCCCTGGAGGCATCGGAAGGTGCGTTGCTGGTGTTCGACTCGCCGGAGATGAACCAGCCGGGCATCACCGGCGGCTTCGCGGAGATGGCGGCGCGCAGTGCCCGATCGGTCGCCGGTCCGGCGCCGGTGCATCACCTCGAGACGCAGCACTACTTCGCCATCGACTTCGGTGCGCTCCAGCAGCACGACGACACCGTGCAGCTCCAGGTGCCCGAGTCGTCGTCGCGCTGATCGCGCCGCTCATTCGTGCACCCGGAACCCTGTCCAATTCGCTACCGTGTGTGCAAATGAGTCCACTGTCGGGCCAGGCCGAATGACATCGCTGGCGAAGCCTTACTCCGTCGTCGTGCCTGGCGCGCACCTCATGGCCGCGTTCGTCGGTCAGCGCGATGCTCATCTCCGTCTCATCGAAGCGGCGTTTCCCGACGCGTCCATCGTGGTGCGCGGCAACGAGATCCACGTCGAAGGTCCTCAGGCCGAAGCGGTCGGTCGCCTGTGCGAGGAACTGGTGGTGCTGCTCCAGCAAGGTCAGCACCTCGACGAACCGGGCATCCGTCGCAGCATCGAGATGATGCGCGACAACGAGCGTCCCAGCCGCGTGCTCACCGACGAGATCATGCGCGGCGCGAAGGGCAAGCCCATCCGCCCCAAGACCGCCGGTCAGAAGCGCTACGTCGATGCCATCCGCAGCAACGTCATCACCTTCGGGCTCGGCCCGGCGGGCACCGGCAAGAGCTGGCTGGCCGTGGCCATGGCGGTGCACGCGCTGCAGACCAAGCAGGTGCAGCGCATCATCCTCACCCGTCCGGCGGTGGAGGCCGGTGAGCGGCTCGGCTTCCTGCCCGGCGACCTGATGGCCAAGATCGATCCGTACCTGCGGCCGCTCTACGACGCGCTGTACGACATGGTCGAGCCGGAAGGTGCCCAGAAGTTGCTCGAGCGTCAGGCGGTGGAGGTGGCGCCGCTCGCGTTCATGCGCGGACGCACGCTCAACAACAGCTTCATCATTCTCGACGAGGCACAGAACGCCACGCCCGAGCAGATGAAGATGTTCCTCACCCGCATCGGTTTCGGTTCGCAGGTGGTGGTCACCGGCGACACCACGCAGGTCGACGTGCCCGACGGTCGCAGTGCGCTGGTCGGTCTCGAGCGCACGCTCACCGGCATCGAAGGCCTCGCGTTCGTGCACCTCAAGGCCGGCGACGTGGTCAGGCACCGCATCGTCGCCGACATCGTCGCCGCCTACGAACGCGCCGGCGATGCCAAAGCTGCTGCGCAGAGCACCAGCCGTGGGTGACATGTCGCGCCCTCGACTAGGTGTGCCGCCGAAGGTCGGCGGCGACGGCGAGCCGGAAGTGTTCTGCGCCGACGAGCAGCGCGACGTACCCGTCGACCTCGAGCGGTGGCAGCGTCTGGCCACCGAGGTGCTCCGCTCGGAGGGCGTGCGCGGCTTGTGCGAGCTCTCCTTGCTGTTCGTCACCGAGCGCGAGATGACCGAGCTCAACGAGTTGCACATGGGCAAACCCGGTCCCACCGACGTGCTCTCGTTCCCCATCGACGCGATGGAGGCCGAGGTGGTGCTGCACGGTCAACCCATCAGCCGCGGCCCGGATCGCTCGCCGCCCGACCCCGGCGACATGCCGTTGCTGTTGGGCGACGTGGTGCTGTGCCCTGCGGTCGCGCAGCGGCAGGCACCCGAACACGCAGGGACGCTCGACGACGAGCTCGCCCTGCTCATCGTCCACGGAGTGCTCCACGTGCTGGGGTACGACCACGACGAGCCGGCCGAGCGCGATGCAATGCGCGCTCGCGAGCTGGCACTACTGCAGGAACACCACTGGGGTGGGCCTGCGCCGGAAGAGTTCCGGCAGGAGCACACTGAATGATCGCGTCCGAGTTCACCAACGTCGACCTGTTGATGCTGGTCACCATCCTGCTGCTGCTGGTGGTGCTCATCTTCACCTCGGTCGCCGAGATGGGTCTGTCGCGCATGAGCAAGCCGCGGGCCAGCTCACTCGCCGACAAGGGACACAAGTCGGGCAAGGCGCTGAAGCGGCTCGTCGACGAGCCGGAGCGGTGGGTGAACCCGCTGCTGCTCACCGTCAACGTGTGCCAGACCGTGCAGGCCACGCTCACCGGTATTCTCTCGGCCCGGCTGTTCGGCACCTGGGGTGTCGTCGCCGGTGTGCTGCTCAACGTGGTCGTGTTCTTCGTGCTCGCGGAAGCAGTGCCGAAGACGTATGCGGTCATCCATCCGCAGCGCGCGGCGATGCTGTCGGCACGACCGGTGTCCGCCTTGGTGGCCTTCCCGCCGCTGCGCTGGATCTCCCGGTCGCTGATCAAGCTCACCAACGTCATCGTGCCCGGCAAGGGTCTCGAGTCGGGGCCGTTCGTGTCGGAGCAGGAGCTGCTCGGCATCGTCGAAGTGGCCGCCGAGGACGGCGTGGTGGAGCACGAGGAGCGAGAGCTCATCGAGAGCATCATCGAGTTCGGCGACACGGTGGCGCGCGAGATCATGGTGCCGCAGCCCGACATCGTCATCATCGAGCACACGGCCACCATCACGGCCGCTCTCGACATCGCGCTCGAGCACGGCTACAGCCGCCTGCCGGTGGTCAACACCGACGACGACGACGTGCTCGGCCTCGCGTACACGAAGGATCTCGTCCGCGCTGAACGCGATGGCGGCGGCGCCCGCGGCGTGGTCGAGCTGGTGCGCCCGGCACACTTCGTGCCGGAGAACAAGCCCGTCAGCCGGCTGATGCGCGAGATGCAGGCGCAGAAGTTCCACCTCGCGCTCGTGGCCGATGAGTACGGCGCGCTCGCCGGGCTCATCACGCTCGAGGACTGCCTGGAAGAGCTCGTCGGCGAGATCGTCGACGAGCACGACGACGAGGACGCCGAGGTGCAACGCCTGTCCGACGGCGATTACCTCGTCGACGGCGGCATGTCCATCGGCGATCTCAACGACCTGCTCGGCCTCGACATCCCCGACGACGACTGGGACACGGTCGGCGGATTCCTGTTCGGCACGCTCGAGCACGTCCCCGATCAGGACGAGTCCATCGTGCACGGTGGCTGGCGCTTCGCCGCGGCCGAGGTCGACGGTCGCCGCATCCGGCGGGTGAAGGTGACGGTCGAACCCGACTCGCCGCCGAACACCGACGACGACTGACGGTGTGAGGCGGCGCGAGCGCCGCGGTCACAGCAGGTCGTCGAACGGATCGCGGTCGAGCGACAGCGGCGTGTCGTCGATCGCCACGCCGAGGGGCGTTGCGTCCTTGTCGCCCGCGGAGAGGATCGCCGACTCGATGCCTGCCTCGCGCATGCCGCGAGCGACGACCACCGCAGCCACGCCGAGCACTCCGGCCGCGACGAAGTACGGCGCCCGCAGCCCCCACACGTTGGCGACCACGCTGCCGGCGACCGCGCCGACGGGGGTGGCGCCGGTGCTCACCCAGCGGTAGATGCCGTTCACGCGGCCGAAGAGGTGGTCGGGCACGATGCGCTGACGCAGCGACACGGCCACGATGCTCCAGATGGTGAGCATCATCGCGTGCAGGGTGGTCATCGCGATCACCCAGCCGGCCACCGGGATCGCACCGATGGCGAGTGTGGAGGCCACCATCGCGACGCTTGCAGTGGTCATCGCCGCGCTGCGGCCGACCGACTCGATGATGCGGCCACCGAACGCGCCTGCGAGCAGGCTGCCGACGCCGATCACCGCCACCAGCGGCCCGAAGGCGCGCTCCGAGAACCCGAGTCGGTCGGTGAGCAGCAGCACGAACGTCGCCTGCGTGGCGGCGAGCGCGAAGTTGACGAAGCCGGCGCCGAGCGCGAGGTTGCGCAGCGCTCGGTTGCCACGGAGCCACTGGAACCCGACGCGCATCTGGCTCCGCATCGTCGACGGCTCGGCGGCCGAGTCGGCGGTGGGTGCGCCGGTGGGGCGGAACGAGCCGCGCAACGATGCGGCCAGCAGCGCGGCGATCACGAAGCTGGCGGCGTCGAGTCCGAACGGCAGCCACACCGCCACGCCGAACAGCAGGCTGCCCAGCGGCATGCCGAGGAACGTGTTGCTGGCCACTTCGGTGGCGAAGAAGTAGCCGTTGGCGCGGTCGAGCTGCGCGTCGGGCACCACGGCGGGCAGCAGCGTCTGCGAGCTGTTGTCGAAGAACACCTCGCCCACGCCGAGCCCGAAGGCGAGCACCCAGAGCATCCAGATCTGCACGTCGCCGAACGCCGCGATCAGCGCCAGCCCGCCGACAAGCGCGCCGCGGAACAGATCCGCGCTCACCATCACCTTGCGGCGGTCGACGCGGTCGATGAGCACGCCGACCGGCAGCGCGAACAGCAGCCACGGGATGCTGAAGAAAGCGGTGATCAGGCCGACCGAGATCGGGCTGTCCGTGAGCCGCGACGCGAGCAGCGGCAACGCGATGACGAACACGCCGTCGCCGAGGTTGGAGATGCCGGCCGCGGCCCACAGTCGCCAGTACGCGCCGGGCAGCCGTTCGCCGGGTACGCGGGTCACGAGTGGTTCACTCGGCCGACGCGGCGAGCCGTTGGAACGCGGAGGGCAGATCGGGGTAGCGCTTGGTGGATGCGCCGCCGTCGACCCGGAACATCGAGCCGCTGACGAACGCGCTGTCGTCGCTGGCCAGGAACGCGGCCATCGAGGCCACGTCGGAAGGCTGCGCGAAGCGGCCGAGCGTGGTGTTCTCGACGAACTCGTCGACGACGCCGGGAACCACCCAGAACGCGCTGGTGGCGCTGGTCTCCACCAGCCCGGGTGCGATGGAGTTCACGCGGATGCCGCGGGCCCCGAGCTCCATGGCCGCGACCTGGGTGAGCATCACGACGCCGGCCTTGGCCGTGCAGTACGCGCCCATGCCTGCGGCCGGTTGCGTGCCGTTGAGCGACGAGATGGTGATGATGCTGCCGCCGTCGACCATCGCCCGCGCCGAGTGCTGCACGGTGAGGAACACACCGGGGAGGCACAGGTCGAGGATGGCGCGCCACTCGTCGAGCGAGTGGTCGAGAATGGACGAGTAGGTGCCGCGTCCGGCGTTCGCGACCGCGATGTGCAGCCCGCCGCGCCGGGTGGCTTCCTCGGCGACGGCGGCCAGCGACTCGGTCGACGTGACGTCGCAGTGCATCGGCACCACACGGTCGCCGAGGGAGCGGTGCAGCAGCTCCACGCCGGCGAGGTCGATGTCGGCGGCGATGACAGTGGCACCGTCGGCGTGGAACCGTTCGGTGATGCTGCGCCCGATGCCGGATGCGGCTCCGGTGACCAGCGCCAGCCGACCGTCCAATGGGCCTTCCCGCAGAGTGTCCATGCGCCGCACCCTAGTGCTCACCGCGCGAACGTCATCGTCCGAGGCGGTGGCGCTGGATCTTCCCGAGGGCGGTGCGGGGGAGTTGTTCGACGAGGTGGAGCTGCTTCGGCGAGCAGAACGCGGGGAGCTGTTCGGTGACGTGCGCACGGAGCTGCGCGAGCGTGGGTGGGGTGGCAGTCGGGACGACCCAGGCGACCACTCGCTGGCCCCACTCGGCGTCGGGCTCGCCGCCGACCGCCACCTCCGCCACACCAGGGTGCGAGGCGAGCGCGGCCTCGACGGCTTCCGGCCAGATGTTCTCGCCGCCGCTGATGATGAGGTCGCCGCGCCGGCCGTCGACGTGCAAGCGACCGTCGGGCAACCAGCGGCCGAGGTCGCCGGTGTGCAGCCAGCCGGCGTCGTCGAGGGGAGTGCTGCCGTCGCGGTAGCAGCGCAGCAGCATCGGCCCGCGCAGCAGCACCTCGCCGGCGTCGTCGATGTGCACCTCGACACCGTCGAGCGGTCGCCCGTCGTAGACCACGCCGCTGCCGGTCTCGGTGAGGCCGTACGTGGCGATGGCGTTGGCCGGCCTGTCGGTAGGCGGACGTGAGCCGCCGAGCACGATCACGCGGAACAGTGCCGGGTCGATGCGCCGCAGCGCCGTGGCGACGAGCGAGACCAGGGTCGCCCCGTCTTCGGCCGCGTCCGCGACTCGTGCGGCGTCGAACCCGTCGTGGACGACGAGTGGTGTGTCGGTGACGAGGGCGCGGGTGACCACCGACAACCCTCCGACGTGCGACAACGGGAGGCATGCCAGCCAGGTGTCGTTGCTGTCGACCTGCAGGCGCTCGCTGGTCGCCCGCGCCGACGCGGCCACCGCGTCGTGGGTGAGCACCACGCCCTTCGGTGTGCCGGTGGAGCCGCTGGTGGCCACGACGAGTGCGTCACCCGGTTCCGTGTCGCGGCCGTCGGGTCGTGGTGCGCGTCCGGTCTGTTCCACCACCCACGACGGCGCCATCTCGTGGAGTAGCGCGCCCTTCGCTCGCGCGGGAAGACGCTGGTCGACGGGCAGGACCGCGTTGCCGGCTTCCCACTCGCGCTGCAGCGCTTCGACGAACTCCGGGCCGCCGGGGAGATCGATCGCGACCAGATTCGGCACAGCGCCGAGACTAGGCGAGAATGTCCGGAATGAACCGTTGGCTGCTCGGTGCCCGTCCTCGAACCCTCCCGGCGGCCGTGGTGCCGGTGGCGCTCGGCGCGGCTGCGGCCGTGGGTGAGCCCGGGTCGGTGTGGTGGCGGGTGGCGCCGGCGCTGGTGGTGAGCCTCGCGCTGCAGGTCGGAGTGAACTATGCCAACGACTACAGCGACGGCGTGCGCGGCACCGACGACGTCCGCGTCGGTCCGGCCCGACTGGTGGGCGGCGGTCTCGCGTCGCCCGGCGCGGTGAAGCGCGCGGCGTTGCTCGCGTTCGGGGTCGCCGCGCTCGCCGGCCTGCTGCTCGCGTCGGTCACGACGTGGTGGTTGCTGGCCGTGGGCGTGGCCGCCTTGCTCGCCGGTTGGGGCTACACCGGCGGTCCGAAGCCGTACGGCTACATGGGTCTGGGCGAGGTGTTCGTGTTCACGTTCTTCGGCCTGGTCGCCACTGCAGGCACCACGTTCGTGGTGTGCGAGGACATCACCGCGCTCGCGTGGCTGGCGGGTGCGATGGCCGGGTGCTTGGCGTGTGCGCTGCTCGTGGTCAACAACCTGCGCGACATCCCCACCGACCGCGAGGTGGGCAAGCGCACGTTGGCGGTTCGGCTCGGCGATCCGGCCACGCGGTGGTTCTACGTCGGTCTGCTCGGTGCCGCGCTGGTGCTGGTGGTGGTCATCGCCGTCACCGGTCGTCCGTGGGCGGCGATCGGCCTCCTCGGCGTGGTCGTCGCTCGGCCAGCGGTCGTCACCATCCGCCGCGGCGCCGTCGGTCCGCACCTGATCCCCGTGCTCGGCGCCACCGGCAAGGTCCAGATGGTCACCGGCCTGCTCACCGCCGCCGGCATCGCCCTGTCCGCCTGAAGCGGCGGCCGGCTCAGCAGCGGCTTCTGGGCCGTATCCGTCCCGTCCGCCGGAACGATTCCTGTCCAGATTCCCGACTGGGACGATTCCTGTCCAGAACCCGGGTCGGACGAACCTCAGCTGAGGTAGAGGACGACGGCGTTGGCGATGATGGCGGCGACGGTCTCGGGCTGCTGCAGGTGCGCGGCGTGCGCGGCACCGTCGATGAGGCGGTAGCTGCCGTCGGGCACGAGGTCGGCGATCTGCTTGGCGATGGCGGCGAACTTGGTGTCGTCGGCGCCGGCGATGGCGACCACCGGCATGTTCAGCTCCATCAGCCGCGGCCACAGCGAGCCCTGCGAGCCGGTGCCGGCCATCTGCAGACTGCTCGAGAGGCCCTCCACCGTGTTGCGGAGACGATCCGCCATCTGCTCGTCGGTGAGCTGCAGCGACCCGAACAGTGGCAGCGCGGTCCACTCGCGGAGGAAGGCCTCGACGCCGATCTCGTGCATGCGATGGATGAGCTCGTCGTCGGCATCGCGTCGCGCCGCGCGCTCGGCGTCGTCGTCGATGCCGGGGTTGGTGCCGATGAGCACCAGCGACTGCACCAGGTGCGGGTACATCACGGCCAGGTGCAGGCAGGCGCGCCCGCCGAGGCTGTAGCCCACGTACGTGCCCTCGCCGCCGATGGTGGCCAGCATGTCGGCGGTTCGCCGCAGGTCGGCGCGAACGTGGCTGGAGTTGCCGTGACCGGGGAGGTCGACCACCGTGACGAGGTACCCGAGGTCGGCCAGCCGCTCGGCCACCGGCTTCCACGAGTTGCCCGTCTGGGTGAAGCCGTGCACGAAGTTGATGCGCAGCGCGTCCTTCGGCCCGAACTGCTCGGCGGCCAACGGACCCGACAGCGAGCGCCACTCAGACATCGCACACCTCGTCGTCGCAGACCGCGTCGTTGGCCGCGACGACCGGCGCGTCGGCTCGCTTCTGCAGCAACCGGCGGATCACGTTGACGAACGTCTCCGGGTCCTGTGCGCCCGGCACTGCCCAGCGGCCGTCGATGACGAACGTGGGCACGGCGGTGATCTCGGCCTCCGCTGCAGTGCGCAGTTCGTGCTGCACCTCGGCCACACCGTCGTCGCTGGCGAGAAACGCGGCGACCTTGGTGGAATCGAAACCCACCTCGCCCGCGCATGCGGCGAGCACGGCGGGGTCTCCGATGTCGAGCCCGTCGACGAAGTACGCCTGCAGCAGGCGTTCCTTCAGCTCGTACTGCTGGCCGGTGGCCTCGGCCAACCACAGCAGACGGTGTGCGAGCAGCGTGTTGGCGCGCAGCGCACGGTCCATGCGGAATTCGAGCCCCTCCGCCGCGGCGATGTCGGTGACGTGCTGGATGATCTGCGCCGCACGCTCGGGGCCGCCGAACTTCTTCGCGTAGGCCTCGACCACCGGTTGCGACTTCCCGGGGGAAGCGGTGGGGTCGAGCTGGTACGGACGGAACACGACCTGCAGGTCGACCTCGTCGCGCAGCTGCGCGGCCGCGGTCTCGAAACGACGTTTGCCGATGTAGCACCACGGACACACCACATCGGACCAGATCTCGACTGTCATGGATGGACGCACCGCGCCCACGATACGCCCCTATCGTGGCGCCATGACGCGCAGCGAGCCCGACGTGCAGGCCACGTTCTGCGCCACGTTGGTCGACCAGTGGGTGCGGCTCGGGCTGCGGCACGCGGTGGTGGCACCAGGCTCGCGCAGCACCCCGATGGCCCTGGCGCTCGCCGGCTGCGAGTCGTTGTCGGTACACGTGGTGCACGACGAGCGTTCGGCCGCCTTCATCGCGCTCGGCATCGGGCTCAGCACCGGTGTTCCCGCCGCGCTGCTGTGCACCAGCGGCACGGCCACGACGCACTTCCATGCGGCGGTGGTGGAGGCCGACCTGTCGGGTGTGCCGATGCTCGTGCTCACGGCGGATCGCCCGCCCGAGTTGCAGGGCATCGGCGCGCCGCAGACCATCGACCAGATCGAGCTCTACGGTGGCGTGGTGCGACGCTTCGCTGATCCCGGGGTGCCGGTGGCCGAGCAGGCGTCGCAGTGGCGCGACCTGGCCGCCGATTGGTGGCGCAGCGCCGTGGGTTCCGACCCCGGCCCGGTGCACGTGAACCTGCCGTTCCGCGAGCCGCTGGTGGGCGTGACCTACGAGCTGCCGGAACCGGACACCGACGGCGATGCTGCGGGCGCCGCCGACGAGGGCAGCTGGTTCATGATGCGACCCACCATCGACGAGTTGGCAGCGATGCTCGACCAGCAGCGCGGGGTCTTCGTGGCCGGCGGCGGCATCGACGATCCGGGTGCGGTCGAGGCGTTGGCAGCGGCGTTGCAGTGGCCGGTGCTCGCGGACCCGCGCTCGCGTTGTCGTCACCTGCCGCAGGCCGTGTCGAGCTTCGACTCGCTGGTGCGCCATGCCGAGTTCGCCGCCGCGCACACTCCCAGGGTGGTGCTGCACCTCGGCGAAGCACCGGCATCGAAGGTGCTCGGGCAGTGGCTGCAGGCCAGCGGTGCCGTGCACGTGCAGGTGCACGCGCAGGAGCGCATCATCGACCCGCTCGGCATCGTCACCGAACGGGTCTACGGGCAGCCGTCCACCGTGTGCGGCGAGCTCGCTCCGCTGGTGAAGGGCGCCACCGGCACGCCATGGTTGGCACGTTGGCAGCACGCGGAGCGGCGTGCTCAGGCCGCCATCGCGGCCACCCTCGCCGGCAGGCCAGAGCTGAGCGATCCGGCAGTCGCGAGGGTGTTGAGCGCACTCGATGCGCGGCTGTTCGCGTCGTCGTCGATGCCCGTGCGCGACCTCGAGTGGTTCGGTGCACCGGGCGTGAGCACGGTCGTGCACTCGAACCGTGGAGCGAACGGCATCGATGGTGTCATCGCCACCGGCATCGGTGTCGCCATCGGCAGTGGCGACCGCACGGTTGTGGCCATTGGCGACGTCGCGTTCTGCCACGACCAGTCGTCGCTCACCGCGCTGGCGGCACGACGCCTGTCACTCACCATCGTGGTCACCGACAACGACGGCGGCGGCATCTTCTCGTTCCTCCCGCAGGCCACCGCCCTGTCCGGCGAACGGTTCGAGCAGCTGTTCGGCACGCCCCACGGCACCGACCTGGTGGCGCTCGCCGCGGCCCACGGCCTCGGTGCGTGCACGGTCGTCGACGAGGCGGCGTTGCGCGAGGCACTCGCCGACCCCTCGATCGGTGTGGTGCGTGTGGCCACCGACCGCGCCGCCAACGTGGAACTGCACGCTGCACTGCACGCGGCCGTCGCGCGTGCGCTCGACGCTCCCGCTACGGGCGGATGATCGCGGAGAGCATGGCTTGCAGCTTCGCCTGCGTCTCGGCCAGCTCGCTGAACGGTTCGCTCTCGGCCACGATGCCGCCGCCGGCGACCAGCCGAGCGCTGCGCCGGTCCGCGGAGAGCTGCGCGCAGCGGATGGCGACCGCCCAGGTGCCGTCGCCGGTGGCATCGACCCAGCCCACCGCGCCGCCGTAGTTGCCGCGTACGAAGCCCTCCGCCTCGGCGATGAGCGCCAACGCCTCGGCCCTCGGGAACCCGCCGAGCGCGGGCGTGGGGGAGAGGGCGGTGACCAGTTCCAGCACGTTGGGGCGCGGGTCGCTGAGGTGCCCCTCCATCGCCGTGCGCAGGTGCTGCACGTTGGCGACGCGGAGGATGGACGGCTCCGGCTCCCAGTCGAGGTAGCTGCACCACGGCAGCAGCGTGTCGTGGATCATGTCGATGACGACACGATGCTCGATCTGGTTCTTCTCACTCGCGAGCAGCGCCGCGGCGGCGCGCTGATCCGTGTCGGGGTCGCCCGTGCGCGGGCACGTGCCGGCGAGGGGGTGCGACTGCACCGTGTTGCCCTCCACCATCACCAGCAGCTCGGGCGAGGCGCCGATGAACCCGTCGACCGAGTAGCGGTAGCTGCTGCCGAACGTCGCTTTCAACCGCAGCAGCACCGCGTGCACGTCGATCGGCTCCGGGCTGGTGACCATCACCTCGCGAGCGATCACCGCCTTGGTGAGCGCGCCGGAGCGCACCGCATCGCGCGCGGTGGTGACCGCAGCCAGGTAGCGATCGACGTCGGTGAGCGGCGCGACCGTGAAGGCTTGTGCGCGAGCCTCGGGCCGGGTGGTCGCGAGCAACTCGGGGACCGGGCCGTCGGTGGTGATGGTGGTGACCCACTGGCGGCCGTCGGCGGCCTTGCCGACCACGAGCTCCGGGATGACGAGCTCGCACGGCGTGCCCGGTTCGAAGGGCACGACACCGAGCGCGAGCGGATGCACGCCACCGACCTCGTCGATGTGCTCGATCGCGGCGAGCGTCGCGGCGACGTCGGCGAGGGCGACACGTGCGGCGACCCCTCGACCGGCGATGCCGACACCGTCGCGAACGAACAGGTACCCGTCGCCACCCGCGACGTCGTTGAGGTCGAGATCGCCGTCGTGAACCGCGGCCAGCGGACGAGTGTGCGCACGCATGGTCAGTTGCGGGTGCCGACCATCAGCTGCGTGAGGCCGCCGGACAGCTGGTGGTGCTCGGCGTCGGAGAAGCCGGCCTCGCGCAGCATCTCCACCAACCGCTCGCGCGGCGGCAGGTAGGCGACGCTCTTGGGCAGGTAGCGATATGCCGCGCCGTCGCTGAGCAGCGCGCCGATCTTGGGCACCACCTTGCCGAAGTAGATGTTGTTGCCCCAGCGGATGATCGGGTTGTGCGGCACCCCCACGTCGAGCAGTGCGATGCGGCCGCCGGGGCGAACCACACGCGCGAGCTCGGCGAAGAACGTGGGCAGGTCGAGCAGGTTGCGCAGTGCGAACCCGCACGTGGCGCCGTCGACCGAGTGGTCGGCCAGCGGCAGGCGCAGGATGTCGGCCTGCACGCGGGGGCTGGCGCTGCGGTCGGCCACGAGCATGCCGAAGCTGAGGTCGAACGCGATGGGGCGTGCGCCGGCTCTGCGAAGGTCGAGGCACAGATCGCCGGTGCCGGCGGCGAGGTCGATGACCGTGCTGCCCGCAGGCAGCGCGAGCAGCCGCACGGCCTTGCGTCGCCACCGCGCGTCGAGCCGGAACGTCATGATGCGATTCACCATGTCGTAGCGAGGGGCGATGGCGTCGAACATCTGCCGGACGGCCTGCACCTTCTCGTCGCCTTCGGGCAGGGTGTCGCGGTCCCAGCTGCGTTCGGTCACGGGGGAGAGGCTACGAGCCGGAGGGTGCAACCGTTACCCTCGGCTGCCGTGAGCGATGCTGCTGCGCCGAACGAGGTGGTGCTGCAACCGTACGGCCGCATCGGACCGCTGTTCGGTCGCTCGCTGGTCGTCCGGTCGAACGCGATCGTCTTCCACCGGCTGCGTCGCGACCTCGAAGTGCCGTTCACGGCGGTGCGCAGCATCCGCACGCGGCCGATCACGATCGACTGCACCATCGTCACCTTCGGCGCGCCAGGGCTGCGTCCACCGGTGTGGAAGTTCCACGACGAGGACTGGCGGAACGCTGCGGCCGTGTTGCGCGTGCTGCTCCCCGAAGTGCCGATCGACCCGCCACCGCCTCGCCGCCACCGGATCGCCGCCGACGCCGCGCTGCGCACCGGCGACGACCCGGTGGAGAGCCTCCGTTCTGTCCGGCGCGCCACGGTGGGCAGGTGGTGGGTGCAGGTGCGTCCGTGGACGTCGGGCTTCCGAGCGGAGGCGCACACGATCAGCGGGCCGCCGTCGGTGTGGGCGGGCGAGCTGCGCCGCACGTTGGCGCAGGCGACCGACGACGCGATCGCGATGATCGGCGAGCTGCGCCAGGAGAGTTGACCAGCGGCACCGTGTGGCAGCATCGGAGCCATGAGCAACGAACTGTGGCGCAAGGGTGCACTCGAACTGGCCGACCTGATCGCACGCAAGGAGGTGTCCAGCCGCGAGGTGGTGGTGGCGCACCTGGCGCGCATCGACGAGGTGAATCCGCACCTCAACGCCATCGTCCGCCGCTGGGACCCCGACTCGCTGGCGGCCGCCGATGCTGCCGACGCCGCGGTCGCGGCCGGTGAGTCGCTCGGCGCGCTGCACGGCGTGCCGGTCACCGTGAAGGAGAACATCGACCTCGCCGGCACGCCCACCACCCAGGCCATCGCGTTCCTGGCCGAGGCCGTCTCGTCGACCGATGCGCCGCTGGTGCAGCGCGCACGCAACGCCGGCGCCATCCCCATCGGTCGTACCAACCTGCCCGACCTCGGCCTGCGCATCACCACCGAGTCGTCGCTGCACGGCGTCACCCACAACCCGTGGCACCCCACGCGCACCACCGGCGGCTCCAGTGGCGGCGAGGCCTCGGCGCTGGCCAGCGGCATGTCGCCGCTCGGGTTCGGCAACGACATCGGTGGCTCGCTGCGCAACCCGGCCACCTGCTGCGGCATCGCCTCCATCAAACCCACCACGGGTGTGGTGCCGTGGGCCACCGAGATCCCCCCGCAGGACCCGGGCATCGCCGCGCAGTTGATGCTCACCGACGGCCCGATGGCGCGCCACGTCATCGACGTTCGCGCGGGGTTGCTCGCCATCGCCGGTGCGCACGACCGCGACCCACGCTCGCTGCCCGTCGTGCTCGCCGACCGGTCGGAGGGCCGCGCGCTGCGCGTGGCCGTCTGCGCGGATCCTCCCGGCGGCGAGACCCACGGCGAGGTCGCCTCGGCCATCCGTGCTGCTGCCGACGCGTTCTCCGATGCCGGCGCCCACGTCACCGATGCCGTGCCTGGCTCGTTCGTGCGCGCGGTCGAGCTGTGGGGGCTCATCCTCAACGAGGAGATCCGTGTGCAGTTGCCGCTGCTGGAGATGGTGATGGGCGAGGCGGGCAAGCGCTTCCTCGGGTTCGCCGACGAGGTGTACCCGGCCGTCGACGTGGCGACGCTGATGATGGCCTTCGCCGAACGCAACGTGGTCGACCGCGAGTGGCACGAGTTCCTCACCCAGTACGACGTGCTGCTGATGCCCACGTGGGCGCAACCGCCGTTCGAGCTCGGCGCCGACATCGTGTCGGTGGCAGCGGCGCAAGGCGTGCTCGAGTTGGCGCGGCCGGTGCTGCCGGCGAACCTGATGGGCCTTCCGGCTGCCGTCGTGCCCGTCGGCATGGCCGACGGCATGCCCGTGGGCGCACAGTTGGTCGGCCGCCGGTTCGCAGACCTCACCTGCCTGGCCGCGGCACAGACGCTGGAAGACGCGTTCGGAACGATCACGCCGATCGACCCCGTGCGGGGCTGACACTCGGGACGATCGGCCCTGAGCCGCTCGTCGCCGCCGTCGTACGATCCAAGTGGACAGCGCATCCGATCCACGAAGGTGAGGTGCGGTGAGAGTCAGCTACGGAGAGTTCCTGGTCGTTCTTGCGATCGACCTCGTCGCCATCCTGGTGCTGACGTATGCGCTCTACTTCCGGCGTCACCAGCGACGGGACCTGACCCTCGGTCTGATGGGGATCAACGTCGGGTTGTTCGCCGTCTCGTCGTTCTCCTCGACGACCTCGTTGAGCATCGGATTCGGCATCGGGCTGTTCGCACTGCTCTCGGTGATCCGTCTGAGGTCGACGGTCGCCACCCAGGAGGAGATCGGGTACTACTTCGTCGCGCTCGTCATCGGCCTCATCAACGGGCTGGCGGGTGAGGATCGGTGGAACGTCGCGATCACCCTCAACGTGGTGCTGCTGGCGGTGATGTTCATCGCCGACCACCCGCGGATGCTGCCGCATGCCGAACGGTGCATGGTGGTGCTCAAGGGCGGCACACGGGCACCGGGCTCGCTGAAGGCCGAGCTCGAGGACAAGCTCGGCTTCGAGGTGACCAGGCTGCACGTGCTGGAGATCGACTACGCCCACCACTCCACGAACGTCGACGTCCGCTTCCGCACGGATCGCCCGGTGGCGCGTCGTGTCGTGCCTCGTGCCGAGATCGACGTCGTCGCCCCCGTCGAAGCACCTCCGGAGGAGGCAGCACCGTGACAACGGCCCCCCATCACCTCGCACTCAGCCTCGCGCTCTGCCTGATGGGCATCTCGTGCGGCGACGACACGTCGCCGGAGGCATCGGGCACCTCGGTCTCGGCATCGTCGACAGTGCCGTTGGACACCTCACCGTCGACGTCACCGTCGTCGCAGCCATCGACGTCGGCAACGTCGGTGCCGGCGGACACCTCCACGACGCCGCCCTCGCAGCCGTCGCCGTCCGAGCTGTCGGAGCGGCTGTTCGACCCGACGGTGCTGCACGACGTCTCGATGGAGATCAGCGCGGCGGACCTCGCGCTCCTCGACCCGCCCTCCGACGATCGGGTGCCGGTGATCCTCACCGTCGACGGCGTGACGGCGGCCGGCGCCGGCGTACGGCTCAAGCAAGGGCTCGGACAGTTCCAGGGACTGGATGAGAAGCCCGGGTTCAGCATCGAGACCGACGAGTTCGTGGACGGCTTGGAGCTGTTCGACGTCGATCGGTTCACGCTCGGCAACGCCACATGGGACCACAGCTTCGTGAACGAGCAGCTGGTGTACGAGCTGTACCGCGCGGCGGGCATCCCGGCCGCTCGCACCGCACTGGCCCGAGTGACGGTGAACGGCGAGACGTTCGGCCTGTACGTGATGCGCGAGACCCCGGGCGAGCGGTGGCTCACGCAGTACTTCGCCGATCCCACCGGCAACCTGTACGAGGCGCCCGGCAGTGGGCCCGACACGGTGCTCGACTTGCGCACCAACGAGCGGCGCGGCGACATGAGCGACCTGGCAGCGATCGCCGAGGTGGTGGCCACGGCATCCGACGAGGACTACCGCGACGCGATCGAAGCGCTCGTCGATGTGGACGAGCTGCTCACGTACTGGGCCATCGAGGCGTTGACGGCTCACTGGGACGGATACGTGTACGACCTCAGCTCGCCGGGTCGGGTGCAGATGACCACCCGGGCACCGGCGAACCCGTGGCCGAACAACTTCTTCGCCTATCACGACCCGACCACCGACCTGTTCGTGTTCATCCCGCACGGTGCGGACCTCACGCTCGGACTCGCATCCGGCTTCGTCTACGACATCGGTCCCTCGACGCCTGTCCTCTTCCCGCCCAAGGTCGATGCCACCATCGCCACGAGGTTGTGGGCCGACCCGACGTTCCGCGCCGAACTGGTGGACCGCATCCTGTGGGTGCTCGACGAGGTATGGGACGCGCAGGCGCTCGTCGACCGTGCCGAACAACTCGCCACGCTGGTGCGGGCGGACGGGTTGACCGGCTCGCGCGAGTCGATCACGCTCTCCCGGTTCGAGCAGGCGCTGGCCGACCGCAAGGACTTCCTCACTCGCCGACCCGACGCAGTGCGCGCCGAGCTCGCGGCGTGGCAGGCCGCCAACGGGCAGGCAGCCGGGAGCTGATCGTGGACCGGCGACACTTCCTGCGCGTCACCCTGTCGGCCGCGATGATCGCTGCACTCGACGCCCTTGCGGTCGCCTGCGGCGACGAGCGACAGACCGCGAGCACGCAGCGCACCACGACCACCGGTGAACGACCGGAGGTCACCACGACCCACGGCACCGACACCACGGCTGCTCCGGCGACGACGAGCGGGCGAACGTTGACGCGCTACGGCCCGCTGGCCGCGACCGCCGATGCGAACGGCCTCCTGCTGCCGGCCGGTTTCAGCTCCGAACTGCTGGCGGTGAGCGGCGAGGTGGTGCCAGGCACCTCCTACCGGTGGCACCGCTTCCCGGACGGTGGCGCGTGCTTCGCCGTCGACGGCGGCGGCTGGATCTACGTGAACAACAGCGAGGTTCCTGTCGAAGGTGAGGG
>JAUXQB010000198.1 GCA_030685215.1 Actinomycetota bacterium
GACCTGCGGCATGGGCGTGCCGAGCGGTTCGGCGAGTGCGGCCACCAGCTGTGCGGTACCGACGTCGACGAGCGTGCGGCGCAGTTCGTCGGCGGTGGTGGTGGCCGCGATGGGCACGCGCACGGTCGAGTACACGGGACCGGTGTCGAGGCCCTCCTCGAGCTGCATCAGGCACACGCCGGTCTCGGCGTCGCCGGCCAGCAATGCGCGCTCCACGGGCGCCGCGCCGCGCCAGCGCGGGAGCAGCGAGAAGTGCAGGTTCACCATCGGCACCTCGGCGAGCACGTGCGGCTTGATGAGTTGCCCGAACGCCACCACCACACCCAGCTCGACGCCGGCGGCGAGCACGTCGTCGACGGAGTGGCTGACGGGCAGGCCCAGCTCGATGGCCGCAGCCTTCACCGGGCTGGGACTCAGCTCGCTGCCACGACCGCGCCGCTTGTCGACACGGGTGACCACGAGGGCCACTTCGTGCCCGGCCGCCACCAGAGCCCGCAGCGGTGGCACCGACATGGCCGGCGTACCCAGGTACGCCAGCTTCATCACGTCAAGCGCAGTCGGCGACGCCGGGCGGGGGCCGCCGGGGTCTCCTGCAGCGTGCGGTACTCGGCCATCGCCAGCTTGCGCTGCTCGGGGGTCATGCGGTCGAACATGAGCACACCGTTGAGGTGGTCGATCTCGTGCTGGAACATGCGGCCCATCAGCTCGCTCGCCTCGATCTCGATCTCGTTGCCGTCGAGGTCGAGGCCACGCACCAGGACGTGGTTGGGGCGGATGATGTCGACGTACAGCTCGGGGATGCTGAGGCAGCCTTCCGAGTAGACCCACTCGCCGTCGCTCTCCACGATCTGCGGGTTGATGATGGTCTTGGCCTCGTCGTCGATGTCCCACACGACGATCTGCTTCTGCACACCGATCTGCGGCGCGGCGAGCGCGATGCCCGAGTCGCTGTCGTACAACGTGTCGAACATGTCGTCGACGAGACGCGCGACCTTGCCGTTGATCTCGGTGACCGCGCTGGCCTGAGCTTTCAGGACCGGGTCGCCGTAGGTGCGGATCTCGTACGCCATGAGATGCAAGGCTAGCGACCCATGGCCGCGCCTGCTTCGCACTACTTCGACGAGGACCCCACGTCGACCTCCGCGCCGCGCGACATCACGCTGCTGCTGCCCGACCTGCAACTGCAGTTGACGACCGACCGCGGCGTGTTCGGGTACGACCGGATCGACGCCGGCACCAAGCTGCTGCTGTTGAAGGCTCCCGCGCCGGCCGCAGCGGACGACCTGCTCGACCTCGGGTGCGGCACGGGTGCCATCGCGCTCACCATGGCCCGCCGCTCGCCGGGTGCCACCGTGTGGGCGATCGACGTGAACGAGCGAGCGCGTTCGCTGTGCCGCACCAACGCCGAGCGCAACGACCTGCCCAACGTGCGCGTGTGCGCGCCGGACGAGGTGCCGGCCGACGTGCGACTCCACACCATCTGGAGCAACCCGGCCATCCGCATCGGCAAACCCGCGCTGCACGCGATGCTGCTGCAGTGGCTGAGCAGGCTGCACTCCGACGGCGAGGCGCTGCTCGTGGTGCACAAGCACCTCGGCAGCGACTCGTTGCAGGCGTGGCTCACCGCGCAGGGCCACCCCACCGCACGCCTCACGTCGTCGGCCGGCTACCGCATCCTGCGCACCACTCACTGACGCGGGGGGTCGACCTCCACCCGCAGGCGAGAGCCCTTCGGTCGCGGCGTCTCGGCGAGCGCGCGGCCCAGTTCCTGCCACGTCTCGGCGCGCACCAACGCACCCTTCGCCGTGGTGGCGAACTCGAGGCCGGTGGCGGTGGCGAACTCGACTGCGTCGGCGCCTTCCACCGCGGCGAGCGCACGGAACGGCGGCAACCCGAGCAGCCGACGACGGGCGAGTTCGCCGACGGCCAGTTCGCCGGGATCGGCGCGGAGGATGGCGCGCACGACGTCGTGACCGGGCACGAAGGTCTGCAGCAGCACGCGCCCGCCGCGCTCGCGCGACCCGACCAGACGGCTCGCCCGCACGACCAAGGCCATCGCGTGCTCACCGGCGCGGTAGCGAGGCGCGAGCAGTTCCGCGTCGAAGTCGAGGAACGCCACCACGTCGATGCCGCGTACCCGGTGCAGCACCGCCTCCGTGCCCACGTACACGTCGGCGTCGGGCAGGCTGCCGGTGTCGCCGGTGACCGACGCCACGGGACGGTTGGCGGCCGCCTCCAGCTCTTCGCGCAGGCGGGTGACGCCGGGCTTCACGTTGGCCATCGCGCTCGACCCGCACTGCTGGCACACGACCGGCCGGGTGGTGCCGCACCGCTTGCACTCGAACACCCCGTCGTCGCGCTGGCTGACCGCTGCATCGCAGTGTGCACACCGTTGCAGCGATCGGCAGGCGCGGCAGGCCAGCAGTCGCGCGCGGCCGACGGTGTTGATGACGCACACCACTCGCCGGCCGGGCGTGCGGAGCTGCGCGATGAGTGCCGAGCTGACCAGCGATCGCTTCCACGGTTCCTCGTCGCTGCGGTCGACGACCTCGATGAACGGCCAGCCGGCGACGGTCTCCGACGCAGTGGGTCGCTGCACCCGGTCGCCGGCCCAGCGCACGGCGGTGGCGGTCGGGCACGGCGAGACGAGCACGCACGCTGCTGCGGCCCGTGCGGCGCGCTCGATGGCAACGTCGCGGGCGTGCCACGTGGGCGTGCGCTCCTCCTGCAGCGAGTCGTCGTGCTCGTCGAGCACCACCACGGTGTGCAGGTCGGGGCACGGCGCCCACACGGCGCCGCGGCTGCCCACCACCACGTCGACGCCGGCCGCGGCCTGCGCCCATTCGTCGGGCATCAGCGCAACTCGCAGCCCGACCTTGCGCAGCCGGTTGGCGATGGCACGCGCGGCGGCCGGGGTGGGATGCACCACCAGCGCGGGACCGGCGCGGGCGATCTCGATCAGCATCGGCAGCGGGTCGGTGAGCGGCGTGATGCGCCGGACGCCGCTCGGCACCGGCTGCACGGTCGACACGGTGCGGCGCGCCGGCGGGAGCGCGGCGACCATCGTGGGCGGGTCGGCGGCGACGAGGAACGGTCGCAACCGTGGCGCACCCCACCGCACCGCTGCCCACCGTGCGAGGTCGACGACTTCGGCGGGCGGACCGACCGACGACCACTTGGCGAGCGGCACCAACTTCTCGATCGGCAGCGCCGGGTCAGGTGCGCCGAGCGCCACCACCCAGCCACCGACACGGCGGCCGTGCAGTGGCACGCGCACCAACGACCCCACCGCCACGCGATCGCGCATCGAGTCGGGAACGAGGTAGTCGAACTGCTTGTCGAGCCCGGTGACGTTCGGGACGACCCGAGCCACCGTGCGGTTCACCTGGCGTCGCTCAGGCGCCGACGGCGCTCATGAAGTCGTCGAGGCGACTGACATGCTCCCAGGTGAAGTCGGGGAGGTCGCGACCGAAGTGCCCGTAGGCGGCGGTCTTGCGGTAGATCGGCCGCTTCAGGTCGAGGTCGCGCACGATGGCGCCGGGACGAAGGTCGAAGATGTCGCGCACGGCCTGCACGATCTTCGCGTTCTCGACCTGCTCGGTACCGAACGTCTCGACCAGGATGCTGACCGGGTGCGCCATGCCGATGGCGTAGGCCACCTGGACCTCGCAGCGAGTGGCAGCGCCGGAGGCCACCACGTGCTTGGCGACCCAGCGGGCCGCGTAGGCGGCCGAACGGTCGACCTTGCTCGGGTCCTTGCCGCTGAACGCGCCGCCGCCGTGGCGACCCATGCC
>JAUXQB010000209.1 GCA_030685215.1 Actinomycetota bacterium
CGCATGGCCCGCAGCTACGTCGTGCACACCTTCGGGTGTCAGATGAACGAACACGACTCCGAGCGCATCGCGGGTCTGCTCGAGGCCGACGGCATGGTCGCGGTCACCGACGAAGCCGATGCCGACGTGGTCGTGCTCAACACCTGCTGCATTCGCGAGAACGCCGACAACAAGCTCTATGGCAGCCTCGGCTGGCTGAAGCAGTGGAAGGCCGCCGCCGAGGGTCGCCAGATCGTGGTGTCGGGCTGCCTGGCGCAGAAGGCGCCGTGGGTCGACGTGGTGCTCGGCACGCACAACGTGCACCGCGCCGCCGAACTCGTGCAGCACGCGAGCCGGCACGGGCAGATCACCGAGATCTTCGACGAAGCGGTCATCGACGATCACGCACTGTTCCCCAGCGCGCTGCCGGTGCGGCGCGAAACGTCGTACAACGCATGGGTCACCATCCAGATCGGGTGCGACAACCACTGCGCGTTCTGCATCGTGCCGTCGGTGCGCGGCGTCGAGATCAGCCGCCCGTTCGACGACGTGATCGACGAGGTGCAGTCACTCGCGGCCGCCGGGGTCACCGAGATCACGCTGCTCGGGCAGAACGTGAACAGCTACGGACGAGACCTGCAGCTGGCGGCTCGGCAGGCCGGCGACGCCGACGCGAGAGTGCGACCGCTGTTCGCCCACCTGCTCGCTGCCGCCGGCTCGGTGCCGGGCATCCGCCGCGTGCGGTTCACCAGCCCGCACCCCAAGGACATGCGTCCCGACACGTTCGCGGCCATGGCCGCCACTCCGCAGGTGTGCGAGCACCTGCACTACCCGCTGCAGTCGGGCAGCGACCGGTTGCTGGCCGTGATGCACCGCGGCTACACCGCCGAGCGCTACCTCGAGCGCCTGGCGCAGGCGCGAACCGCGGTGCCCGACCTGGCGGTGAGCACCGACATCATCGTCGGCTTCCCGGGCGAGACCGAGCTCGACTTCCAGGGCACGCTCGAGGTGGCCGCCGCCGCCGAGTACGACTACGCCTACACGTTCATCTTCTCGCCGCGCTCGGGCACCGAGGCGGCGGAGATGGTCGATCAGTTCGTCGATCCGGCGGTCACTGCCGAACGGTTCCAGCGGCTGCGGCTGGTGGTCGAGCGCAGCGCGCTGCGCAAGCACGAAGCGCGCATCGGCCGCGTGGAGGAGATGCTCGTCGAGGGCCCCAGCAAGCGCGATCCGTCGGTGTGGTCGGGCCGCACGCGGCAGAACAAGCTGGTGCACTTCACCCCCACGCAGCCGGTGCGCATCGGCGCCTACGCCACCGTCGAGGTGACGTCGGCGGCCCCGCACCACCTGCGTGGCAACTTCGTGGAGCTGCTCGCCGAGCCCGCGCACAAGCGGCGCATCCCCGTGCTCGCCGGGTGAGCACCCCGCTCGTCATCCTGGGGCCCACCGCCTCCGGCAAGAGCGACGTCGCGATGGCCTACGCGGCCGCCCGCGGCGGCGTCGAGATCGTCGCCGTCGACGCGATGCAGGTGTACCGGCGCATGGACGTCGGCACCGCCAAGCCCAGCGTCGCCGATCAGGCCGCGGTGCCGCACCACGGGATCGACCTGTGCGAGCCGTCGGACGACTTCACCGTCACTCGCTTCGCCGCCGCGGCCGGCCAGGCGCTCACCGCCATTGCTGGTCGAGGAGCTCGGCCAGTGCTCGTCGCGGGCACGGGCCTGTACCTGCGCAGCGTCACCGACCCGATGGAGGTGCCCGGGCAGTGGCCCGAGATGCGCGCCGAACTCGAGCAGCGAGCGGCGGCGGAGGGTTCCGCAGCCCTGCACGAGCAGCTGCACGCGCTCGACCCGTTGGCCGCCAGTCGAATGGAACCGGCCAACGCGCGGCGAGTGGTGCGCGCGCTCGAGGTGACGCTCGGATCGGGTCGGCCGTTCAGCTCGTTCGGGCCCGGTTTGCAGCAGTACCCGGAGGTGCCGTTCCGGCAGGTGGGTCTGCGCTGGTCGCGCGCTGCGCTCACCGAACGCATCGCACAGCGGGTGCATCGCATGATCGACCTCGGCCTGCTCCACGAGGTGGCGGCGCTGCTCGCCGAGCCGGCGGGCCTGTCGCGCACGGCTCGCCAGGCGCTCGGCTACAAGGAGCTGATCGACCACCTGCGCGGCGACGTCTCGCTCGACCAGGCGGTGCAGGCGATCATCGTGCGCACTCGCCAGTTCGCGGTTCGCCAGGAGCGATGGTTCCGCCGCGACCCTCGCATACGCTGGGTCGACGTGGAGCACGATCCCGTCGCCGAGACGCTGCCCGTCCTCCTCGACACCGAGCCAACGCCATGACCCAACTCACCCTCACCAAGCACCACGGACTCGGCAACGACTTCCTGGTCGTGTTCCACCCGCAGGTCGACGACCTGCCGGCGCTGGCGCGGGCGCTGTGCGACCGTCGCCGCGGCGTCGGCGCCGACGGGTTGCTGGTGGGGGAGGCCGCCGACGGCTACGCGGCGCGCATGGTGCTGATCAACGCCGACGGTTCGCGAGCGGAGATGAGCGGTAACGGCATCCGCTGCTTCGCTCAAGCATTGGCGATGCGCCGCGGCGATCACGACCCCCAGCTGCTGATCACCGATGCCGGCGAGCGTGTGGTCGAGCTCACGCTCACCGACTCGCCGTCGCTGGTGCTCGCCGCGGTCGACATGGGTTCGGTCGACCCGATCGACGAGCCCGCCGACTGGGCCGCGCTCGGGTGCGACCCGCTGCGCCCGGTGAGCCACCTCAGCCTGGGCAACCCGCACAGCGTGGTGGCGGTCGACGACGTGCTCGCCGTCGACCTGCTCGGTCTCGGTACCCGCGTGCCGTACGTGAACCTCGAGATCATCGAGCCCGGGCCCGAGCCGCACGCCATCACCATGCGAGTGCACGAACGTGGGGCCGGCATCACCGAGGCCTGCGGCACCGGCGCCTGCGCGAGCGCGTGGGCAGCGGAGGTGTGGGGAATGGTGCCCGCGGGTATCCAAGAAATCGTGGTGCACATGGACGGTGGCGATGCAAAGGTACGCATGCACCACCCGTCACCCGGCCGGGTCACCCTGGTCGGGCCGGCGCAGTACGTGGCCACCGTCACCGTCGACACCGACCACCTGCTCGCCGACACCCAGCTCGCCACACCGGGATGACCGTGGCGAACACGGGCCTGGTGCAGAAAGGCACAGCATGAACTCTCCGTACAACGAAGCACTCGGCGCCACGCTCATCGAGCGCACCAAGCGGGAGCGCATCGTCATCGTCGGAGTCACGCTGCCCGGACACGACGACGAGGAGACCGAGGCCAGCCTCGACGAGCTCTCACTGCTCATCGACACCGCCGGCGCCGACGAGGCTGCCCGCGTGGTGCAGCGCCGCGACGCGCCCGACCACACCTGGTACATCGGCAAGGGCAAGGCGCAAGAGCTGCGCGACGTGTGTCTCGCGGTCGACGCCGACACCGTGGTGTTCGACAACGAGCTCGCCCCGGCGCAGCAGTACAACCTGGAGAAGATGCTCGGTCGCACCGCGCTCGACCGCACCGCGGTCATCCTCGACAT
>JAUXQB010000176.1 GCA_030685215.1 Actinomycetota bacterium
GCAGTTCTTCCTCGGGTTCGGCCCGCGTGTCTGGAGCACCCACCGCGGCGAGACCGAGTACGGCCTGCGCGCCATCCCGCTGGGTGGCTTCGTGAAGATCATCGGCATGACCAACGTCGACGATGTGCCGGAGGAAGACGAACCCCGCACCTATCGGCAGGGCACCTACGCCCGGCGGATGTGGGTCATCACCGCCGGCTCGGTGATGCACCTCATCATCGCCTTCGGCCTCGTCACGGTCGTCTACACGGTGTGGGGGCAGCCCGGCGAGACCGGCACTGTCACCATCGGCAACGTCGAGCCCGATACGCCTGCCGACCTGGCAGGGATGCTCGAAGGCGACGTGGTCGTGTCGGTCGACGGTCAAGCGGTCACTACCGCCGACGACTTCCGGGAACTGCTGCGGACGACCCCTCCTGGCGGCACCCGAGAGTTCGAGGTGTTGCGCGACGGCCAGGCGCTCACGCTCGACGCCACGCTCATCCAGAACCCGTCCATCGACGACGAAGTCCGCGGCTACCTCGGCGTGGGCTCGTCGTCCGATGCTCGCTTCCGACTCGGTCTCGGCGAGGCGCTCGTCGAAGGCCCGAAGGATCTGTTCGTCGGTGTCGGCCAGGCCATCACCGGCGTCGCCAAGGTCATCAACCCGGTCAACGTGTTCGGGCACCTCGTCGGCACCAACGACGACGTCAGCTCGCGGCCGGGCACCATCGTCGGCGCCGCGAAGGTCAGCGACGACATCGGCCGCTTCGACGGGTGGGCCGGCGCACTCAGCCTGCTGGCCGCGCTCAACATCTCGGTGGGCGTGTTCAATATGTTCCCGCTGATGCCGCTCGACGGTGGCCACGCAGCCATCGCCACCTACGAGCGCATCCGGTCCCGCAAGGGCAAGCGCTACTACGCCGACGTCAACAAGCTGATGCCAGTCGCCGCGGCCTGCATCGCGTTGCTGGCCTTCATGTTCCTCACCGGCCTGTACCTCGACATGCTGCAGAGCTGACCGCGCTGCGCGTGCGCGCCGGTTGCAGGGCCGAACTGGCACACTGACACGGTGAGTTTCGAACGACGTACCACTCGCCAGCTCCACGTCGGCAAGGTGGCGGTGGGTGGCAATGCGCCCATCACCGTGCAGTCGATGACCATCACCAAGACCGCCGACGTGGAAGGCACGCTGCAGCAGATCTACGCGCTCGCCGCGGCCGGCTGCGACATCGTCCGCTGCACGTGCAACGAGGCAGAAGCGGCGGAGGGCCTGGCGCAGATCGTGCCGCGGTCGCCGATACCGATCATCGCCGACATCCATCACCAGTACAAGATGGCGCTCGCCGCGATGGAGGCCGGCGTGCACGGCCTGCGGCTCAACCCCGGCAACATCCGCCGGCCGGAACACATCAAGGCCGTGGCCATGGAGGCCAAGGACCGAGGGCTGCCCATTCGCATCGGTGTCAACGGTGGTTCGCTCGATCCGGCGCTCTACGAGAAGTACGAGGGGCTCAAGCCGGAGGCGATGGTGGAGAGCGCGCTGCAGGAGATCGCCTACTTCGACGAGGTCGGCTTCACCGACTACAAGATCAGTGTCAAGGCCAGCAACGTGCCGATGATGGTCGAGGCCTACCGGCAGCTGTCGGAGGTCACCGACGCGCCGCTGCACCTCGGTGTCACCGAGGCAGGGCCACCGCCGGCCGGGTTGCTGAAGGCCACCGCCGGCATCGCCACCCTGCTGCTGGAAGGCATCGGCGACACCATCCGCTACAGCCTCACCGCCGATCCCGTGGAGGAAGCCCGCGCCGGCCGCCAACTGCTGGAGGCGCTGGGCCTGCGCGAACGCAAGAACGTCGACCTCATCGCCTGCCCGTCGTGTGGGCGCGCCGAGGTCGACGTCATCGACGTGGCCAACCGCGCGATGAAGGCGTTCGGCGATCGCAAGCTGCCGCTGCAGGTGGCCGTCATGGGCTGCGTGGTCAACGGGCCTGGTGAAGCACGTGAGGCCGACCTCGGCATCGCGGCGGGGAACAAGCGCGGGCACCTGTTCGTGAAGGGCCGCAACGTGGCCGTGGTCCCCGAGAGCGAGATGGTCGAGGCGTTGGTCGAGTGGGCCGAGTTCATCCACGAACACGGCACCGAGGCAGCGCTGGCCCGGGTGGACACGAAGCTCGCCGAGCGTGAGGCCGCGAAGGACCGTGCGCAGTTGCTCGACGAGAAGGGCCTCGACGCGAACCACTCCGCGGAGAAGATCGTCGAGATCCGGCGCACGGTGAGCGGCGGCTGAAGGCAGTGACGTACCACAGCCCATTGTTCGAGTTCGATCCGTCGCCCGACGCGGTCATCAACCCGAGCATCCATCGGGCACCGCTCGGCTTCCCGCAGCACGCGGTCATGTGCTGGTTCGGCAACGTCGTGCGCGACCGCACCGCCGGCATCGAGCCGGTGCACCACGTGCCGTTCGAGCACGGCAACCACCCGATCTGCGTCGTCGAGCATCGGGGCATCCCGGTCGCGCTGGTCAGCCCCGGAGTCGGCGCACCCGCAGCGGTCACGTCGCTGGAGGTGGTCATCGCCCTCGGTGCCACCAACATCATCGGTTGCGGCGGTGCCGGCATCGTGAAGGCAGGGTTCGACGTGGGGCACGTCATCGTCCCCACCGGCGCCGTGCGCGACGAAGGCACCAGCTATCACTATGCGGCGCCCGATGCCGAAGTCGCGCCGCATCCGCGTGCCCTGGCAGCCATCGACCAGGTGCTCACCGACGCCGGCGTGCCGCACGACCGCGGGCTGGTCTGGACCACCGATGCGTTCTTCCGCGAAACCGCCACCAAGGTCGCGCGCCGCCGCGAGCAAGGGTGTCTCGCTGTCGACATGGAGGTGTCGGCCATGTTCGCCTGCGCCGCCTTCCGCGGTGCCACCTACGGCCAGTTGCTCTACGCGGGCGACGACGTCAGCGCGGCCGAGTGGGACCACCGCCACTGGGACCAGCACGAGAGCGTGCGCGACCGCCTGCTCGACCTCGCACTCGACACCGTCATCCGCCTCTGACCGGCTCGGGCCGCTGACCGGGCAGCCGTCGTCGGAGAGCCCATCCGAGTGCCAGCGTCCCGACGGGGGTGCACCTGCCACTCGGATGGTCGCCTGCCACTCGGATGGTCGCCTGGCACTCGGATGGTCGCGTGGCACTCGGATGGTCGCCTGGCACTCGGATGGCTCTCGACGCCTGACTGGGCGCGAAACTGTGACGGACCTGTCAGGGTTCCGCGCCCGTGGGGGCCGGGGCGGACAGGCGTGTCAGGGTTTCGCGCCCGACTCGCCGGTCTCGGCGACGCGGAAGACCGTGCTGGGGCCCTCCAGCACGACGCTGTCGCCGGGGGCCAGATACGCGGTCTCGCCGTGGTGCAGCGGGCCGGCAGAGCCGTCGGTGCACAGCAGCAGCTCGCGCCCCTCGGCGGTGTGCGGCATCGACCCCGCCACCTCGAAGCGCCACAGCTCGAACGGGGTGGCCGGCGTCGAGTACCGCCAACGGCCGGGCATCTGCTCGACGGGCCGCACCACGGGGTCGGGGAGCGGCTCGAAGCTGAGCACGGCGAGCAGTTCGTCGACGTCGATGTGCTTCGACGTGAGACCGCCGCGCACCACGTTGTCGCTCGCACCCATGATCTCGACGCCGAGGCCGCGCAGGTAGGCGTGCAGGTTGCCGGGACCGAGGAACACCGCCTCTCCGGGCTGCAGCATCACGCGGTTCAGCAGCAGCGTGACGACGACGCTCGGATCGCCGGGATACTGCTCGTCGAGCCGGCTCACCAACACGGCTTCGGCCGACGAGTGGCGATGGCACGCGGCCACCACCGGTTGCGTGGCGATGGCGCCGCGATAGAGGCCGGCGACAGTGGCCTCGAGGCCATCGCTGCGCAACGCGGCGGCGAGGTGGTCGGCACCGATCTCACGGAGCAGGGCATCGGTGGCGTCGACGGGCCGGAACCCACACAGCGTGTCGAACCTCGACAGCGCGCACAGCAGCTCGGGCTTCGCGAACGGATCGCGGTAGATGCGGTGCGGATGGCCCATGGCCACACCGGCGGCCTCCTCGCGATGGAAGCCCGCGCGGGCCGTGGCCGCGTCTGGATGGGTTTGCAGCGACAGCGGCTGCGCTGCCGCCAGCAGCTTCAACAGGTACGGCAGCTGGCCGGCCACCGACGACAGGGGAGTGCCGCCCTCGAGGTGCGACGGCGCCATCGGATGCGTGCCGAGCCACCACTCTGCCCACGGTTGCCCGTCGGGCGCCTGGCCCAGGAGCTGTGGAATCGCAGTGGGGTCGCCCCATGCGTAGTGCTGCGCCGCACCGCGAACTGCTCGCATCCGGTCACGATACTTGCGCCGCGCACGAGCAGGGCCGGGGGAGTGCAGGTCGTGGTCAGAAAAGGCGGAGATCGGTGGGCTTCATGCCGCGCAGTTCGTCGTAGTCGACCTCGACCACCCGGAACCCGCGAGCCTCGGCGAGCACCTTCGCCTGCGGCTTCACCGACTGGGCCACGAACACGCCGCGTACCGCACCGAGCGACGAGTCGAGGTGCAGGCGTTCGATGTAGCGGGCCAGCTGCTCCACACCGTCGATCTCGCCGCGACGTTTCACTTCGATGGCCACCACCTGCCCGGCGAGGTCGCGGCACAGCAGGTCGATGGGGCCGATGGCGGTGGGGTACTCGCGGCGCACCAGCGTGAGGCCGTCCTCGATCGCGTGCGGCGACGCAGCCAGCAGCATCTGCAGGTGCGCTTCGACTCCGTCCTTCTGCAGGCCCGGGTCGTCACCGAACTCGTGCGCCGTCTCGGTGAGCACCTCCAGCAACGTGATGACCAGCTCCTCGCCCTTGGGGTTGGTGACGGTCCAGTGGTCGCCGTGGTCGACCAGCGTGTTGGGCGCGTTCATCCAGTTGAGCGGCTTGTAGGCGCCGCCGTCGGCGTGAATGGCGACGCACCCGTCGGCCTTCACCATGATGAGCCGCACGGCCTCGGGGAGGTGGGCATCGAGCCGACCTCGATAGTCGACGGTGCAGCGGGCTACGACAAGACGCACGGCCAGCGACGCTACCCGTCTGCGTGGGCGATGTGGCCGAGTTGGCGCCAGATGACCACGAGGATGAGGGCGCTGCCGACGAACGCGAACCAGAACGGGCCGGTGATGCCCCAGATGCTCGCGATGAGCCCGCCGAGGGCGGAGCCGATGACCAGGCCGCCGAACACCCCGGTCATGTACACGCTGCCCACCCGACCCTGGAACTCCGCAGGGACCGCCCGCTGTCGGATGGTGATGGCGGTGGTGCCCCACGCCGCTTCGTGGATGCCGAACACGAAGAACACAGGCAGGGCCACCGCCGGGGTGCGAGTGAGTGCGAGGCTGAGGTGGGTGCCGGTCTCGATGATGAGGCCGGCGCGCATGATGTTGGCGAGACCGATGCCGCGTTCGAGCCACCCGTAGATGGCGGTACCGAGCACGCCGCCGAGCGCGCCGACGGTGGTGAGCAAGCCGAAGCCGATCTCTCCCATGCCGAGCTGCTCGGTGGCGTAGAGCACCAGCACCGACCACGCGGCGCCGTAGGTGACGTTGAAGGTGACGACGGTGAGCGTGAGCGTGCGGACGGGCGGGTGGCCCCACAGCCAGCGCAGGCCGTCGACGATATCGGCGCGCACCGGTGCGTGCGCGGTGGGCGAGGGCACGTGGGTGAGCGCCATCTTCGCGACCAGGAGCGCGCTGAGCGCCACCGTGACCGCCTGGGTGACCGCGGGCCACCCGATGCCCAGCGCGAAGAGCGCCGCGCCGATGGGAGGTCCGGCCAGGCGGTTGAGCGTCAGCGAGCCGAACATCAGGCGGGCGTTGGCCACGCCCAGATCGTCGGACTCGACCACCATCGGCAGCAGCGTGGAGGTGGTGGTGTCGACGAGCGTCTCGGCCGTGCCGAGCAGGAACATGGCCACCAGCACGACCGCCACGTTGACCGCGTCGGCCACGATGGTGGCGGCCAGCACCGACAGCACGACGGCTCGCGACAGGTTGCCGAGGATGACCAGTCGCCGCCGGTCGAGCCGGTCGGCCAGCACACCGGCGTAGAGCCCGAACAGCAGCCAGGGCAGGTACTGCAGCAGCGATGCGGCGGCCACCAGCAGCGGATCGTCGGTCTGCGAAGCCACCAGCAGCGGCCCCGCGGCGATGGCGATGCCGTCGCCGAGGTTGCTGACCCACGAAGAGGTCATCAACCAGCGGAAACCGCTCCCCATGCGCGCAGGAGCGATGGACTCGACGACGCGGCTCATGGGACGGCGAGGCTAGCGCCGCCCGCCGACCGGATCCGATCGATTTCTCGGCGGAGGATCAGCGGCTGACGTGGTCGCGCATGCGCTTCTGGATCAGCTCGCGGCGGGCCTGCAGCTCGCGGTAGGTGAGCGCTTCGGTGTCGGTGTCGACACCGAAGCCGGCCTTCACGCCGTCCATGTTGAGCTCGACCGCGGTGGGGTCGATGCCCAGCTCGCGGGCCAGCCGCTCGCCGTGGCGCTCGGCGAACATCATCGAGATCTTCGCGATCTCACCGAGCAGGTCGAGATCGGGTGCGAGCCGCGCCATCGCGCCGTCGAGGAACACCATGTTCTTCACGTACAGCATCAGTTCCTTGGGGAGCTTGGCGCCGTAGCCGAGCAGCGCCTTCACCACCCGCTGCACCTCCGCGACCAGTTCCTCGCCGGTGAGCGTGGTGGGGTCGACGGTGGGCTGATCGAGGCGCAGGTCCTTGATGACCGCGTCGAGATCGGTGTCGGCCGGCAGCGCACCGAGGTCGCGCATCGCGGCCATCTGGCCCTTCACGTCGTTGGTGGTGGCGCCCAGCATCATGCGCAGGAAGGCCAGCCGACGCTCGCCGCTGAGCCGCCCGACGATGCCGAAGTCGAGCAGCGCGGTGCGCCCGTCGGCCAGCACGAAAAGGTTGCCGCCGTGCAGGTCGCCGTGGAACACGCCGTAGACCATCGCGCCCTCCATCAGCGCCACCATGGCCGTGCGCACCACTTCCTCGGTGTCGATGCCGGCGTCCTTCATGCCGACCACGTCGTCGAAGTTGAATCCGCTGAGTCGTTGCATGACGAGCACGCGCCGCGTGACGAGTGTGGGGTGCGGGCGGGGCACGACGTAGCCGTGGTTGCCCAGCTCGTGCAGCATCGCGGCGACGTCGATCATGTTCGCGGCCTCCATGCGGAAGTCGAGCTCTTCCACGATGGTCTCGGCGAACAGCTCGACCAGCGCCGGCGGGTTGGCGAGCGATGCGATGGGGATGCGACCGACGAGGAACGGTGCCAACCACGCCATCACGCGTAGGTCCTTGCGGACGAGCCCCGCGACGCTGGGACGTTGCACCTTCACCACCACGGCCTCGCCGGTGCGCAGCGTCGCGGCGTGCACCTGTGCGATGGACGCGGCAGCGAGGGGCGTGCGGTCGAACGACGAGAACACGTCTTCCAGGCGGGCTCCGAGGTCGGCCTCGACCACCACCCGCACCACGTCGAAGGGCTCTGCGGGCACCTGGTCGCGGCACTTCTTGAACTCGCCGACCAGTTCTGGCGGGAACAGGCCCTCACCGCTGGAGATGATCTGCCCGAGCTTGATGTAGGTGGGTCCGAGCTGTTCGGCGGCCCGCCGCAACCGCAACGAGATCTCGGCACGGCTGGCCTCGGGCGTGAGGTACTGGCCACGCTTCTTGCGCACCATCCAGGGCACGACTGCGCGGGTGAGCGTGCGCACGACGCGCACCACTCGGCGTCCGGGCGGCACTCGCCCCGCCTTGGTGAGCCCCGGCACCTCGGCCTGAGCAGCCGAGCGCAGTGGCGCGGCCAGCGGGAGCCAGCGAATGGCGTCGCGCTGCAGCGCCCACGGGCCCTCCTCGGTGAACGCGGCCCAGCCTCGGTCTTCCAACACGGTCATGCCTGCATGATCGCAGCGAAATCGGCGAGTCGCCACGCGCGTCGCACATCCACGAGCAGGGATGGGCGAACGGGGAAGGGAGACCGACGCACTAACATCGGCGGCGCCTCGCCACAACGGTGGCCGGCTTGTCTGGGGGGACAACATGAGCGAGAAGTACTACGTCACCGATACGTCGCTGTCCCAGCGCTTCCCCATCTACACGAGGGCGAACGTGGGCGAGGTGTTCCCCGATCCGGTCACGCCGCTCACCAGCTCGTCGGCGCTCTTCGAAGCCGAGCTCGGGTGGCGCGACGCGTGGGTGCGCATGGGTGCGTTCGACGCCGACGAGCTCCCCGAGGGCGACTTCTGCCAACTCGGCGTGCAGGGTGGCTACTGCTATCTCAACGCATCGCTCATCCGGCTGTTCGGTGAGCGTGCCCCGGGCCTCAGCTGGCAGACGATGGACGAGCAGTTCTTCGGTGCACAGCCCGGCATCCCGCCCTACGAGGAGATGCCCGGCGACGTGCGGCCCGACCTCACCGAGAGGATCGGCGAGACGTTCGGGATGGTGTTCGCGCAGCAGAGCGTCGGCGACCTGACCGAGCTCACCGACGACAAGCTGCTCACGATCGCGTTGCGCGACACCCGGCCCGACCTGTCGCGGCTCTCGCTGGCCGAGCTGTGGGATCGCTTCCTCGAGATGGTGCCGCTGCACCGCCGCATGTTCGGCCACCACCTGTTCACCACCTACATGGCGACGGTGCCGGTGGGTGCCATCAGCGCGGTCGCCACCGCGGTCGGTCGCCCCGACCTGATCATGCCCATCATCGCCGGCATCGGCGAGGTGGATTCGGCCGAACCCAGCCACGCGATGTGGGCGTTGTCGCGGCTGCCGCTCGACTCACCGGAGTTCGAGGCGGGCTTCGCCGACTTCCTCCACCGCTACGGCAGTCGGGGACCGAACGAGTGGGAGAGCCGGTCGCCGAGCTGGGAGACCAGGCCGGCGCTGGCGCTCGCGGCCATCGACCGCATGCGTGTGTCACCCGACAGCTCCGACCCGGCCGGCCACCACGCGGAGCGCGCCGCCGAGCGCGAGGCTGCGTCGGCCGAACTGTTGGCGATGGTGGAGGGCGACCTCGCCACCCACGGTCAACTCGCGGCGGCCATCGCGTGCTCGAAGGCGTGGCTGCCGGGTCGCGAGCGGACCAAGACCAACAACATCCGAGTCATCCACGAGATGCGGATGGCGATGCGCGAGATCGGGCGGCGGATGGTCGACGCGGGAGTGTTCGACGAGATCGAGGACTTCGGGTTCGTCACCAAGGACGAGATGCCGCAGTTCCTCGCCCAGCCGCAGCCGTTCGCCGCCACGGTGCGCGAACGTCGCGCGGCCTACATGCAGCTCGAGCAACTCGAGCCGCCATTCGTGTTCGTCGGCCGCACCGATGGTCCCGACACGTGGCCGCGCCGCGATGCCGTGACCGCGAACTGCCTCGGCGCCGGCGACGTGCTCGCCGGCATCCCGGGTTGCCCGGGTACCGCCGAGGGCATCGCGCGCGTGGTGCTCGACTCCAACGATCCGTTCGCGCTCGAACCCGGCGACGTGCTCATCGCGCCCATCACCGACCCGTCGTGGACTCCGCTGTTCGTGCCGGCCGCAGGCGTGGTGGTCGACGTCGGTGCCCCGCTCAGTCACGCCATCATCGTCAGCCGCGAGCTCGGCATCCCGTGCGTCATCAGCGCCACCGGCGCCACTCGGCGCATCCCGAACGGTGCCCGCGTGCGTGTCGACGGCAGCACCGGCGTGGTCACGGTGCTGGAGATGCCCGCCTCGTAGCGCTCGGCCTCGGCGTGCCCGGGCCGGTTGTCAGCCGGAGCCGTGGGCGTGGTCGCAGAGGCGCTCCTCGCCGGCCTCGATCTGGCCGGCGCCGATCCCTTCCAGCGACGCGAACGGCCCGCACGCATGCGGGGTGATCCACACATGGATCATGGGTGCAGGGTCGTGCTTCACCAGTGGCGCATTGCAGTTGCCATTCAGGTCGGTGAGGCCCGCCACCCTCGGTGCGATCGGGTCGTTCGTGTAGCAGAGGTTGTCGTGGATGTGCCACTGCATCAGCGGGCCGCCGATGTCGGGCACGTCGGCGAGCGCCACCGAGGTGGGCAGCATGTACATCGCACTGACCAGCTTCTTGGAGCCGTCGGGCTGCGGCTCGTAGACGAGGCTCTCGGGATGGTCGGGGTCGAGGATGATGTCGTCGTTGATCCAGTCCCACTGCACGAAGTGCTCGTGGCCGGTGCCCGCGTCGCCGATGCTGTGGAAGCCGGCGGCCTCGGCCACTCGGTAGTCGCTCCACTGCGGCAGCCGCACGACGGTGACGGCGATGAGGTTCTCGGCCGCTGCCTGCTGCTCGGGCGTGACACCCTCGAAGCCGGAGAGGTCGATGGGCTGCGTGGGGTCGTACGGCTTGGCGGTGACGGCGGGAGTGGCGCCGTGGTCGTCGTGCTCGCGGCACTTGTCCATCCGCTCTGCCTCAGGCACCGCGGCCTGACCGGCGCCGATGCCCTCGAGCGCGGCGAACGGTCCGCACATGTGCGGTGCGATCCAGACGTGCACCATCGGGCTACCACCCCCGGTGTTCACACCGCGAGCGCACGTGCCGGTCTCGCCGGTGGTGCCCACCACGCGAGCCACACCGTCGACGAGGTCCCAGCACAGGTCGCCGTGGTTGTGCCACGTCATCAACGGACCCGCCCACGCGGTGAGCGTGGGGTCGTCGGTGGGCCGGTCGCTGGCGATGAACATCGCGCCGGTGAGCGTGCGCTTGTCGCCGTCGACCTCGTAGACCAGCGACTCGGGCTGGGTGGGATCCAGCATCACGTCGTCCTGGATGAGGGAGCTCTTGATGTAGTGCTCGACGCCGGTGACCGAGTCGCCGATGCTGGTGTAGCCATCGGCGATGGCGGCTGCCGTGTCGGCCCACCGGGGCAACTCGCGCAGGGTGTCCTCGATGAGCTTGTCGGCGCGCAGTTGCTGCTCGACGGTCACCCCCGGCACACCCGACAGGTCGATGCCCAGCGCCGGATCCCAGGGACGCGGCCAGCCGGCGGCAGCCACGGGATCCTCTTCGTCGTGGTGGCCGTCGTCGTCGTGCACGGTGGTGACGGTTCCCTCGCCGTCGACCACCGTGTCGTGCGGGTGATCGTCTGTGTCGTCGTGAGCGACTTCGACCACGTTGCCGTCGGTGTCGACCGTGGTGTCGTGCGCGTGCTCGCTGCTCTCGTCGTGGGAGTGCACGTGCGTGCCGCCGGTCCACATCGCGGGAACGGCGAGCGCGGCGATGGCGATCGACGGCATCCAGACCCGGGCCGGTGCGGCGGGACGCCACCCGACGAGCAGCGCGCTGAGCGCGGAGCCCACGGCGACGGCACCCATCAGTGCACAGGCGGTGTCGGCGAACTGCGGCGCTTCCGCGACCTCGAGCCCGGGGATCCACGAGATGCCGGTGAGGCGAGTGACCAACCAGCCACCGACGGCGACCGCGTTGACCGCGGCGACGGCGAGCGCTGCCGGCCGCATCGGCCGCACCAGTGCCCAGATGCCGGCACCGAGCTGTGCGACCGTGATGATGACGAACAGCTGTGCGAGGCGCGGGTGCTCCGCGTGGATGCCCGTCGCGGCACCGTGCACTGCCCCCGCCCCGATGGACGCCAGCGCGGCCACCGTGAGGCCCGGAAGGCGCGTCGTCGACAAAGGATGTGGGTGCCCGGTCTCCATGCGGGAAGTGTAGGCGGTGACCCTTCCGTGCGTGTGGCGGAGGTCACGCGGCCGACCGCGCTCAGGGAAACGTCGGTGGTCGCTTCTCGCGCAGTGCGGCGACGCCCTCGCGGTACTCGTCGGTGGTCATCGCGTGTTCCAGCAGCCGCTGCGCGTCGTGGATGGCCGCCGCGGGGCTGTGGTGGAGCAGGTCGCGGTACAGCTGCGCCTTGGTGGTGGTGAGCGCAGCGGGCCCCACGCCGGTGGCGAGGTGACGTGCGTACGCCTGCGCGGCAGCGAGGGCCGCTTCACCGTCGGGCTCGACACCGTTCCACAGGCCCCACGACTCGGTGTCGGCGGGTGTGAACACGCGCCCGGAGAGCAGCAGATCGGCAGCGCGTGTGACCCCGACGAGACGCGGCAGCTGCCAGCTCATGCCGTACTCGGCGGGCAGGCCCAGCTTCGGGGCCGCGGTGGTCAGCCTCGCCGCCGCAGCACCGAAGCGCAGGTCGCAGAACAGCGCCAGCGCGAGCCCGACGCCGGCGGCGGCGCCGTTGACGGCGGCGATGATCGGGAAGCGCATCGCGAACTGGAAGGCGAAGTCGGCATCGAACTCCGGCGCGACGCCGTATCCGGGCGCTGCCAGCTCGTCGTCGAGACCGGCGTCGTACGCGCCGCGCTCGGCGTGGCCCGCAAGTGCAGCGCTGTCGCCGCCGACGCAGAACGCGGGAGCGGTGCCGGTGACGACCACCGCGCGCACCTGCGGCTGCGCATCGAGGTGGGCCAGCACCCAGCGGTACTCGCTGTGCATCCGCCCCGTCCACGCATTGTGCCGGTGCGGGCGATGCAGCCACACCGTGGCCACGCGTTCGTCGATCTCGAAGCGGGTCGCCGTCAGTTCCACGCCCGCACAGTATCGACGACAGCCGTCCTGCCGCTCCTGCGCACTCCTCGACCTCTGCCGTCGAGCGCCATCGAGCGTGTCCGGTCTCCGCGGGCCGGGTCAGCGGGTGCGGCGGCCGGCGCGGAGGGCGGCGAGCGCAGGTTCGGCGAGCTCCTGGCGGCAGACGAGGAAGTCGGGCAGCCACGGGTCGCGTGCGTTGTAGGTCATCGGCGAGCCGTCGATGCGGCTCACGTGCAGGCCGGCGGCGAGGGCCACCGCGGCCGGCGCGGCGCTGTCCCACTGATACATGCCACCGTCGTGCACGTAGATGTCGGCTTCGCCGACCACCACGGCCATTGCTTTCGCGCCGGCCGAACCGAGGCGAACCGCATCGCAGCCGAGCGCGTTGGCGATGACCACCGCGGAGTACGGGTTGCGAGTTCGGCTGGTGACCAGCCGCGGCTGCTCGCGCTGCTGCGGTGGCAGCGTGGGCGCGGGATCGGTGGAGAACACCATGCCCAGCGCGGGAAGGCTCACCGCGCCGGCCGACAGTCGTGCGCCCGACCACAACGCGACGTGCACCGCCCAGTCGGATCGGCC
>JAUXQB010000226.1 GCA_030685215.1 Actinomycetota bacterium
CCCCGCTCGGCGTCGGCCGGGTGCACATCCGCTGGTCGGTCGCGTTCGCCCCCGAGGTGTGGACGGCGCTGTCCGCAGACGATCGGGCGCAGGCTCGTGCTCGTGTGCTGGAGCTCATCGCCGCGGTCAACGGCGAGGATCGACCCGTGGTGGAAGGTGTGTGGCGTGCACTCCACCACCGCCACGCGGCCCGCGGCCCGTTCAGCCACCTCGAACGCAACGTGCACGACGTCGATCGCTACGTGGCAGCGCGTGTGACGGGTGTTGTGCGCGACTGAACGCATCCGGTCGCAATTCGGCCTATCCTGGCTGCAGTCGCTGTCAGTCATGTCGCGCCACGGCAAGCCCGAGGCCCGGCCACTCACCGTCGGCGGGGCCACCGGGGGTCCGTCCGAACACAGGCTGCGACCATCGACCGGTGGGGCACACCGGGCCCACCGTCGCCAGGCGACCACTCGGACATCGACGTCATACGGAGCGCAATGGTTGAAGTACGACAACTCGAAACGGCCATCTGGTCGATTGCCGACGGGCGACCCTCGGCCGACGATCTGGCCCTGTTCGAGGCCGACGAACGGACCACACTCGCGGTGCTCGACCGTCTCATCGGCGACGCCGAGGACGACCTGGCATCGGTGCGCGACCTGCGCGGTGACGAGCGTGACCAGGTCGTGGCCGACTTCACCGAGACGCTGAAGAGCCTGCACCGCACCGCTGCGCGGCTGCGCCCGTTGGCGCCGTCGCCCATCCTGATGGAGATCGACGCCGACGACGACATCTCGTGGGAGCACGTCGAACCCGGCGAAGTGCAGCTGCAGGCCACGTGGGCCGACGGCCACGTCGTGGTGTGGGCCGCCGGCCGCGCCACCGAGCCCGAGCCGAACGATGCGCTGGCCGATCGGCTGCAAGCCGTCGGTGGGCCTCCGCACGGCTGGGAACTGCATGCGGGCGTTCCGCTGCCCAACGGCACGAAGGCCGAAGCCATCTCCATCCCGATGCGCGGGGCGCTCGGATGGTTGGTGTCGGTCGGTGCCGGCGATGCGCCCGACGGCGTCGGTCCCAGCCTGCTCTGGCTCGGCCGCGCCGCGGTGGAAGGTGTGCGCCTCGTCGCCCGCGGCTCGGTGGTGCCCACCCTGAAGGTGGCGCCCCGACGCGACGGCCACGGCACCGATGCGGCGGTTCGCTGGGCGCCGGCGTTCCTGAACAGATCCATCATCGAAGAGCTCACCGCGGTCATGCCGGGCACGGTCACCGCCCTCGGCGGCGGCGGGGGAGCAGGCCACGCCACCACGGTCGCCGTGCTCAGCGGTGTGGTCGAGGCCATCATGACCGAAGCCGCGGAGCGCGTGCAGTTGAAGGCTCAGCCGCCCTCGGCGAAGACCGTCACCGACCTCGGCGACTCGATGCTCGCCCGACTCGACGGCACGCCGTTCCCCGTCGACGCCACGTTGTCGCGCGACATGGCGCGCCGCTTCGATCAGTGGTCGCGCCCCGTCACCGACTCCGCACACCCGCGGCTCTCGGTGCACCTCGACCCTCCCGGCACCGGCGGTGTGTGGTTGATGTCGGTGCACCTGAAGATGGCCAAGGGCAAGCTGGTGCCGGTCGACGAAGCGCTGCGCGGTCAGGAGGGCAGCAGGGCGGCCATGGCCGAATGGACCCGTCTCGGCCGCATCTTCCCCGCACTCGGTCGCGTCGGGGTCCGCCAACGCGGTCAGCTCGCGTTGAGCCAGGACGAAGCGTGGGACTTCCTCACGCTCGTCGGCCCCACGCTCGTCGCCACCGGGTTCGACGTTCGAGCGCCGCTCATCTCGCGCCGCAAGGCCACCCCGTCGCTGCGCCTGTTCGCGGAGGAGTCGGCCGGGTCGGTCGTCGGCGCGCATCAGCTCAGCAACGTCGCGTGGTCCATCCTGTTCGACGACGTCGAGCTCACCGCCGCCGAGGTGCAACGCCTCGCGAAGCAGGCGCGTCCGCTGCTGCAGTCGCGTGGCAAGTGGATCGAGCTCGATCGTGTCGACCTCGAACAGGCGGCCGCTGCGCTCGCCGAGCGCGAGTCCACCACGCAGCTCACCGGCGCCGAGATCCTGCGTCACAGCATGGGGCTCGACTCGTCGGGCCTCGCCGGCGGCATCGTGGTGCAGGGCCAGAGCTGGGCCAACGACGTGCTGCAGCGGGCGAGCGAGGCATCGGCCGCGCCGGTCGTCAAGCCGGAGGGCTTCGCCGGCGAACTGCGCTCCTACCAGACCGAAGCGCTGTCGTGGATCGGCTTCCTCGACGCCGCTGCGCTCGGTGGTTGCCTGGCGCTCGACATGGGTCTCGGCAAGACCCCCACCGTGTTGGCGCACCTCGCTCGTACGGTCGGCAGCGGCCCCACACTCGTGGTGGCGCCCGCCGCCGTCGTCGGCAACTGGGCGGCCGAGGCGGCCCGCTTCGCGCCCGATCTGCACGTGCTCGTGCACCACGGCATCGCCCGTTCGGAAGCCGAGGAGTTCACCGCCCAGGTGGCGAAGGCCGACATCGTCATCACCACCTACGCCACCGCGGTGCGCGACGTCGAACTGCTCGCGGCCACCGACTGGCGAACGATGGTGCTCGACGAGGCGCAGGCCATCAAGAACCCGGCCAGCGACACCGCGCAGCAGCTGCGGCGCATCTCGGCGCACACCCGACTTGCGCTCACCGGCACGCCCATCGAGAACGGCGTCGCCGACCTGTGGGCCATCCTCGACTTCACCAACCCCGGTCTGGTCGGCCCGCGGCCGGCGTTCGTCGCCCAGATGTCGGGCGACGGCGAGTCCGCGTTGCGGGCGCTCAACGGCATCCTGCTGTTCCGCCGCACGAAGACCGAGCCGGAAGTGGCGGCACAGCTGCCCGACAAGATCGACGAGCTCGACCACTGCACGATGACTCCCGAGCAGATCGGCCTCTACCAGGCGGTGCTCGACGACCTGGTGCTCAACGTCACCAACGAGCTCGGGGAGAAGAAGGAAGGCGCCATCCTGGCCGCCATCACCGCGCTGAAGCAGATCTGCAACCACCCCGCCGCGTACCACGACGACGGCCGTCCGCTCGCCGGTCGCTCCGGCAAGCTGGCCCGGTTGGAGGAGATCGTCGAGTCGGTGTTCGAGGCCGGCGAGCGCGTGCTCATCTTCACCCACTTCGCCACGTGGGGCCGCCGCCTCGCCGACCACCTCACCGCGCTCACCGGCAAGCCGGTCGCGTGCTACGACGGCAGCCTCAGTCGTGGCGTGCGCGACAAGTTGGTCGCCGACTTCCAGGGCCTCGAGGGTCCGGGCGCGATGGTGCTCTCGCTGAAGGCGGGCGGCACCGGTCTCAACCTCACCGCCGCCAACCACGTCGTGCTCTACGACCGCTGGTGGAACCCGGCGGTGGAGGATCAGGCGCGTGACCGCGCGTGGCGCATCGGCCAGAGCAAGACGGTCATCTCGCACCGCCTGGTGTGCCCGGGCACGGTCGACGAACGGGTGGAGGAAGTGGTGGCCGGCAAGCGTCACATCGCGTCGTTGGTGCTGCCCAAGGGCAGCTCGATGGCCGACCTCGACACCGATCAGTTGCGGCTCGCGTTCGGGTTGCGACCCGACGAGTTGCTCACCGACGAACTGCTCACGGGAGACCCCGAATGAACCGCCCGCAACAGAGCCGCAGCACGCAGCGGCGCCGCAACGGCAACCAGAAGTCGGGCAACCGGCAGCCGAAGACCGACATCTGGCGCGAGGCCGACCCTCTGCCCCCGCTCGAGCCGATCACGGTGTCGCGCGACGCCACCGCGTTGCTGCGCTCGTTGGGTGAGCCGCCGATGAACGGCGCGCTCGAAGCCGGCTACACGTTCGGTGCCGTCGTCGAGCGTGGTGCCGGCATCGCTGCCGCGCTCGCGCTCAGCGCCGACCTGCTCGCCGCGCCGCTCGACTGAACGCGCCCGCCGCGCCGTCCGAGTTCGTCGGCGCCGGTCGCCGCAGGGAAAGCTGTGCGCCATGAGCGACATCCTCGAAGAACTCGACGCCTGGCTCGACGCCAACTGGGACCCTGAACTGACCGTCGCCGAGTGGTGGCAGCGCCTCGGCTCGTCGGGTTGGGCGGCGCCGGCGCTGCCCACCAACGCGTACGGCAAGGGCCTCTCGCGCAACGACGCCATCGCTGTCGGGCATCGCATCGTGTCGCGCGGCGCCGTCGCCGCGCCGGGCGGGTTGGGCATGTTGCTCGCTGCGCCCACCATCGCCGTGCACGGCACCCAGGAGCAGATCGAGCGCTACGTGCTGCCCATCGTCACCGGGCAGCAGGCCTGGTGTCAGCTGTTCAGCGAGCCCGGCGCCGGCAGCGACCTCGCCGGCCTCGGCTGCAAGGCGCTCAAGGACGGCGACGAGTGGATCGTCAACGGCCAGAAGGTGTGGACCAGCGGCGGCCAGATCGCCGACATGGGCATGCTCATCGCGCGCACCAATCCGGAGGCACCGAAGCACCAGGGCATCACCTGGTTCGCGTGCGACATGCACCAGCCCGGCGTCGACATCCGTCCGCTCCGTGAGATGACCGGCCGCGCGCTGTTCAACGAAGTGTTCCTGAGCGACGCGCGCGTGCCCGACGACGCAACGGTCGGTGGCCTCAACAACGGCTGGGCGGTGGCCAACACCACGCTCATGTTCGAGCGGTCTGGCCTCGGTGCCGGTGGCCACAGCGCGGCGGCTGCCGCCAACGCCGGCACCGTCGCCGGCGACCTGCCGAAGCGAGTCGGCGACTTCGTCCGCCCGTCGGGCCCGTCCGGAGGCGGCGGCGGCGGTGGCGCGATGGCTGCCGGTGCGGTGAAGCTGTTCACCCAGATGGCCAGGGACAGCGGCGTCATCGATCAGCCCACGGTTCGTCAAGAGCTCGTCAAGCTGCACACGCTGCACGAGGTGGGCCGGATGCTCGCGTTGCGGCTGAAGGCCGAGAAGGCCGCCGGTCGCGACATCCCCGGCGCACCCAACATCGCCAAGCTGTCGATGAGCGAGATCATGCGCCAGAGCCGCGACCTCGGGCTGCGCCTCGCCGGCGCCGGTGGCATGTTGCACGCGTACAACACCGCCGACCGCAAGGCGCTCGACGCGGCCACCGGCCAGCCGATGCTCGCCTACGTCACCGAGATGGGTCTGTTCGCGCAGGGCCCGCCCATCTACGGCGGCACCGATCAGGTGCAGCGCAACATCCTCGGCGAGCGCGCGCTCGGACTCCCCAAGGAGCCGAACAACGACCGCACGATGAGCTGGAGCGAGCTCCCCAAGAACGGCTGACCGCCCGGGGTTTCTGGACAGGAATCGTTCCAACTCGCGTTCTGGACAGGATTCGTCCCGAAAGGCGGGACGAATCCTGTCCAGAGTCGCTCGCCGATCTCAGGGGCGCCAACGATCGACGGCTCGTCGAATGCGGTCAGCCACCGCATCGGGGGTCTTCGTGAGCATCTTCCACGTGAAGTGCACCGGCTGGTAACCGGCGGCGACGAGCTCGCCGTCGCGCATCCGGTCGAACTCGAACTGGTCTCGGTCGAGGCCGTGAGTGCTCCATCCGTCGCATTCGAGCACCACGTTCGTCCCGATCACGAGGAAGTCGACCTCGAACCCGATCACGATCGCGTGGAACTGGACCGGCGGAAGGCGGTGGATCGCGATGAGTCGTGCCATCTCGGCTTCCAATTTGCTGTCCGGCGGAAGCTCCTCGCCGAGCCACGACTCGAGTGCGGTGCGGTAGGG
>JAUXQB010000231.1 GCA_030685215.1 Actinomycetota bacterium
GATCCTCGCCAACCTGCTCGAGAACGCCAGCGCGCACGGCGGCGGGCCGGTGCGGGTGTTCGCCGCGATGCGCGGCCGACGCGCCCTCGTCCTCGGCGTCGACGACGCGGGGCCCGGCGTTGCCCGTGGCGAACGCTCGCGCATCTTCGAACGGTTCGCGCGCGGCAGCGCGGCTCGGCACCGAGTGGGCACCGGCCTCGGCCTCGCACTCGTCGCCGAGCACGCACAGGCGCACGGCGGCGAAGCGTGGGTGGAAGATCGCCCCGGTGGCGGCGCCCGATTCATGGTCAGTTTCCTGGAGGCCACCTGATGCGCGTACGAGTACTCCTGATGGCCGGCACGCTCACCGCGCTCACCGTCGCGTGCAGCGTCGTCGACGACGGCCGGGTCACCGGCGTCGACCCGCCGTTCGGCCTCGACGACACGCTGCCGCCGTCGACCACCGTCGAGATCACCACCACCGAGGCCGTCACCACCACCACCGGGTTGGAGACCACCACCACCGACGTGCAGGCCGAGACCGTCCGCCTGTACTACATCGCCAGCGGCCAACTGAACTTCGTCACCAGTCAACTGCCCGCGCAGTTCGCGCTGTCGCAGTTGATCGACGCGCTGAAGGACGGGCCACCCGAAGGCGACCTCGGTCGCGGTCTGCGCAGCGCGATTCCCGACGACGCCGAGATCAGCGTCACCGCCGACGGGTTGGGCGTGGCGCAGGTGGTGCTGCCGGAGGGCTTCTTCGACACCATCCCCGCCGGCGACCAGCGCCTCGTCATCGCGCAACTGGTGCTGACGTTGCTCGACAACAGCCGCGGCATCGGCCAGGTCACGTTCAACCAGCAGGTGTCCGGTCCCGACGGTGAGTTGATCGCGGCCGGAGAGCTGCTCACCCGCCTCGACTACCAGGCGCTGCTGGCCTCGGCGACGCCGTCGGCCACCACCACGCCGAGCACCACCGGCACCACCGCGGCGACGTCCGCCACGTCGGTCCCCTGACCCCCGATAGCGTTGCCCACCTGATGCGCAGCGGATTCGTCACACTCGTCGGCCGGCCCAACGTGGGCAAGAGCACGCTGGTCAACGCGATGTGCGGCCGCAAGGTCAGCATCGTCAGCGACAAGCCGCAGACCACGCGCCACCGCATCATGGGTGTGCTCAGCAGCCCCGAGTCGCAGCTGGTGTTCGTCGACACGCCCGGCCTGCACAAGCCCGTCACCGCGCTCGGCCAGCGGGTGAACGCCACCGCGCTCGACAGCGTCAGCGACGTCGACGTGGTGTGCCTGGTGGTCGATGCCACCAAGCCGTTCGGCAGTGGCGACAAGTGGGTGGCCAGCCACCTCGACATGAGCACCGCGGTCGTCATCCTCAACAAAATCGACGCGGCCAAGCAGAACCAGGTGCTCGGTCAGCTCACCGCGCTCACCGCGCTCGGCGCGTCGGAGTACTTCCCCGTCTCCGCACGTACCGGCAAGGGCATTCCCGAGCTCGTCGCGTTCCTGCAATCGAAGCTGCCCGAAGGCCCGCAGTACTTCCCGGCCGACACCGTCAGCGATCAGCCCGAGGAGCAGTGGGTGGCCGAGCTCGTCCGCGAGCAGCTGCTCGCAGTCACCCACGACGAGCTGCCGTACAGCATCGCCACGCGCGTCAGTGAGTGGGAGTGGCCGCGCATCCGGGTGGAGATCATCGTCGAGCGCGAGAGCCAGAAGGGCATGGTCATCGGCAAGGGCGGCCTCGTGTTGAAGGAGGTCGGCAAGCTCGCCCGTGCGCAGCTGCCGGAGGGCGTGTTCCTCGAACTGTTCGTGAAGGTCGACAAGGACTGGCAGCGCAAGGCCGACAGGGTCGAGCGCCTGGGTTACTGATGGCCACACCGGCCGCCGAGATCGACATCGACGTGCCGCTGGTCGCCGGACTCCTCGGCGCACAGTGCCCCGAGCTCGCGGCGTTGCCGGTGCGCATCGTCGCCAACGGGTGGGACAACACCATCGCCCGCGTCGGCGACCAGTGGCTGGTGCGCCTGCCCCGACGAGCTGCCGCCGCCGAGCTGGTGGTGAACGAACAGCGGTGGCTGCCCACGCTGGCCCCGCAGCTGCCGCTCGACGTGCCGGTGCCGTGGTTCTGCGGCACGCCCGACCATCAGTACCCGTGGGCGTGGAGCGTGTGCCGCTGGCTGCCCGGCGAGACCGTGGCCGTCGCGCCGCCCAGCGACCTCGGTGCGACGGCCGTCGTGCTCGCGTCGTTCATCGAGGCACTGCACCGGCCCGCGCCGAGCAACGCGCCCACCAACGCGTTTCGCGGCGTCTCGCTGCAGGCACGTGCGGAGGCCGTGGTCGATCGAGCGCACCTGCTCGAGGCCATCATCGACACGCCGCGGGTGCTGCGCACGTGGGACCGTCTGCGATCGACTCCCGCATGGGACGGTCCCCCGCTGTGGCTGCACGGCGACCTGCACCCGTCGAACATGCTCACGCTCGACGGTCGGCTCAGTGCGGTCATCGACTTCGGCGACATGTGCGCCGGCGACCCGGCCACCGACCTGGCGCTGGCGTGGATGCTGTTCCCACCCGCGGAACGCGCGCAGTACCGCGCCGCCGCCCACATCGACGAGCACACCTGGCGCCGCGCCGCCGGCTGGGCGCTGAACCTGTCGCTCGCCTACATGACCGGCGACGACAGCACGTCGATGCCCGCCATCGGCCGCGCCACCCTCACCGAAGTCCTCACCGAGTTCGACTGACACTCGGTCGGCTCGTCCCCAGCCACCCAGAGGGTCGGGGTCAGACCTGGCTGGCGCGGCCGGCCCAGAACGGGGCGCGCAGCTCGCGCTTGAGGATCTTGCCGCTGCCGGTCTTCGGGAGCTCGTCGATGAACGTGACCGACTTCGGCACCTTGTAGTGCGCGAGGTGCTCGCGGGCGAACTCCATCACGTCGGCGTCGGTCATCGAGCCGCCCTCGCGCACGACCACCACGGCGTGCACGTTCTCGCCCCACTCGTCGCTGGGCGTACCGAACACGGCGACCTCCAGCACGTCGGGGTGATGCTCGAGCGCGGCCTCGATCTCGGCCGGGTAGATGTTCATGCCACCGGAGATGATCATGTCCTTCTTGCGGTCGCAGATGTAGAGGTAGCCCTCGTCGTCGCGGTAGGCGATGTCGCCGACGGTCTGGTACCCGTGCTTGCTGTCGGCCAGGAACTTGTCGTGCTGCTTGTAGTAGTCGGCGAACACGCTCGGGCTCTTCACGAACAGCTCGCCGGTGTGCGCGGGACCGGTACCGAGCACCTCGTTGCCGTCGTCGTCGAACAGCTTCACCTCCACCATCGGCGCCGGCTGGCCGCAGGAGCCCGGCTTGCGCAGTTGGTCCTCGGGGCGCAGCACGCAGTTGACGCCGAGCTCGGTGCTGCCGTACACCTCGAACAGCGAGTCGGCCGGGAAGTAGTCGAGGTACATCAGCTTCAACGCGAAGCTCCACGGCGCGGCGTTGGCGATGAGGCGCTTCATCGACGACACGTCGTACTTCGCCTTCACCTCGGCGGGAAGGTTGCACGCCATGCGCACCGGCGTGGGCGCGCAGAACGTGGAGGTGACCTTGTACTTGTCGATGAGGCGCAGCCAGTCCTCGGCGTTGAACTTGCGCTGCAGCACGGTGGTCTGGCCGAGGGCCTGCGCCAGGCCGAGGAAGCCGCCGGGGCCAGAGTGGTAGAGAGGCCCGGTGGGGATGTAGATGTCGTCGGGCGTGTAGCCGATGAACATCATCAGCGCGCCGGCCTGCTCGGCACCGGAGTTGCCGCGGCGCAGCGCACCCTTCGGCTTGCCGGTGGTGCCACTGGTGTAGATCATCGTGGACCCGGCCTCGGTGCCCTCCGGGATCTCGGGTTCGCCGGCCGATGCGGCGTCGATCAGCGGATCGATGTCGACCATGTCGTCGGGCACCGCGTGGCCCGATGCGGCGTCGAACACGAGGTAGTGCTCGACCTTCGGCAGCTCGCCACGCACCCGCGCGAACATGCCGGCGAACTCGGCGTCGACGTACACAATGGTGGCGTCGCTGTGGTCAGTGACGTATGCGGCTTCCTCATCGCTGAGCCGGTAGTTGAGCGGCACCGCGGTGACGCCGAGCTTGCGCGCGGCGTTGATCATCAGCACCAGGCCGATGCTGTTCTGGCCGCACCACACCACCTTCGAGTCGCCCGGCCGCACGCCCATCGACAGCAGCACGTTGGCCAGCTGGTTCGACTTGGCGTTGAGCTCGCTGAACGTGAGCGAGATGACCGTGCCGTCCGGTCGGTCGTCGACCATCGCCAACTTGTCGGGTTGAGTGAGTGAATACGCGGTCAGGAAGTCCCCCATGAGTGCACTTCGTATCAGACGTGCGGTGTTCTTGGTGACGCGGAGGGGGAACAGCGCGCCACGAACCAGCCGCTCCCCCAGGCCGGGGCGCTCGGCGGAAGGATCGGATGGTTCGGTCATCGGCTTCACCGTAGAGCCTTCGCGCCTGGCAAGCTTGCGCGATGGCACCTCGCATCATCAATGGCAGCGCAGAACTGAAGTCGGCAATCGGTGAGCACCTCGGCTACTCGCCGTGGATGGAGATCACGCAGGAGCGCGTGAACCAGTTCGCCGAGGCCACCGGCGACCACCAGTGGATCCACATCGACGTGGAGCGGGCGAAGAAGGAGAGCCCGTTCGGCGGGCCCATCGCGCACGGCTACCTCACGTTGTCGCTGGCACCGGTGCTGCTGCCGCAGGTGGTCATCTCCACCGGCTTCTCGATGGGCGTCAACTACGGCTGCAACAAGGTTCGGTTCATGTCGCCGGTGCCCGTGGGGGCCAACCTGCGCCTGGGTGTGAAGCTGCTCGGCGTCGACGACATCGCGGGTGGCGTGCAGAGCACGTACGAGCTCACCTTCGAGACCGAGGGCGCGGCCAAGCCGAGCTGCGTCGCCGAAGTCATCTTCCGCAGCTACGAGTGACGCTCGCGCGGTAGCGTCGGCGGCCATGCCTGCCACCACGATGCCGCCGCACGTTGCCATCGTCACCGGGGCGAACCACGGCATCGGTGCCGCGGTCGCGGAACGCCTCGCGGCCGACGGTGCGCGGGTGCTGATCACCTACCTGCGTGGCCGCGTCGCCGACGACGAGGCCACACCCGAGCGCTACCAGCAGAACCGGATGACCGACGGCGACGAGGTGGTGGCGCGCATCGTCGCTGCCGGTGGCGCCGCAATCGCCGTCGAGGCCGACCTGCTCGACGACGCCACGCCCACCCGCCTGTTCGACCTGGCCGAGGCCGAGCTGGGACCTGTCGACATCGTCGTCAACAACGCCACCGGGTGGGCCAGCGGCGACTCGTTCGCGGCCGACACGCGCGACCCGGTCGGCCGAGCGACACCGGGAGTCAGCGCCGCACTGTTCGACCGCACGTTCGGCGTCGACGCTCGCGCCGGCGCGCTGATGATCGCCGAGTTCAGCGCTCGCCTCATCGCCCGCGACGGCCAGTGGGGCCGCATCGTCGGACTCACGTCGGGCAGCCCAGAGGGCTTCCCGAGCGAGGTCACCTACGGCGCTGCCAAGGCGGCGCTCGAGAACTACACGATGTCGGCAGCCTTCGAGCTCGGTCGTCGTGGCGTCACCGCGAACATGATCCACCCGCCCATCACCGACAGCGGATGGGTGAACGATGCCGTGCGCGAGTTCGCCGCCACCGCACGCGACCACTTCCACGTGGCCGAACCCGCCGACGTGGCCGAGGTGATCGGCTGGCTGTGCAGCGATGCGGCGCGCATGGTGAGCGGCAACATCATCCGGATGCGATGACCCGCGCGCTCTACGTCGGGTGCCCGATGTGGGCACAGCGGCAGTGGGTGGGCCGCTTCCTGCCGGTCGACACGCCCGCCGGCCGGGAGCTGCATGCGTACAGCCGGCTGCTCAACGCGGTGGAGGGCAACACCACGTTCTACGCAGCACCCACACCATCGACCGTGGCGAAGTGGCGCGAGCAGGCACTGCCCGGCTTCCGCTTCGTGTTCAAGGTGCCCAAGCACATCACGCACGAGCGTCGGCTGCGCGGCACCGCCACCGAACTGCACGCGTTCTGCACGCTGATGGAGCCGCTCGGCGATCTGGTCGGCGGCTTCACGTTCCAGCTGCCCGCGTCGTTCGGCCCGAGCGATCTCGGCGCGTTGGAATGGGCGCTGCGCCAGTGCTCCAGCGCGTGGAGATGGTCGGTGGAGGTGCGCCACCCGGCGTTCTTCGCGGCAACTGATCGCACCACGCTCGACGCGATGCTGCAGCGGCACGGAGCCGAGCGCGTGCTGCTCGACACCGAGTCGCTGTTCTCGCACCCGCCGATCACCGACGAGGGACGCGCCGAGTGGGAGCAGAAGCCGCGGGTGCCCGCGTTGCACGAGCCACTCGGCGACCATCCGATCGTGCGCTTCATCGGCACCGACGATCCCGAGGTGACCGCGCTCGGGCTGGAGCGGTGGCAGCCGATCGTCGCGCAATGGGTCCGCGACGGTCGCACCCCCACGTTCTTCGCGCACACTCCCGACAACTCGGGCACGCCCGCGCTCGCGCTCGACTTCCACGCCGCGGTGGCGCGACTGGTCGACAGCCTCACACCGCTCCCCGAGCCGCCGCCGATGCTCGCGCAGGAGCAGGGCTCGCTGTTCTGACACCCGCCGTCAGCGGAAGTTGGGCATGACCTCGCTGGCGAACAGCTCGAGCGTCTCGGTGCTCGGATAGTCCGACGACCACGGGATGAAGCCAGTACAGCCCATGTCGATGTAGGTCTGGATCTTCTCGCAGACCTGCTCCGGCGTGCCCACCAGGTTGCCCTCCCGCCAGCTCTCCGCCGGCTCGCCCCAACGACTGCGGCTGCCCGCCGCCTCGACCTCGGCCTCGGTGCTGCGCACGAACAGCTCCGGGCTCCAGGTCTTGCGGATGGTGGCCTCGTCGCGGCCGACGACCTTGCAGTGGCCCTGCAGGACTTCGCGCTTGTGCGCCCACTCGTGCGGCTTGCCACCGAAGTTGGCGCAATCGGCGTAGCGGGCGACGGCTCGCAGCGTGAGCTGCTCGCCTCCGCCACCGATCCAGATGGGCGGGTGCGGTGACTGCAGCGGCTTCGGATCGCACTGCGCGCGGTGCAGCGCGTAGTACTCGCCCTCGAAGGTGGTCTCCGGCTCGGTCCACATGCTGCGCACGATCTGCACGGTCTCGGCCATCATGCCGATGCGATCCTTCGGCCGGCGGAACTCGAAGCCGTAGCCCTTGTACTCGTTCTCGTACCAACCGGCGCCGATGCCCCAATCGAGCCTGCCGCCGCTGATGACGTCGATGGTCGAGGTGATCTTCGCCAGCACCCCCGGCTCGCGGTAGCTGTTGCAGCCGACCATCTGCCCGAGGCGCACGCGCGACGTGCGCTGGCTGATGGCGGCCATGGTGGTCCAGCACTCGAACACCGCTTCGTTGGCCGGCTTCGGCACGTTGTGGAAGTGGTCGTACACCCAGATGCTGTCGTAGCCGAGCTGTTCGATGCGCACCGCGATGTCGACCGCCATCTGCCACTTCGCCTCGGCACCCTCGATGCCGGACAGCTCCATCTTCCACCCCTGCGGCATGAACATGCCGAACAGCACCTTGTCGACCTCGCGCGTGTCGACCACCGTGTAGTCACTGAGTTCCATGCTCGGAACCTACCGCCGAGCGACCCCGAGACCGAGCCGGCGACGCCGGAACTGGACAGGAGTCGTCTCGGAGCCCGGAACGGATCCTGTCCAGAGACTCGGGTGGGACGAATCCTGTCCAAAACCAGCGCTGGCGCGGCGTACGATGCGTGACGTCCGACACACCTGGCATACGGTGCCGCCATGAGTTCCCCACAGTTCTCGGTCGCCGAGATCCATGAGGCCATCGCCGCCACTCGGCCCGACGAGGTGTGCCTCGTGCACCGCGACCGACGGCTCACGTGGGCGGAGGTCACCGATCGCACTCGCCGGCTGGCCAACCATCTCGTCGCCAGCGGGCTCGGCTGCCACACCGAGCGCAGCGAACTGCAGGGGCACGAGAGCGGGCAGGATCACCTGGCCATCTACCTGCACAACGGCAACGAGTACCTCGAAGCGATGCTCGGGTCGTTCAAGGCCCGGGTGGCGCCGTTCAACGTGAACTATCGCTACGTGGCCGAAGAGCTGCAGTACCTGCTCACCGACTCGCGGGCCACCGCCATCGTGGTGCACAGCCAGTTCACACCCACCCTCGCAGAGGTGCTGCCCGACCTGCCGAACCTGCGCGTCATCCTGCAGGTGGCCGACGAGAGCGGCCTGCCGCTGCTGCCCGGCGCGGTCTGGTACGAAGACGCGCTCACCGACGCATCGGGCGACCGGCCGGCCGTGGAGTGGAGCCCCGACGACCTCTACATCCTCTACACCGGCGGCACCACCGGCATGCCCAAGGGCGTGCTGTGGCGCAACGCCGACGCCAACATCGAGTGCTTCGGCGGTAGCCGCGCGGAGACGCTCGACGGGGTGGTGGCCGAGGCGACCGGCGGCCTGCAGGCGTTGCTCGCGCCGCCGTTCATGCACGGTGCCGGGCACTGGATGAGCTTCCGCACGTGGAACACCGGCGGCACCGTGTTCATCCAATACCACACCGACCATCTCGACCCCGACGACATCTGGAGCACCATCGAGCGTGAGCACCTCAACTTCCTGCTCATCGTCGGCGACGCGTTCGGTCGCCCGCTGCTCGACCAGCTCGACCGGCACACGTACGACTTGTCGTCGCTCACCGTCATCCTCTCCGGTGGCGCCGCGCTGAGCGCGCCGTTGAAGGAGCAGTTCCTGCAGCAGCTCCCCACCGTGATGATCGTCGACGGGCTCGGCTCGTCGGAAGCCGGCGGCCAGCTGTCGCAGGTGTCCGCCGGCGCGGGTGCCACCACCGGCACCTTTCCCATCAGCCCCGGCAACCACGTGCTCAGCGACGACCTCACTCGCGAGTTGGCCGCCGGCGACCCGGAGCTGGGTTGGCTGGCGAAGAGCGGTCGCCTCGCACTCGGCTATCTGGGCGACGCGGCCAAGACCGCGCGCACGTACCCCGTCATCGACGGACAGCGCTACGCGGTGCCCGGCGATCGTGCCCGGCTGCGCGACGACGGCATCCTCGAACTGCACGGTCGCGACTCGGTCACCATCACCTCCGGGGGCGAGAAGATCTTCGCCGAGGAGGTCGAGGCCGCGGTGAAGGCGCACCCGTCGGTGTACGACTGCGTGGTCGCGGGGCGGCCGAGCGAGCGCTGGGGCAACGAGGTGGTCGCCATCGTGCGCATTCGCGAGGGCTACGAGGTCGACGACGAAGCACTTCGCGCGGAAGCCGAGCGACACATCGCGCGCTACAAGCTGCCGAAGGCGTTCGTCTACGTGCCGGAGGTGCTGCGCAGCCCCAGCGGCAAGGCCGACTACCGCTGGGCGAAGCAGACGGCGGCCGACGCCGCGGGCTGAGCCGGGAGCCCAGCAGCCGTCAGAACGGCCCGGAGATCATGTACGTGCTGCCGAGCGCGTCGACCCCGGCGAGCGGCGTCGACGTGGGTGCTCGCTGTGAGTTGACGATGAGGTGCCGGCCGGCCGGGTCGAACGCGACACCGGTGACCTCCGAGCTGCCGTGGCCGACGAAACGAACGAACGGATCGACGTGGCCTTCGGGCGTGATGAGCGCCAGTTCCATGGTGTCGCCGTCCTCGCAGACGAAGAGGTTGCCGGTCGCCTCCTGCACAGCCAGGTTGTCCGGTCCCCAGTGGAGCGGACCCTCCCGGTGGATCGTCAACTGCGATGCCGCGAGATCCAGGCGCGACACGCGGTTGTCGTACTTCGTGGACAGGTAGAGGATGTCGCGGTCGAGCGCGATCCCTTCGCCACCCGGGAAGTGCGTGGCGCCAGGGGCGACGTCGCGCGGCCGCGGTGTGCCGGGCAGGCCGAGCCCGGCGACGGGAACCCAGCTCATCGCCCCGTCGTCGGCGGAGACGGCGAGGGCGTCCAGGTCGCCCGCAGAGAGGTCGCCCCAGGTGCGCGGCCGGAAGCGGTAGAGCAGTCCGTCGGCCTCGTCCTCGGTCAGGTACAGCACCTGGCGAGCGGGGTCGGCGACGACCATCTCGTGGCGGAACAGTCCCATCGCCGGACGCGCTCGGGCGGGTTCTCGTCCCATCGGGTCGCACTCCCAGACCTGGCCGAACTCGATCTCCTCGCACGACAGCCAGGTGCCCCACGGCGTGGCACCGCCGGCGCAGTTCCACGTGGTCCCTTCCAGCACGCGGTAGGCGTCGACGACGCGACCCTCGGCATCGAAGCGGAGCGCTCCGGCGCCACCCTCACCTTCGACAGGAACCTCGCTGTTGTTCACGTAGATCCAGCCGCCG
>JAUXQB010000238.1 GCA_030685215.1 Actinomycetota bacterium
CACGCACATGTCGTTGAGGTACTCCACGACGCCGGCGCCCTCGAAGTCGAACTCGTTGAACGCGGTGAGGTCGACCACGCCGACGCTCTCGCGCATCTGCAGGTGTTCGGCGTTGGTGACCGGGTTCCACCAGCGAGCGTCCCACTCGTGGGTGCGGGGCGTGACGGCGTCGGGGAACTTCGCGAACAGCTTCTCGTTGCTCGAGTACCACTGCGGGCGCTCCCAGCCGCGAGCGTCGAAGAACGTGGCGCCGAGGGCCTCTTCCCGTGAGTAGAACGGGCTGCGGCGGATGCCGCGCTGGCTGGCCCACTGCTCACGCGGGTGCACGATGCCGTAGGTCTTGTTGAAGTGCTCGTTGCACCGGGCGTTGATGTGCCACTCGGTCTTCTCGTGCGGGTAGAAGCGGCTGATGTCGCTGCCGTGCGGGTCGCACATGTGCGGGTAGCCGTAGGTCATCCACTCGGCGACGAGCTGCGCGATGCCGGGGCCTTCCTTGATCCACACCGCAGCGGCGCTCCACAGGTTGGCCACTTCGGGGGTCTCGCCGAGCACGGGGTTGGCGTCGGGGGTGAGGCTGAGCAGACCGTTGATGGCATAGCGGATCTCGGCGTCGCCGAGCATCTCCATCAGCTCGATGGCCTGCTCCATCTGCGGGTCGAAGTCGTCGTAGGTGAGCGGGAGCTCGGTGGGCGTGAGCGCCGACGCAGCGATCGACGGAATGTCGTCGGGGCGCATCAGGATCGGCCGGTGGGCGTAGCTGCCGACTTCCATCGAGCCCGCCGACTGGCGCTCGTAGCAGAACGTGTCCATGTCGCGGATGATGGGGAAGGCGAGCTCCTTGTTGCTCTCCTGCAGGATGTCGATGGGACCGACGTCGGCCATCTGGTGCACGGCCGGGGTGAGCGGGATGTTGGCGCCGGCCATCGCGGCGATGCGCGGGCTCCACACGCCGCAGGCCACCACGACGTACTCGGCTTCGATGCGACCCTTGTCGGTGACAACGGCACTGACCTTCGGGCCGCCGGGGCCGGGCACGGTCTCCACGTCGAGCACCTCGGTGTTGGCGAACACCTGCAGCACGCCCTTGGCGACGGCCTCGTCGCGCATCATCGTGCCGGTGGCCAGCGAGTCGACCACGCTGACGCTCGGGGTGTAGTAGCCGCCGAGGAGGATGTCCTCGTTGATGAACGGCACCATCTCCTTGATCTCGGCGGGTGTGACGAGGCGAGCGTCGATGCCCCACGCCTTGGCGGAGGTCATGCGCCGCTTGAACTCCTCGAGTCGCTGCGGCTCACGCGCCACCTCGATGCCGCCGCAGGTGTTGTTCAGCCCCGCGTCGATGTCCTGGTTCTGGCTGTCGAGCGTGAGGACCGCCATCTCCTTGTTGTGATCCGTGGGGAAGATGAAGGTCGACGCATGCCCGGTGCTGCCGCCG
>JAUXQB010000246.1 GCA_030685215.1 Actinomycetota bacterium
CGCAGTTCCCTGAACTGTCGGAGCGCTTCCTCGTCCATCCCCACACAGTGTCGCGGCACGGTCGCCCGTGGCGAGCGAATTGTGCTGCGGTGTGGCACTGTTGGCGCGTGCGCCGCAGTCTGCTGCTCGTCGTGATCGCCGCAGTGTCCTGCTCGTCGGGCGGCGAGGCAGCGCCAGAAGCATCGGTACCGGACACTGCTCCGTCGCCGACCGCCATCGGCGTCGAGGGACGGATCGGCGAGCTCGAACGCTTCGCCCCCAGCGCCACCCTCGCCGGAGAACAGTGCGGTGACCTCTCGGTGTCGAACGGAACGGTGCAACTCGACGCCAGTGGCTCGATGCTGGCGAGAGCGATCCAGCGCGACACGCGGGTGTCACCGACCGAACTCCACCTGGAAGTCCGCTTCGGATCTGGTTTCCCTTCGTTCACGTGCACCGATCAGGAGTCCGAACTGCATCATGCGGTGGTCGAGGAGACCTGGCCGGCATCCGCCACCAGCGGTACGTTCACCGTGGTCGCAGGGCCGCTGTGTTCTTCGGCAACGCTGCGGCTCGCTGACGTCGTCGCCACGTCGCCTGCCGGTCACGAGGTGCCGCTGGGCGACATCGCCATCACCAACCCAGCCTGGCAGTGGTGGCATCCGTTCGAGTGCCACCTGTTGGACGACCCGCCCGGGGTGTGAGCTCTCGCTCGTCATCAGTCGATGGCGGCGCGCAGGGCGGCACAGGCTTCGTGCCAACGGCCCGGCTGCTTCACACCTGTCGGCGCAGCTCCTTGGCCACCACGAGGGTCAGCAGCACGCAGGCCAGCGCCACCACGCCGAACACGCTCATCGCCGGCTGCGGGCCGATCGATTCGGCGAGCGCCGATGCCACCAGCGCGCCGAGCGGCACCAGGCCACCTTGCGTGAGCACGGTGAGCGACATCACCCGGCCCATCTTCTCCTTCGGCGTCAGCTCCTGGATGAGCGTCTGGTTGATGTTCATGTAGAAGCCGCCGCTGGCGCCCCACAGGAACATCAGCAGCGCCAACCACCCGAAGGAGGGCACGAAGCCCTGCACGATCTGGTTCGACGTGCCGGCCACCATGCCGAGCATGAACACCAGGCCGCGGCGCGTGATGCGTTGTCGGTAGCGGATGAGCGCGAACGACGTGACGATCATGCCGGCACCCATCAGCGCGAACAGCAGGCCCGAGTCGTCGGCGCTGCGACCGAACTCGTCGCGCGCGATCTTCGGCAGCAACGCCACCGCCCCGCCGAACATCAACCCGCCGCCCACCGCGAGCAACGCGAACAGTGCGCGCAGTCGACGGTGAGCCCACGTGAACCGCAGTCCGTCCATCACCTCCGTGCGCATGCGGACGGTGCGGTCCACCGGCGGCAGCGCCGGCACCTGCAGCTTGGTCACCAGCACGACACCGACGACGAAGAAGCCGGCCTGCACCGCGAACGCGAGGCCGACGCCGCTCAGCTCGATGAGCCCGCCGGCGAGCAACGGTCCGCCGATCATCGCCACGTTGAGACCGATGGTCATCACCACGATCGCGTGCATCAGTTCTTCCTTGGGCACGATCGACGGCAGCAGCGAGCTGCGCACCGGTTGACCGAACGCCATCACCGTGCCGAAGAGCACCGCGAGCACCATCGTGATCGGCACGTCGATCACGTCGGTCCACACCGCGAGGGCCGACAGCGCGAGCACCACCGCTCCACCGAGCTGCGTGAGCAGCAGGATGCGCTTGCGGTCGTGGCGGTCGGCCATCGCCCCCGCGAGCAGCACGAAGCACACCACGGGCGCGCCGAGCGCGAACAGTACGAACCCGCTCGCGGAGTCGGATGCGTCGAGCGTGTCGCCGACCAGCCACTCGAACGTGAAGCGGTCGGCCGACATGACCATGGCCACCGAGACCGCGTTGGCCCACAGCAACCAGAACGCGGTACGCCGCGACGTGTTCTCCCCCACCGAGGGCACCGTAGGCGTTGCGCAGCTCAGAGTGCGAGGCGGTGCACGGAGACGGCGTAGTTGCCGCCCTCGTACGGGTCGCGTTCCCAGGTGGCGAAGCGTTCCACGAGTGCGAGACCGGCGGCGCTGCAGTACTGGTCGTACTCGACCAACGTGAGCGCGTCGGCGCCCCGTTCGAGCGAGAATCCGGCCACGAGCAGACCGTCGGGCTCGAGGTGACCGGCCAGCGTGGCCACGATGGGCGCACGATGATCGGTGCGGCAGAAGATCATCACGTTGCCCGGCGTCGCGATGAGCTCGAACCGGCGGCCGAGCTGCATGTCGGTGAGGTCGGCGTGGTGCCAGGCGACCTCGGGCATGTCGGCCCGCGCGTACGCGAGGAGATCGGCGTCGAGGTCGACGCCCTCCACTGCAACTCCACGATGGTGGAGCTCGATGGCCACTCGGCCCATGCCGCACCCCGCGTCGAGCACGCTGGCCGCGCCGTAGCCCTCGATGAAGTCGGCCTCTCCGTGCGAGGCGGTTCCCTGCTGCTCCATCCGCTGCCAGCGCTGGTGGTACTCCTCCAGGTCGACCGTCTCGCGCCAGTGGGTCCAGCGCGGGCTGACGGGGTCGGAGGGCACGGCATAGTCTGAGGCGCGATGACCGCGAAACCCACCGTCGAGCGGCCGGACCCGCAGCAGGTCTACGACACGCCGTGGCCACTCGACGTCGCGACGGTCGACCAGTTCGGGCGAGACGGTCATGTGCGCGTTCCAGGCCTGGGCGCCGGGCTCGACTTCTGTTCGCTGCGCAACGAGCTCGCTCCCTTCGCCGAAAGTGCGAACCACCGCCTCGCTCCCATGCCGCAGCGCAGCACCTACGACCGCGCGTTCCTGCAGATGTTCAACCTGTGGCGCGCCAACGCCGCGTTCGAGCGGTTCACCCTGGCGCGACGGTTCGCGGGCGTCGCGGCGCAGCTGCTCGGCGTGCCCGCCGTGCGGCTGTACCACGATCAAGCACTGGTGAAGCAGGCCGGTGGCGGCCACACGCCATGGCACCAGGACCAGCGCTACTGGCCGCTCGACGGTGCGCGCACGCTCACGATGTGGATGGCACTCATCGACTGCACGCCCGAGATGGGCACGATGCGTTTCGCCACCGGTTCACACGCGCTCGGCGACATCGGGCCGCTCCCCATCTCCGACGAGTCGGAGGCGTTCCTCTCCGCGCTCATCGATCGCGAGGGCCTGCAGGTGTGTCCCCCGGTCGCAATGGCCGCGGGCGATGCCTCGTTCCACGACGGCTGGGTCGTGCACGGCGGCGGACCGAACACCACCACCGTCGCCCGCGAAGCGATGACCGTCATCTACGTGGAAGACGGCGCGCGCATCACCGAACCCGACTCGCCCGAACGCCGGCTCGACCTGGCGGTGTGGTTGCCCGGCCAACAACCCGGCGACCCGGTCGACTCACCGGTGAACCCCCGCCTCGCCGCGAACTAGTGCGGTGCGAGTCGGAGGACGATCGCGATACTCATCATGCGGGCGGCCGTCCGACGCGGAACACTGGCACCATCATCGCTTTCTGGACGACGAACACGCTGAGCGAGGCATCCTCGACGACGGTTGACCAGCGCCCATCGCGCCATCATCTGTCCGACGCGGGGTGCCCCGCCACGCCGGGTACCGCAGCCGTCATCGCTGAAACGACCGATTCGGCAGTCAGGGGTGGCCACCTTGATCGCCGTCGACCTGGCATGGTCCTGCCTGCAGTCGGAGTATCTCTTGGCAGGCGTCCTCGACCGCGGCGTTCAGGTCACCTCGGACAGGGCCGATGTTGACGACTTCGCGCGTGGAAGCTTGCGACGTGATCGAGGCAAAGCCATCACCGTGGACTCCTGCCTTGACCACCCACGGACCGACTGCGGCGCGCCGCACCGACCGAATCGACTCCAGCGGGTCAGTACGAATGCCATCGGTGTCGATCGCTACGGGCGTCCTCGGCACCGGAGACCAACCCATCGTCTGCAGACGTTGTGTCACCAAGATCCGCCATCGATCAGCCCGATCACGATCGGTACTGGATGTCTCCACCAGATTGACTTCGCGTCCATCGAGCAGCAAAAGCCGAGTGCCGAAGAAGCCCCGCGGAGTCCAATCCATCACATCCGAAGACGTCACGACCTCGCTGATCGACCCGATCGCGATCGCTCTGCTGCCACCAGCAAAGGGCGGCGGGTCCGAACGGTGCCGTTGACGAATCGCAATGTCGGCCACAGCGTTGCGACCAGCAGCGCGACCGCCACCAACGCGAATGCCACACGGACCGCGGGCCGCGTGCTCGCCGAAAATGCAGCGACCAACACAGCGACCTCGATCAGGAACCACGTCATCGACCAGTAGGAAATCATTGACCGCCGAGGCCAGTCGGCGCCTCCACGGCGGCCCACCGGATTCTGGAGATCCTCCGTCACAGCTTCAGACTGCCCGACGATGAGCAGTCTGACCACACGCAGACGGCGGCTATGCGTCCGAACGTGCGAGGCGGACTTGCTCGATCGCAGCCTCAGTGGCGGCGGGCAGGTCTGCGAAGACGGGCGATTCACGCACCACCCGACCGGTCGCTTCCGACGTCACTGCTTGGAAGCCATCACCAGTGACTCTGATGCTGATGACCCACCGACCGACAGCGGCACGACGCACCGAACGGATGGACTCCGCTGGGTCGAACTCGTGCAGCTCGCCGTGCCACTCGCCGAAACGATCCTGCCACGGCTCCACTGGATCGACATGCACGCCGGGCACGTGGTCTGACATGAATTGCCGCAACAGCTCGGTGCCGGCCACCTCGAGCGGTGGGACCCAGCCGACCGAGACACGCCGACGACTCGCGGGCACGACCACCACGAAGTAGCCCGTACCCAGCCGACCGTTCTCCCACAACATCCTCAGTGCAATCACGTCAGCCCACATCACCTCCGACGAAGAGAACACCCGATCCAACCGAAGCGACTGAGCGGTGACACGGATTCCCAGGTGGCGCCAGCTACGCAGCCCGACCCAACCACCAAATACGATCGTCGCCACTCCGAGCGTCGACCGCGTCGGCAGGGGCAGCTCGACGACCCAAAGGAGAGCCACGCCAGTAATGACGGCAACCGGTGCCAGTCCGAACGCAGACGCCATCACCCGCCCCGACCAGCTTGCCCGAACATACAGCGCGTCACCGAGAGCGAGAGGGTCGGGCACCCGAGCAGGTTGCCCGACGTGGGCGGCGTTGTCCAGCGAGAAATACGGCAGCCAAGGCATTGGCCGGAGAGAAGCGTCAACGGACCCACGGGATGTTCGGAGAGCCTCCACAGCAGCGAGATCGAGGTCTGCGTCCATCAGCTACTCGGCACTTCAGGAGGCTTTTCATCACGGATGCCGTGATGAAACGCTTCGCGAACTCGCCATCGAGCATGGGTCCATGGAACCCGTCCAGGGATCCGGGACGATTCAGACCCAGAAAGCAGGATTGGGGCTCACGCAGTGCACTAGACGAGCAGCTCTTCCAGGCTGGCGAGGCGTTGGAAGTCGGCGTCGGGGTGGTCGTCGTGCGGGTCGAGCAGGATGGGGTGCAGACCAGCCGCTCGGGCACCGCCGACGTCCATCGTGACCGAGTCGCCGATGTACGCGATGCGGCCGCGATCCACGTCGGGGAAGTGCACGAGCGCGAAGTCGAAGATGCGAGGGTCGGGCTTGGCAACGCCGACGACGTGGCTGTCGATGATCACGCGCACCGGAGTGTGCGGACCGTCGCCCTCCTGGCACACGGCACTGCGCGCCAGCACGTCGGCGATCTGACCGCTGGCGTTGCTGACCACACCCATCGGCACGCCGTGCGCGCTCAGCGCCTGCAGCGCCACCACGCTCTCGGGGATGGCCCACCGCCACGTGAACGCGTTGCGGGTGTGCTCGAGCACGGTGGCGGCCAGCTCCACCTCGTCGTCCGGCACTCCCACCGCGCGCACGTACGCGATGTTGTAGTCGTTCCAGAACCGCTCGGTGGCGCCCGCCGCGCTCTTCGCCGCCATGCCCGCGTAGTGCGCACGGCGGTGCAGCGCGATGGACGGATCGCCGCCGTGGTAGGCCAACAGCGGGCCGAGCACGGTGGGGTCGGGCAGCAGGAAGATGCCGCCGGCATCGAACAGGATCGCGTCGAAGTTCCTCGCAAGCACCCCGTGACCATAACCTTGCATCGTGCGTAGCCCCCGTGACTTCTTCAAGCCGCTCGCCGTCGGTGCCCCCGAGCCCGTCCGCGAGATCCCGTTCCGTCCCAGCCGCGTCATCCACTTCTTCCCGCCGCAGAACGAGAAGGTCGTCGCCAAGCTGCCGGAGATCATCCCCACCGTCGACATCATCCTCGGCAACCTGGAAGACGCCATCCCCATGGCCGACAAGGAAGCCGCCCGCGCCGGCCTGGTGAAGGTCGGCAAGACCGTCGACTTCGGCGCCACCCAGTTCTGGACGCGCATCAACAGCCTCGACTCGCCGTGGGCGCTCGACGACCTCACCACGCTCGTCGGCGAGATCGGCGACAAGCTCGACGTCATCATGGTGCCGAAGGTGGAGGGCCCGGAAGACATCCACTACGTCGACCGCCTGCTCGCCCAACTCGAAGCTCGCGCCGGGCTGAAGAAGCCGTTGCTCATCCACGCCATCCTCGAGACCGCCCGCGGCGTCGCCAACGTGGAAGCCATCTGCGGTGCATCGCCCCGCATGCAGGGCCTGTGCCTCGGGCCGGCCGACCTCGCCGCCAACCGCCGGATGAAGACCACCCGCGTCGGCGGCGGCCACCCCGACTACCTGGTGCGCGCCGACCCGCCGATGGGCGCCGACGGCCCCGAGTACACCGCCGCTCGCACCACCCACCAGCAGGACCTGTGGCACTACACCATCGCCCGCATGGTCGACGCGTGCGCCACCTACGGGCTGCTGCCGTTCTACGGACCGTTCGGCGACATCAAGGACACCGTCGCCTGCGAGGACCAGTTCCGCAACGCCTACCTGCTCGGCTGCGTCGGTGCGTGGAGCCTGCACCCTGCGCAGATCGAGATCGCCAAGCGCGTGTTCAGCCCGCGGCCCGCCGACGTCGCACAGGCACAGCGCGTCATCGACGCGATGGGCGACGGCACGGGCGCCATCATGCTCGACGGCAAGATGGAGGACGACGCCTCGGTGAAGCAGTGCCGCGTGGTCGTGCAGCTGGCCCACGAGCTGGCTTCACGCGACCCCGAACTCGCGGCCGCGTACGGATTCTGAGGAGCAGCGCCATGACCGACCTCCGCCCCCGCCGATCCGTGCTCTACATGCCCGCCGCCAACGAGCGTGCGCTCGAGAAGGCGAAGACCATCGCGGCCGACGCCATCATCTTCGACCTCGAAGACGCGGTCGCCCCCGACGCCAAGGAAGCCGCCCGCGCCAACGCGGTCGCGGCCGCCTCGTCGGGCGAGTACGGCTCGCGCGAGCTCACCATCCGCTGCAACGGCCTCGACACGCAGTGGGGTGTCGACGACCTCATCGCCGCCGCGCACTCGGGTGCCTCTGCCGTGGTCATCCCCAAGGTGTCGTCGGTCGCTGCGCTCGACCAGGTGTCGGATCGTCTGGTCGCCTCCGGCGCGCCTGCCGACATGACCATCTGGGCGATGATCGAGACGCCTACCGCCATCCTCGACGTGCGCGCCATCGCCGCGCACTGGCGAGTGAGCGTGCTCGTGATGGGCACCAACGACCTCGCTCGCGAGATCCGCTCCACGCTCGGCGCCGCCGGCCGTCACCCGCTGGTGCCGCACCTCGCCACCGCGCTGCTCGCCGCACGCGAGGCCGACAAGGTGATCCTCGACGGCGTGTTCAACGACGTGAAGGACCTCGACGCGTTCCGGGTGGAGTGCGAGCAGGGCTTCGAGATGGGCTTCGACGGCAAGACGCTCATCCACCCCGGCCAGGTCGACATCTGCAACGAGGTGTGGGCGCCCAGTGATGCCGACATCGAGCACGCCCGCGGGCTCATCGCCGCCTTCGACGAGGGCCTCACCGCGGGCAAGGGCGTCGTCACCTACAACGGCCGCATGATCGAGAACCTGCACGTGGCCAACGCGCAGCGCACCCTCGCGGTCGCCGACGCCATCGCCGCCCTCGGCTGACCCATCGAACTCTGGCGTTGGCCGGCCCGCAGTGGGCCTCCCAGCGCCGAAAGTGCGGCTACAGGTGGGTGCGGAAGAGGTCGACCGTTCGGGTCCAGGCTTCGGCTGACGCGTCGGCGGAGTACACCTCGGGACGAGCGTCGTTGAAGAACGCGTGGTGCGTGCCCGCGTGGATGTGCATGGTGACGTCCTTGCCCAGGTCGCGCAGCTTCGCCTCCAACGCACGAGTGGCCTCGGGGCCGGCGAAGTCGTCGTGCTCCGCGTACTCGCCGACGATGGTGGCCGAGATGGCCGCCCAGTCGGGTTGCGCCGTGGCCCACGGGATGACGCCGTAGTACGGCGCGACCGCGGCGACCGCATCGGGCCGCTGTGACGCAACGACGAGCGCGAGCCCGCCGCCCATGCAGTACCCGACCACCCCGACCTTCGGTGACCCCGAACGCTCCTGCAGCAGCGTGATGGCGCCGCTCAGATCCTTGCCGGCCTGGTCCAGGTTCAGCGCCATCATCAGCTTGCCGGCGCCGTCGGGCTCGGTGCTCGACGACCCGTGGTACAGGTCGGGTGCCAGCGCGGTGAAGCCGGCGGCGGCGAAGCGGTCGACCACGTCGGTGATGTGCGGCACCAGGCCCCACCACTCCTGGATGACGAGCACACCCGGGCCGCTGCCCGCGAGGTACCCGTCGCACGTGTGACCATTGCTCTTGAACGTGACCATCTCACCCATGAGGCGGACTGTAGTCGTGCGACTCAGGGCCGGATCGCGTTGAGCGCGGCCATCGCCGAACCACGCGCACCCGCCATGTCGAGATCCGACACGACGACGAACTCGGCCACCTCACGCTGCTCGGCGCGCAGCAGCGTGTGCTCCTCGACCAGCGCGAGGAACCAATCGCGGAAGTGGGCCTCGGCTTCCACGACTCCCCCGCCCACGAAGTAGGCGTCGGGGTCGGTGAAGTTGGCGGCGATGGTGAACATGCGACCGATGGCCATCGCCTGCTGCTCGAAGATCTTCAGCGCCATCTCGTCGCCGCGCTGCGCATGGCCGCGGACGTCCTTGGCCGCCTCGTTGATCGGCAGCGCGGCCAAAGGGTGCCCCGGATACTGCGTGAGCCAGAACGGCAGCAGGTTGTTCTGGATGCCGCTGAGCGACGCGACGCTCTCCAGGTCGCCGGCGAACCCGCAGTTGCAGCGCGGCACCGGTTGCCCGGGGGCGAGCAGGTCGTGCACCGGGATGTGCACGTGCCCGAGCTCGCCCGCCATGCCCGACGCGCCGCGAACGACGGCACCCATCTCGATGACGCCACCGCCGAGTCCGGTACCGACGATGGCCGCGATGGACGAGCGGGCCGAGGCGTCGTGCCCGTAGTGCTGCTGGTGCGCGTAGAGCGCCGCCGCGTTGCCGTCGTTGTTGTAGATGACCGGCAGGTGCAGCGCGGCTTCCACCGCGGCGCGCACGTCGAAGCCCCACCACACCTGCTGCGCGAAGTTGGTGGACCCACGCCGGGAGATGACCCCACCGGCGCTGGCCGGACCGGGCGTGTCGAGGCCCACGGCCAGCACCGTGCGGTCGGCAGCCCCGGCAGCATCGAGCACGGTCGCCACCACCTGCACGATGGCCTCGATGGCGGCATCGGGCCCTTCGTTCACCCGGCTCGGCACCTCGACCATGCGATCGACCAGGAACCGCCCGTCGTCGGCCAGCACGGTGGCGTTGGTCTTCGTGCCACCCACATCGATTCCGACCACGACCGTCATCCTCGGCAGGCTAACCGGGGTGACAGCGGGCCGGCCTCACGCTCGCGGCTGCAGCTCCACCCAGGTGCCGTCGTTCAGCGTGTTGGGATCGAAGTTGGGGTCCTCCACCGCCAGATACTCGCCGTTCTCGTTGACGAAGTAGCGATCCCAGCTGAGCGGCAGCTGCACCACGGTGCCGTTCACCGGGTCGTCGAAGCCCTCAGTACCGCCGATCGTGTCGCGCCACAGCTGGTTCTGCCGGTCCTGCGATGCCATCCGGTCGTCGAACACCTGCTGCTGCAGCGCCTGGCTCTCGGCCCGGTACTGCGCGAGCAGCTCGCCGAAGGCCACGGTGTCGGCCATCTGCTGTTGGATGCCCTGGTAGAAGAGCTGCTGCACCAGCCGGTAGTTCGCCTCCCACTCCACGGTCGACAGGCGGCTGGCGATCACCGTCGACACCAGCGACTGCTGCCGATCGAGCTCGCCCTTCGGCGCCGCGGCCGTGGTGGCGTAGTTCACGTACCAGCTCACCGGGTCGCTGCCGGAGAACAGCAGCGCGAACGTGACGTCCTGCTCCCAAACGATGCCTCCGACCTCGAATTCGTAGCGGATGGTCCACGCCCCCGCCGTGGCCGGGCCCCCGAAGCGGGCGACGAACTCGTCGGCCAGCGCCGGCAGTTCGACGCGACGCGTCACCGTCGACTGCTGCAGGTGCGCAAGGGCGCGGCCCATCCAGAACTCACGGACGAACTGCTCCGGGTCGGCGATGGGCGCCACGTAGGCCTTGCCCTGGTAGTTGCCGCCGATGGGCACGTCGAACCCGGCGGGAGGGGTGAAGTACATGAAGTCCTGGATCGGCAGCCAGTCGACCCGCAGGCCGGTCGCCGGATCCACGACCGTGGTGTGGTGTTGCGCGAGGCGCGACCAGAACGGCTGCCACTCCACCTCTCCGGACGCGTTCCAGCCTTCGGGGACGAGCACGGTGAAGGCGGCGATGCCGTTGCTCATCGGATCGAGCACCGTGAACGGCGAGAAGCGGACACTCTCGACAGCGGGGACCGGCGCGGGCTGCGGGATGGTCGGGACAGGCGCTGGGGCAGGAACGACGGTGGTGGAGATGGGCACCGGTGACAGGTCGACGATGGTGACACGAGTCGAATCCGACTGGCGAACGAGCGGCGCATCACTCGAACCGCCACATGCCGACGCGACGATCGCGAATCCGAGCAGCGCTGCGCCCATCGCGTGACGGATGAACATCGACTGGTGTGCTCGCTCGGTCGTCATGGCGTTCCTTCTGGATCGGAGTGGTGTCACCGCTTCCGATGCATGCACACCCTAGGAAGTTCCGTCGCACGCGACGAGCGGCCCGATCTTTGTGCTGGAACAAAGACCACTCTGTACGCCATCTGATGTGACAACTACCATGGGCCCATGACCGTGCTCGACACCAACCCCGCAGACGCGTTCGCCAACGATCGCAAGCATGTCTTCCACTCGTGGAGCGCGCAGGGTGCCCTGAACCCGGCCGTCGTCACACGCGCGGAAGGCAGCCACTTCTGGACCGAGGACGGCAGCAAGTACCTCGACTTCTCCAGCCAGCTGGTCAACGTCAACATCGGTCATCAGCACCCCAAGCTCGTCGCGGCCATCAAGGAGTACGCCGACAAGCTGTGCACGGTCGCCCCGTTCCACGCCAACGACGCACGCAGCGAGGCCGCCCGACTCATCGTCGAAGTGGCCGGCACCGGCAGCACGAAGACCGACGACGACCCCACTCGCCTCGACATGGTGTTCTTCACCAACGGCGGCGCCGAGGCCACCGAGAACGCGGTGCGCATGGCGCGCCTGCACACCGGTCGCAACAAGATCCTCAACCACTACCGCAGCTACCACGGCGCCACCAACGGCGCCATCACGCTCACCGGCGACCCGCGTCGCTGGCCGAGCGAGCCGGGCATGCCCGGCGTGGTGAAGTTCTGGGGGCCGTATCCGTACCGCAGCGCGTTCCACAGCACCAGTGAGGCGGAGGAGACCGAGCGCGCGCTGCAGCACCTCGACGACGTGCTGATGGTGGAAGGCGCGCACACCGTCGCGGCCATCATCCTCGAGACCGTGGTCGGCACCAACGGCATCCTGGTGCCGCCGCCCGGCTACCTGCAGGGCATCCGCGACCGATGCGATCTGCACGGCATCGTGATGATCTGCGACGAGGTCATGTCGGGCTTCGGCCGCTGCGGCGAGTGGTTCGCCTTCCAGAACTGGGGCGTGCAACCCGACCTGGTGTGCTTCGCCAAGGGCGTCAACAGCGGTTACCTGCCCCTGGGTGGCGTGGTCATCAGCCGCGCCATCGCCGACAGCTTCAAGGACAAGGCGTTCCCCGGTGGCCTCACCTACAGCGGCCACCCGCTCGCGTGCGCCTCGGCGGTGGCGAGCATCAACATCTTCAAGGAGGAAGGCATCATCGAGCACGCTCGCTCGCTCGGTGCCGACGTCATCGCGCCGGGTCTCGCCAAGCTGCAGGCCAACCACCCCAGCGTCGGCGACGTGCGCGGCCTCGGCGTGTTCTGGGCCATCGAACTGGTGAAGGACCGCGCCACCCGCGAGCCGCTGGTGCCGTACAACGCTGCCGGCGCCGATGCGAAGCCGATGGCCGACCTGGCCGCCGCCTGCAAGGCGCGTGGGCTGTGGCCGTTCACCCACTTCAACCGCGTGCACGTGGTGCCACCGTGCAACACGCCGGCCGCGCTGGTGGAGGAAGGCCTCGCCGTGCTCGACGACGTGCTCAGCCTCGCCGACCAGCACTACACCGGCTGAGCCGACCAACCTGCCCTCGGGTCACCCCGCCGCCAGCGCGACGCCGATCAGCCTGCTGACCCCCACGGTCAACCACGCGGACGCGGCCAAGGCGACGGCCGTAGTGGTCACGACCCGACTCCGTGCATCGGATGGTGAGTGGCGCGCCGCCGCGACGAACGCTGCGACACCGAACACTGCCGCCACCATCAGCTCGGCGGCACCCGCGGTCCGCAACGCGGCATCGCCGACCATGCGCGAGAGGTGCATTCCCTCCCCCACCAGCACCCCGCCGACCAGTGCGAGCGATGGGCCGCGCCACGCGCTGCGCCGCACGCACAGGTGGCCGGCCAGGCCGAACACGACGCCGGCGATCACTCCCGCCAGCGCCCAGATCAGCGACCTGCTGAGGTCGGAGCTCGACCCTTCGAACCACTCGACTGCCTCGTAGTAGGCGAACGACGCGATCACGAGGTGCGCGGCGCCGCCGACCATCGCCCACCGGGTCGTCGGCAGCACGGCGCCCAGCGCGAAGGCTGCCAGCGCCCACATCACACCGGAGTTGGCGAGCACCGACCAACTGCCGGACAGGACCCCCTGCATCACCTGCGTGCCAATGCCCACTGCCAGCCCCGCGCCCACGACGGCGAGGCCCGGCAGCACCGAGCGCACGCGGTACCTGGCTGTGCCGGTGGTCGCGGTGGCGGTCACCACGTCCCCGTGACACATCGACGCATCACCCGCCGTTGCGGGTAGTGATCGGTGAGCGCCCGATGACAGGTCGCGCGCTCGTCCCAGATCACGAAGTCGCCGTCGCGCCACTGCCAGCGCACCTGCAGCGCCGGATCGTCGAGCATCGCGTGCAGGTGTTCCAGCAGGCGTCCATCGGCACCCGCCGGGCCGACGATACGAACCGCGTACAGCGGCGACAGGTAGAGCGCCTTGCGACCCGTGAGGGGATGGATGTGCACCAACGGGTGCTCCACTCCCGGGTGACCGCGACGGAGGCGATCGGCGACCTCGGCACCGTGGTGTCGCTCCACCGATGCCAGCAGCGTGGCATCCGGCTCGTAGAGCACCGTCGATCGCTCACAGCGTTCCTGCATCACTGGCGAGAGCGAATCGAACAGCGCGGCAGTCGACGCCCACATCGTGTCGCCCCCGGTGGCGGGAATGGTGACGGCGCTCAGGAAGCCGAGTGCGGGCGGCTGACGGGTCCAGCTCACATCCGTGTGCCACGGGAACCCGGCCGGCGGGCGGGCAACGGTGTCTTCGATCGTCGACACGGAGACCACCGTCGCGCCGGTGGCGATCTGCACGGGCGACGCCAGGATCGGCCCCATCCGGCTCGCGAGTGCCGCATGCTGGTCCGCCGTCAGGAACTGATCGCGCAACACCACCATGTGGTGCTGCGCAACGGCGGCCCGCAGCGTCTCCACCGTTGCGTCGTCGACCCCTCGCTGCAGCGCGATGCCGTGCATCTCGGCGCCGATGTTCGCGGTGAGCAGGGTGCGTGAGGGGGCGGAACCGAGTGCGGTGTTCATGCGGTCCATCATCCGGGCCGCGAGGTGTCGCCACCATCGGCCGCCCGGTGGGTTTCGTCCGAGTCGTATCAGCCGATCGGCCGAGGGCGGCGGGCGAGAGCGATCGCTAGTGTCGACGTCGTGGAACTCGCCCGCGTTGCCCGGCCGCTGCGCGAAGTCCTGCGAGTCGCGTTCGTCGTCATCGTCGTGGCAGCCGCGGCGGTGGACCTGTGGCTGGTCGGCGAGGTCCGCACACTCGACGGGACCTCCCTGCGACCGGCGCTGCTCCTCATCGTGGCGACCGCAGGGCTCGGCATCTGCTGGGCGATGTCGCCCCGCCACGCGCTGCCCATCGCCGTCGCGGTCGCCACGCTCTCGCTGGTGCAGACCTTCGAGACGTCGCACTTCGGCACTCGCATCGGGCTGTTCACGGAGATGACGGTGATCCCGGTGTTGCTCGCCTCGGTGTTGAGCCGGCGCGGGGTCGCACGGTGGCCGGTGGCATTGCTGCTCGTCGTCGCCGCCGAGTCGGTCTCGCTGCGCGCCGACGACGGGCCGATTCGGGCCATCATCGCGATGGCGATGCTGGTGCTGCTGGGCGCCGCTGTCTCGGCAGTGGTCTACACGCGTCTGCGCGAGAGCGAGCGGCGAGCCGGCATCGCCACCGCCCGCCAGAGCGAACGGCTCGAACTCGCCAGGGAACTGCACGACGTGGTCGGCCACCACGTCACCGGGATCGTGGTGCTGGCGCAGGCGAACAACTTCACCCAACGGGAGGGTCCGCCGTCCGCCGCCGACAGGGCGCTCGCCGAGATCGAGACCGCCGGCCTGGAGACGCTCACCTCCGTTCGCAGGTTGATCGGACTGCTCCGCACGGAGCCGTCCACGTCGTCGGGTGCCCGACTCATCGACATCGAACAGATCATCGCCGGTCTCCGAGGCACTCATCCTTCCACCGAACTGCACGTCGACGACAGGCTGCGTACGCACTGGGTGCCGGACGACCTGGCACCGACGGTGCTGCGACTGGTGCAGGAGGCGGCCACCAACGTCCGACGCCACGGCGATCCCCGCGCTGCGGTGCAGTTCGCTCTGACCGACGACGGGCACACCGTGCGCGTGACGGTGACCAACACGATGCTGCACCCCACCGTCGGCGACGGGTTCGGACTGCTCGGCATGCGCGAGCGGGTCGACGCGTTGCACGGTGTCGTGCGGGCCGGGCCGATGGGCGACGGCAGGTGGCGGCTGCACGTCGAACTGCCTCACCGGACGAGGGTGTCGTGACGGGCTTCGGCGCTGATCAGCCGATCCGGGTGCTCCTCGCCGACGACCAAGCGATGGTGCGCGCCGGCTTTCGGATGATCATCGAGAGTCAGCCGGACATGGTGGTCGTCGGCGACGTCGACAACGGCCGCGCCGCCGTCGACCTCGCGGAACGCCTGCGACCCGACGTGTGCCTGTTCGACATCCGAATGCCCGTGCTCGACGGACTGGCAGCCACGCGCCTGCTCGCCGGACCCGACGTGGAGCGGCCGCTGCGGGTGGTGATCGCGACCACCTTCGACTCCGACGAGCATGTCGAGATCGCCCTGCGGAACGGAGCCGTCGGGTTCATCCTGAAGGACAGCGGCCCGCAGTTGCTGCTGGAGGCCGTGCGTGCCGCTGCGGTGGGCGACGCACTGATCTCACCGTCGATCACCGTTCGCTACCTCGACCGGTTCATCGGTCATCCACTGCCCAGCACCCCGACCGACCACTCACTCTCCGAGCGAGAGCTCGACGTCGCCCGAGCGGTGGCGCGTGGCCTGGGCAACCAGGAGATCGCCACCGAGCTGTTCATCTCGCTCTCCACGGTGAAGACCCATCTCGCCAGCATCCAGGCCAAGCTGCACCTGCGGAATCGAGTGGAGATCGCCATCTGGGTGATCGAACACGCGCCGGAACCTGCCGGCTGATCGACGACCGGCAACCATCGCGCACCCATCTGGCACACTCCCCCGTATGGCACGCAGCAGCAAGAAACGACGGGTGCACTCGCAGCGCCAGCAAGCCCGCCGGCAGCGTGGCGCGGGCGACGACCCAACGCTCGACGAGCTCATCGCCTTCACCTGCGCGAGCGCGTTCGGGCCGGCCGCCGACAAGCAACTGTTCGCACGTGCGATGGCCGCGCTGCAGCAACTCGAGGCCGAGCCCGACCCACTCGATCGGCCGAGCACCCGCATCCAGCAGGTGCTCGCCGCGCTCACCACCTCCATCCTCGACGGCGGGTGGCAGCCGGCCGATCTGGTGCACACCACCAAACGTGAGTGGACGTTGCGGGCCAGCCGGCTCACCACCGCGTTCATCGCCGAGCACTCGCGCCGTTTCGACGCACCCGCTCGGGCCCCACACGCGTGGCTCGGCCAACTCGTCGACCTCGGTGTCGTCGACGCCGAGCGCACCACTGTCATCGGGGGCCGCGGCGACCTGTTGGCCGCCTGGGCGCGTGCCGAGCGGCTGCACCCGGAAGAGGCGCTCGCCGCCGCGGTGCAGGTGCTCGCGCAGGTCCGACAGCTGCCGCGGCTGCCCATCACCGTCACTCCGCCCTCGAAGTGGGGTGCCTCCAACCGCGGTGTCGAGCCCACGCCGAGGTCCACCGAAGGCGTCGATGCCAAGGCGTTGAAGCTCATTCGCGCGCTGTTGGCGAAGGCCGAGGCCACTACGTTCGAGGCCGAGGCCGACGCGTTCACCGCCAAGGCGCAGGAGATGATGACGCGCCACTCCATCGACGCCGCCGTGCTCGCCTCCGCGAACGCAGGCAGCCGCACCGCCGCCGGGGTCGAGTCGCACCGCGTGCACATCGACAACCCCTACGCGGAGGAGAAGGCCGGCTTCCTCTCGGCCATCGCCGGTGTCAACGGCGTGCGCAGCATCTGGGTGCCCTACGCGGGCATGGCCACGCTCATGGGCTTCCCGGTCGACCTGCAGCTCACCGATCTGCTGTTCACCTCGTTGCTCGTGCAGGCCACCCGCGCCTCGGCAGCGGCCACAGCGGCCGACCGAAGGCTGAGCACTCCGTCGTTCCGCAGAGCGTTCATCATCGCGTTCGCGCACCGCATCGCCGAGCGACTCGAGGCCGCCCGCGACCACGTGGCCGCCGAAGCTGCCGTCGAGTACGGCGACTCACTGCTGCCGGTGCTGGCCAGTCGCGAGGCGGCCGTGGAAGCCGCCTACGAAGCGGCCTTCCCCAACGCCATCACCACGCGCGGCCGCAGCCTCAACGCTGCCGGCTGGTACGCCGGGCGTGCTGCCGCCGATGCAGCCGACATCGGCGCCGGCGCGGCCATCACGTCCGGCTGAATCCGCTGACCGGCCGGGCTGCAACACTGGCGGCGTGACCGACGACACCAGCCACCTGCCTCGCTCCGCCCCCAACGACGCCACCGCGCACACGCGGGCCGTCACCTCCCGCCCGGCACCCGCCTTCGACCCCGCCGACTTCGAGCGGGCCGAACGCGGCCTGGTCGCGCAGCACCCGACCGGCATCATCGAGGGCGACTTCGGGCAGGCGTGGAACATCAACAAGTACGACTTCATCGAGCGTGGCAGCAGCAACCCCGACACGGTGCACCCCAGCCTGTGGCGCCAGGCGCAGCTCAACAACATCCACGGCCTGTTCGAAGTGGCACCCGGCGTGTGGCAGGCGCGCAGCTACGACATCTCCAACATCACGTTCATGGCCGGCGACACCGGATGGGTCATCATCGACCCGCTCACCAGCACCGCCACCGCCAGGGCGTGCCTCGAACTCGCGAACGAGCACCTCGGCGCGCGTCCGGTCACCGCGGTCATCTACACGCACAGCCACCTCGACCACTTCGGCGGCGTGCTCGGCGTCACCACGCAGGCCGACGTCGACGCCGGCCGCTGCCGCATCATCGCCCCCGAGCACTTCATGCGCGAGGCCGTGGCGGAGAACCTTCTCGCCGGCCACGCGATGAATCGTCGCGCGCTGTACCAGTTCGGCCCGCTGCTGCCGGCAGGCCCCAAGGGCCACGTCGACTGCGGCCTCGGCAAGGGCACGCCGCTCAGCCTGCCCGGCCTCATCGCACCGACGGAAGACATCACCTACACCGGCGAGGAACTCTTGGTCGACGGCATCCGCATCGTCTTCCAGCTCACCCCCGAGACCGAGGCGCCGGCGGAGATGAACTTCTTCTTCCCCGACCACGGCTGGCTGTGCATGGCCGAGAACTGCTCGCACAACCTGCACAACCTCATCCCCATCCGCGGCGCGCAATGCCGCGACTCGCTCGCCTGGAGCACCTACATCGACGACGCGATCGAGCTGTTCGGCGATCGCACCGAGATCATGTTCGCCTCGCACCACTGGCCTCGCTGGGGCACCGACGACGTGCGCGAGTTCCTGTGCCGCCAGCGCGACCTGTATCGCTGGATCCACGACGAGACGCTGCGCCTGGCCAACCACGGCTACGTGGCCACCGAGATCGCCGAGCTGCTGCAGCCCGCCACCGAGCACTACGAGGAGAGCCACACCGTCGGCTACTACGGCAGCCTCATCCACAACGTGAAGGCGGTGTACCAGCGCTACCTCAGCTGGTACGACGGCAACCCGTGCCATCTGCACCCGCACCCGCCGGTGGAGGCCGGCACGCGCTACGTGCAGCTGGCCGGTGGGGCCGACGCACTGCTGGCCGCGGCCCGCGAGGCGTACGACGCCGGCGACTACCGCTGGGTGACGGAACTGGTGAACCACCTCGTGTTCGCCGACCCCACCAACACTGCGGCGCGTGCGTTGCAGGCCGACGCGCTCGAACAGCTGGGCTACCAGAGCGAGAGTGCCACGTTCCGCAACGCGTACCTGATGGGTGCGCAAGAGCTGCGCCACGGCGGTCCCCCGCGCCGACCGGCCGCCAACCGCGGCCTCGTGCGTGCGCTGCCGATCGACCAGCTACTCGCACTCGTGGCGATGCGCCTCAAGGCCGACGAGGTGGGCGGGCTGCACCTCGACATCAACCTGGTGTTCACCGATCTCGACGAGCGATGGCTACTGGGCCTCTCCAACCGCGCACTGCACTACCGCGCCGACAAGCAGCTCGCCGGTGCCGCGCTCACGGTCACCACCACGCGCGAGGCGTTCTCGCAGATCGTCGCCGGCGAGACCACCATCGACGCCGCGGTCGAAGGTGGTCACCTCACGTCCGAGGGCGACCTCGGGGCGCTGCGCATCATCATCGACCGCCTCGACGTGTTCGTCGGCGGCTTCGCCCTCATCGAGCCGTAGTCAATGGTCGGGACTGGCCTCAACTGGTGGTCGGGACTGGCCTCCGCTTCGCTTCGGCTGCTCCCTCCTTGCGCTTGCTCGCTGGCGCTCACTTCGCGCCGCACTGAGCTCCCGCCGCCACGGGGGAGCGCCGGACACGCTCACTCACTTCAGCGGGCGGCCAGGACGGCTTCCTCGACGGGGTCGTAGAGCTGGCTCGCCAGCTCACCACCGGTGCCGCCATCGGCTTCGATGACGAGGTAGGCGCCGTATCCGTCGCCGAGGTCGAGCCACGGCAACGAGCCGTACGCGCCGGCGTCGCTGATCCGTCCACTGGCGCGGTCGACCCACCAGCCGAGCCCGTATCCGGTGTCGGGTCCGCCGGCCGAGCCGCCCCAGACCTCGCCGATGCGGTCGGCGTGCGACTGCGCGACTGCCTCGGGCGTGAGCACTCGGCCGTTGTCGCACTCACCCTCACGAAGGTGCATGAGCAGCAGCGTCGCGTAGTCGACCGGATCGATGTAGAGCCCGCCTTCCATGTGCGGGTTCTCGGTGGGCGTCAACTGCGAGACGTCGAAGTCGACCGGATACTCGAAACCGCCGCCACCGAGCGACACCCAGTGGTTGTTGTACCCCAGCGACTCGACACCGCACGGCTCGATGTAGGTCTCGTCGATCAGCTCGGCCCAGCTCTTCCCCGACACGGCCTCGGCCACCGCGCCCGCGATCTGCCACTGCACCCCTCCGTACCGGAACTCGGTGTCGGGCGGCACGATGGCCGAATCGTCGTCCGGGCCGGAGAGCGCCTCGGCCGCGCAGGCCTGGAGCTCGGTGCCGATGAACTGGCACACGTACGGAGCGAAGCCCACCTCGGGGAACAGGCCGGGCAGACCGGAGCTGTTCGACAACATCTGCGCCACGGTGATGTCGGGGTTGCCGTCGGCCCACGGCACGTACTCCGCGATCGGCGTGTCGAGGTCGAGGAGGCCCTGGTCCTGCAGCCGCAGCAGCACTCCGGCGGTGACCATCTTGCTCGACGAGGCGACCAGCGACACGCGGTCGGCGGTGAAGTCGCCCGCGTAGATCTCGCCGATGATGCCGTCGTCGCGGTCGACGATGACCAATCCTGCGCCGTTCAACTCGCGCTCAGCGACGAACTGCTCGACGATGTCGGCGGCGGCGGAGAAGTCGTACTCGGGCGTCGGAACCGTGGTGGGTGCCGCCGTGATGGTCGCGGCCACCGTCGTGTCGACCGCCTCCGTGGTGGCCGGCACCGTGGTGTCGGCAGCGCTGGTGGCGGTGGACCCCGACGAGTCGTCGCTGCACGCCGCCACCACGAGCGCGGCGATCAGGAGTGCGGACGCCCGCCGGGTACGAGCAGAACGAGTGGTCATCCGCACATCAGAGCAGATGACGCACCCGCGATCGTGGCCGGATTGCCTCAGCCGCCGCCGACCATCCAGGTGCCGTTGCTGCGCAACAGCGACCCGAGGTCGCCAGGACCCTTCTTCTCCGAGGCGCTCGCCAGCTGCGCGCCCACCATCTGCCCGTAGTCGCCGCGCTGCACGTCGCGGAAGACGCCGAACGGAGTGGCCGAATGGTCGTCGTGCGACAACCGTGCCAACGCGAACGCGAGACCCGGATCTTCGCGGTGCGCGTCGTGCACCAGCAGCGCCGACTCGCCGGCGTCGGCGACCTCGACGATGCGCAGCTGGCCGTCGCTGCCCATGGCGACGCCCTTGTGGCCGTCGACACCGAAGCGGATGGGCTGACCGTGCTTGAGGTCGATCATCATCTCGTCGCGGGCGTGCTTGCTGGTGACGTCGTCGAACGCGCCGTCGTTGAACACGTTGCAGTTCTGGAAGATCTCCACGAACGACGCACCACGGTGCGCGTGCGCGGCTCGGAACACTTCGATCATGTGCTTGCGGTCGAGGTCGTGCGTGCGAGCGACGAACGAGGCTTCCGCACCGAGTGCCACCGACAGCGGGTTGAACGGGTGGTCGATGGAACCGAACGGCGTGCTCTTGGTGACCTTGCCGGTCTCCGACGTGGGCGAGTACTGGCCCTTGGTGAGCCCGTAGATGCGGTTGTTGAACAGCAGGATGGTGAGGTTGACGTTGCGGCGCAGTGCATGGATGAGGTGGTTGCCGCCGATGCTCAGTGAGTCGCCGTCGCCGGTGATGACCCACACATCGAGGTCGGGCCGCGCCACCGCGACACCGGTGGCGATGGCCGGCGCACGACCGTGGATGCTGTGCATGCCGTACGTGTTCATGTAGTACGGGAAGCGGCTGCTGCAGCCGATGCCGCTGATGAACACCGTGTTCTCCGGCGCCACTCCCAGCTCGGGCATCAGCGTCTGGACTGCGTGCATCACGCCGTAGTCGCCGCAACCGGGGCACCAGCGCACCTCCTGGTCGCTGACCCAGTCCTTCTTGGTGGTGAGAGGAACGATCGTGTCGCTCATGACAGGGCCTCCGTGATGGCAACTTCGAGTTCGGCGGAGGTGAAGGGCAGGCCCTGCACCTTGTTGATCGGCTTGGCATCGACCAGATACTCGGCGCGCACCATGCGGCACAGATGGCCCAGGTTGAGCTCGGGCACCAGCACGGTGCGGAACGATCGCAGTAGCTCACCCAAGTTGGGTGGCAGCGGGTTGAGGTGCGTGAGGTGGATCCATGCCACCTTCGTGCCCGCACGGCGAGTGCGTTGCACCGCGGCGTCGATGGCCGCCCACGTGGAACCCCATCCGAGCAGCACCAGGTCGGCATCGGCGTCGCCGACCACCACCGCGGGCGGGATGTCGTGGGCGATGCCGGCGACCTTGTCGGCACGGAGGTGCACCATCTTCTCGTGGTTGGCCGGCGCATAGCTGATGTTGCCAGTGCCGTCCTCCTTCTCGATGCCACCCACGCGGTGCATCAGGCCCGGTGTGCCCGGGATGGCCCACGGGCGAGCGAGGGTGACGGGATCGCGCAGGTACGGCCAGTACTCCTCCGAGCCGTCGGCCGCAATGTGGTTCTTCTCGGTCTGGAACGACACCGAGATGTCGGGCAACGTGCTCACGTCGGGCAGCAGCCACGGCTCGCTGCCGTTGGCGAGGAAGCCGTCGCTGAGCAGGATGACCGGCGTGCGGTACTTCAGCGCGATGCGAGCGGCCTCGATGGCGGCGTCGAAGCAGTGCGCCGGGCTGTACGCGGCCACGATCGGCAGCGGCGCCTCGCCGTGGCGGCCGTACATCGCGATGTTGAGGTCGGCCGCTTCGGTCTTGGTGGGCAGCCCGGTGGACGGACCGCCGCGCTGGATGTCGACGATGAGCAGCGGCAGCTCGAGTGAGATGCCGAGGCTGATGGTCTCGCTCTTCAACGCCACACCGGGCCCGCTGGTGGTGGTGATGCCGAGGTGCCCGGAGAACGCCGCACCCAACGCCATGCCGATGGCCGCGATCTCGTCCTCGGCCTGCACCGTGCGGATGCCGAAGTGCTTGTGCTTCGACAGCTCGTGCAGGATGTCGCTGGCCGGCGTGATGGGGTAGCTGCCCAGGAACAGCGGCAGCTTCGCCAGCTGACCGGCGGCCACGAGGCCCCATGCCAGCGCGACGTTGCCGCTGATGTTCGTGTACTCACCGGCCGGCAGTTGCGCCGGCTTCACCTGATAGGGGTGGTCGAACAGTTCGCTGGTCTCACCGAAGTTGTAGCCGGCGCGGAACGCGGCGAGGTTGCTCTCCTTCACCAGGTCCTTGAACTTGCCGTTGATCCACTCGATGGTGGGCTCGACCGGACGCGAGTAGAGCCAACTGATGACGCCGAGGGCGAAGAAGTTCTTCGACCGTTCGGCGTCGCGCGCCTTCACGCCCAGCGTCTCGGTGGCCTTCTGCGTGAGCGAGGTCATCGGGATCTCGACCACGCGGTACGCCGAGAGGAAGTCGTCGTTCAGCGGGTTGTGGTCGTATCCGGCCTTCTCCAGATCGCGCGACTCGAACGAGTCGCTGTTGACGATGAGCAGCCCGTTCTGCTCCAGCCGGTGCAGGTCGGCCTTCAGCGCCGCCGGGTTCATGGCCACGAGCACGTTCGGCGAGTCGCCCGGTGTGGTGATGTCGTGGTCGGAGATGTGCACCTGGAAGCTCGACACGCCGTTGACGGTGCCGGCCGGTGCACGGATCTCGGCCGGGTAGTCGGGGAACGTCGACAGGTCGTTGCCGAACAGTGCACTGGCAGACGTGAACCGGTCGCCGGTGAGCTGCATGCCATCGCCGGAGTCTCCGGCGAACCGCACGACGACGTGCGAGATCTGCTCGGGAGCCCGTTCCGGTCGAGCATGCTCGGCCGATGGCATCGTGTCGATCGTTGGCGTGGTGTCCGTCATGGGCCACCTCCTGGTGTGAGGACCGGCCTCGTTGCCCGTCCGCACGAGGAACGCTACCGCGCGGACCTCAGGGTGAGCGCTACCCCAGCGAGCGCGAGCACCAGCCCGACCACCGCGAGCAGGCCCAACCGCTCGCCGAAAAGAATCGCGCCCTCCACGGCGCTCAGCGCAGGTGTGAGGAAGAACAGGCTGCTCACCTTCGCCGCCGCCTCGCGCTGCAGCAGCCACAGCATGATGAGCACCGCCGCGATCGAGAGCACCACCACCGCCCACGCCAGCGCGAACAGCGAGCGAGTCGTGGCGGTGAACCCTTCGTCGGTGTGCACCAGCGCGGCCAGCGCGAGCGCGACCGCCGACCACAGGTACTGCGTGGCGGTGCCCCACAGCAGCGGGGTCGAATGGCCGTGACGCCGCTGCAGGAGCGTGCCGGCACTCATGCCGATCACGCTGAGACCGGCGGCGAGCAACGCGCCGAACGTGAGCCCCGCCGACTTTGCGAGCATGCGGTCTGCCACGACGACGATGACACCCAGGAACCCGAGCGCGACGCCGAGCCACTGCACGCGACGCAGTCGCTCGCCCAGCACCCCGCGAGCGGTGACCGCGGTGATGACGGGATGCAGCCCGGCGATGAGCGCACCGACGCCCGACGGCATGCCCCAGCTGATCGCGAGGAACACACCGCCCAGGTAGATGGCGTGCATGCCGAGGCCGGCGATGCCGGACCACACGAACTGGTGCGTGGTGAGCCGCGGCATCCCGGTGGCCGCCGCGATGCCACCGAGCACGACGCCCGCGATGGCCAGGCGGATGGCGAGGAACGTGAGCGGGCCGGCGTCCTCGGTGCCGTAACGGGCGACGACGAAGCCGGTGCTCCAGAGCACCACGAACAACCATGGCGCGGCCGCCACCGCCATGGTTGCGGGCACGCGAGAAGGGCGGGCCGCCGAGGCGACCCGCCCTTCCGGCAGTGACTGGTCCGCTGGGATCAGACGCCGCCCTCGGTGAGGGTGACATCGATCGGCGAGTAGTCGGCACCGTTGATGTCGATGCCCATCGCCTCGAGCAGCGCGTGTGCTGCCAGGACGATGTCGTTGGTGAAGGCCTCGGCGTCGGGGGCGGCGGTGAGCACCGTGCTGCCCTCGAGGTTCTTGGTCTCCTGCGACAGCTGCGCGGTGCGATCCCATGCAGCCTGATCGATGTAGCCGGCGCCACCTTCGGCGGGCCAGATGAGCTTGTTGACTTCGTTCATCTGCCACGTCTGGTGGGTGAGGCCCAGGGCCGAACCCTGTGCGGTGACCAGCTCGGCGCAGGTCTCGACGTTGTCGCGGCAGTACGCCCAACCCTGTAGCGAGGCGGCGACGAAGCTGATGGCCGTGGTCTGGTACGCCTCATCGGCCAGACGGGTGCCGTCTGCCCAGATGGCGTCCTGCAGCATGCCCACGCCCTCTTCCTCGTAGGAGATGACGTTGAAGTCCTCGGGCTGGTACAGCTCGCCGGTGTCGGGGTTGATGGCCTCGAGCACCTGTGCGTACTCGTTGTAGGTCATCGCCTCGGCAGCGTCGATGTCGCCCTCGAGGAGGCCGACCATGTCGAACTGCTGTGCCACGTTCTCCACCGACGCCGGGTCGATGCCGGCCTTGGTCATCGCGGCGAACACCTCGAACTCGTTGCCGAAGCCCCAGTTGCCGATCTTCCTGCCGGCGAAGTCGGCCGGGCTGGTGATGCCCGCGTCGACGAAGCTGACCTGCAGGGTGCCGGAACGCTGGAACACCTGTGCGATGTTCACGATGTCGGCGCCTGCTTCGCGGCTGGCGAGTGCCTTCGGCACCCACGAGATGGCGAAGTCGGCGTCGCCGTTGGCCAGGACGGTCTGCGGGGTGATGTCGACGGCGCCTTCGAGAATCTCGACGTCGAGACACATCGCCTCGTAGTAGCCCTCTTCGACGGCCGCGTAGTAGCCGGCGAACTGTGCCTGGGTGACCCACTGCAGCTGCAGCTTCACGGGGGTCAGTTCGGCACATTCCTCGCCGGCCATGGTGGTGTCGGTGGCCATGGTGGTGTCGGTGGCTGCGGTGGTGTCCGGTGCGGCAGTGTCGCCGGTGGTCTCCACCGGCGCCACCGTGTCGCTGGAGTCCTCGTCGTCACCGCAGGCTGCGGCCACGAACGAGAACGCCACCATCACGGCGAGTGCACCCTTGATCCGTTGTTGTTTCCTCATTGCTTGTCTCCTCCCCTTTCGGAATGTGGTTCCTGAGGTCGTGTGTGCGGCGCTATGCGCCTGCACGTTGTCGATTGGCCGCGCCGCCGGGGGTGAGCACCCGTTCGAGCAGGTTGGCGATGATGTAAAAGGCGAGCCCGAGCAGGCAAGCGCCGGCCACATAGGCCCAGCCGACCGCGTTCTTCGAGTTGGCGATGTTGGTCGTGATGCGGTTGCCGAGGCCGTTCTGCTCGCCGCCAAAGTACTCCGACACGTAGGCGTAGATCACCGACAGCGGCGCCGCGATGCGCAGCGCGGTGAACAGGTACGGCACCGCGTTGGGCACGCGCACCTTGCGCAGCACCTGCCACCCGCTCGCCGCGTAGCTGCGCATCAGCTCGGCGTGCACCGGCAACACCTGGCGCAGGCCCTTGGCCACGTTGACCAGCACCACGAAGAACACGACCAGGGTGACCATCAGGCGCTTCGGCACCACGCTGGTGCTGCCCCACATGTTGTTGAACACCGACACCAGCACGAACGCGGGGATGGCATTGATGGCGATGGACATCGGGGTGACGAGGTGGTCGAGGATGGTGAACCGGCTGAGCAGGAACGACATCAGCACACCGAGGATGGTGCCGAACACCATGCCGTACGCGGCGTTGGTTCCGGAGACCACCATCGCCTCCCAGATGTTGCTCCAGTTGCCGGTGAGCTCGCGCCAGATGTCGGAAGGCGCCACGAGGAAGTAGGGCTGCAGGTCGAACCAGCGCACCACGAACTGCCACAGGCCGAGCATCAGCGCGCCGAACACCAGTGGCGGCCACAGCGAGCTGAGCATCGGTCGCAGGCGTGCGGTCATCGGTCTTCGATCCCCCGCGCTCCCGCGCCGAACTCGGCGCCGCGCAGTGCTTCGCGCACCTCGGTGATCTTCTCGAAGAAGCCACCGGTCTCGCGTGTGTCGTCGTCGCGGCTGCCACCGAGCGGCACGTCGATGATGTCGGTGATGCGGCCCGGCCGCGGCGACATGACCACCACGCGAGTCGACAGGTACACCGCCTCGGGAATGGAGTGCGTGACGAAGATGACCGTGGTGCCGGTCTCCGCGCAGATGCGCAGCAACTCGGCCTGCATGTGCTCGCGGGTCATCTCGTCGAGCGCGCCGAACGGC
>JAUXQB010000247.1 GCA_030685215.1 Actinomycetota bacterium
AAGGTCTGGATCTACAAGGGCGACATCGTGCCGTACAAGGCGTCGACCGACGAGAAGATCGCTCGCGAAGCCGCACTGGCCGTCGGCGATGCCACCGGCCTCGGCGCCGGCCCCCGCAAGGTGGTCTCGTCCGCTGGTCGCCGCAAGGCCGACGAGGTCGAGACCGAGGCCACTCCGCTGGTCAAGGAAGCCGACCCCGAGCTCGAGAAGTTGCTCGACGAAGAAGAAGAAATCGCTCGCCGCACGCACGCTGCGGCGCAAGAAGCCCCGCACTTCCGTGGGGAGGACTGATCCATCATGTTGATGCCCCGTAAAGTCGCCCACCGCAAGCACCACCGCGGTCGCACCTTTGGCCTGTCCAAGGGTGGCAACGAGCTCGCCTTCGGCGAGTACGGCATTCAGGCGCTCGAGCCGGGCTGGCTCTCCGCCCGCCAGATCGAAGCCGCTCGTATCGCCATGACCCGCGCCATCAAGCGTGGTGGCAAGGTCTGGATCAACATCTTCCCGGACAAGCCCGTCACCAAGAAGCCGGCCGAGACCCGCATGGGTTCCGGCAAGGGCAACCCCGAGTTCTGGGTGGCCGTGGTCAAGCCCGGTCGTGTGCTCTTCGAGCTCTCCTTCCCCAACGAGGAGACCGCGAAGGCCGCCATGAACAAGGCAATTCAGAAGCTGCCGATCAAGGCACGCATCATCACTCGCGAGGAGGTCTACTGAGATGGCAAGTTCCAACGTTGAACTGAAGGAAATGGATCTCGCGGCCCTCGTCGAGGAGCTGCGCGCCACCAAGCAGGAGTCGCTCAACCTGCGCTTCCGCAACGCCACCGGCCAGCTCGACAACAACGCCGAGATCGGCAAGGTTCGTCGGCAGATCGCCCGTATCAACACCCACATCCGTGCGAAGGAAATCGCGCTGGCAGAGGGGACCAACTGATGTCCGAAGCAATCGAAACCAGCGCCGACGCCACGCGCAACAACCGCAAGACCCGTGAGGGTCTGGTCGTGTCCAACAAGATGGACAAGACCGCGGTCGTGGCAGTCGTCGAGCGCGTGCGCCACCCGAAGTACGGGAAGTTCATGATGCGCACCAAGAAGCTCTACGCCCACGACGAGACCAACGACGCCAACATCGGCGACAAGGTCCGCGTCATGGAGACCCGGCCGCTCAGCAAGAACAAGCGCTGGCGCATCGTGGAGATCATGGAGCGTGCCAAGTGATCCAGCAAGAATCCCGCCTCCGCGTCGCCGACAACAGCGGTGCCAAGGAAGTGCTCTGCATCAAGGTGCTCGGCGGTACTCGCCGGCGCTACGCAGGCATCGGCGACATCTTCGTGGCCACCGTCAAGGACGCCATTCCCGGCGCCGCGGTGAAGAAGGGCGACGTGGTCAAGTGCGTCGTCGTTCGTACCAAGAAGGAACGCCGTCGCCCCGATGGCAGCTACATCCGTTTCGACGAGAACGCTGCCGTCATCATCAAGGACGATCTCACGCCGCGTGGCACCCGCATCTTCGGGCCCGTCGGTCGTGAGCTGCGTGACAAGAAGTTCATGCGCATCGTGTCGCTGGCCCCGGAGGTGCTGTGACCATGAAGCTCAAGAAGGGCGACACCGTCGTCGTCATCGCCGGCAAGGACAAGGGCCAGGAAGGCGAAGTGGTGCAGGTGATGCCCGCCGCCAACAAGGTCATCGTCAACGGCGTCAACACGGCCAAGAAGCACAGCAAGCCCCGCAAGGGCAACCAGCAGGGTGGCATCATCGACCGCGACATGCCGGTCGACGCCAGCAACGTGATGTTGGTCCACAAGGGCAAGCCCACTCGCGTGGGTTACACGACCCAGCCCGACGGCACCAAGGTGCGCGTCGCCAAGCGAACCGGTGAGGTGATCTCATGAGCGATACCGCAACGACCACCACTGTCGCCCCGCGCCTGAAGGTGAAGTATCAGGACGAAGTCCGCGCATCGCTCAAGGAGCAGCTCGGCCTCAGCAACCCGATGCAGATCCCGAAGCTCGAGAAGATCGTCATCAACATGGGCGTCGGCCGCGCTACCCAGCAGCCGTCGTTGCTCGAAGGCGCCGTCGCCGATCTCACCAAGATCAGCGGTCAGAAGCCCATCGTCACCAAGGCGAAGGACTCCATCGCAGCGTTCAAGCTCCGCGAGGGTCAGTCCATCGGCTGCAAGGTCACGCTGCGCGGCGACCGCATGTGGGAGTTCCTCGATCGCCTGATCGCAGTGGCCATTCCCCGCATGCGCGACTTCCGCGGCCTGCCGGCACACAGCTGGGACGGTCGGGGCAACTACACGTTCGGTCTCTCCGACCAGACCGTGTTCCCCGAGATCGACTACGACAAGATCGACTCCACCCGTGGCATGGACATCACCATCGTCACTTCCGCCGCCACCAACGAGCAGGGCAAAGCACTGCTCGACGCCTTCGGGTTCCCGTTCAAGCGGGGCGACGAAGCCGGTGCGGCTCCCCAGAAGCAGAAGCGTCGTGGCCCTGTGCGCGGCGGCAAGGGCGCAGGCAAGCCTGCGAAGAAGAAGTAGAGGCACCTGACATGGCGAAGAAGTCGCTCATCAACAAGGCAAATGCCACGCCCAAGTTCAAGGTGCGCGGTTACACGCGCTGCCGCCGTTGTGGCCGTGCGCGTTCCGTCTACCGCAAGTTCGGCCTCTGCCGGGTGTGCCTCCGAGAGATGGCCCACGCGGGCGAGATCCCGGGCGTCACCAAGGCGAGCTGGTGAGGAGAAGAGATGCTCACTGATCCCATCGCCGACATGCTCACCCGCATCCGCAACGCCAACACGGCGATGCACGATGAGGTGCGCATGCCCGCATCCAAGCAAAAGGTCGCTCTGGCCACTGTCCTCCAGAAGGAGGGGTACATCACCGGTTTCAGCGTGGCTCCGTCCACCACTGCCCCCGGCGACGTGCTCACCATCTCGATGAAGTACTCCGACGACCGCAAGCGCACCATCTCCGGCTTGCGCCGCATCTCCACCCCCGGCCTGCGGATCTACCGCAAGAGCGACGCGGTTCCCCGCGTGCTCGGTGGCCTCGGTGTGGCCGTCCTGTCCACCAGCCAGGGGCTGCTGACCGACCGTGAAGCGCGCAAGCGCAAGGTCGGCGGCGAAGTCCTCTGCTACGTGTGGTGAGAAGGAGTACTCCTCATGTCCCGCATCGGTAAAGCACCCATCGCCGTTCCCGGCACCGTCGATGTCACCATCGACGGCCCGTCGGTCACGGTCAAGGGCCCCAAGGGCAGCTTGTCGCGCGTCGTCCCCGGCGCCATCTCGGTCCGCCGCGAAGAAGGCAACCTGCTCGTCGAGCGTCCGAACGACGAGCGTCAGAACCGTTCGCTGCACGGCCTCACTCGCACTCTGGTGAGCAACATGGTCGTCGGAGTCACCGACGGCTTCGCCAAGGAGCTCGAGATCATCGGCGTCGGCTATCGCGCCGAAGCCATCACCCCCACTCAGCTGCGTCTGGCCCTCGGCTTCAGCCACCCTGTGCTCATGGAAGCACCGGAGGGCATCACCTTCGAAGTGCCCAGCCAGACCCGCATCATCGTCCGTGGTATCGACAAGGAAGTCGTCGGCCAGGTGGCCGCCAACATCCGCGCCGTCCGCAAGCCCGAGCCCTACAAGGGCAAGGGTGTGCGCTACCTCGGCGAGAAGGTCCTGCGTAAGGCCGGCAAGACCGGCAAGAAGTGACGAGCCAGGAAGAGCCACTCGTATGAGCAACACCGCACAAAAGCGCCGCAACGGCCGCATCATCCGCCATCGTCGGGTGCGCAAGAAGATCCACGGCACCGCCGCGCGTCCGCGCCTGGCCGTGTTCCGTTCCAACAAGCACCTCACGCTGCAGGTCATCGACGACGTCGCCGGCCGCACCATCGTGGCTGCGAGCACCACCGAGCCCAGCGTCAAGAGTGAGGGCACCGGCGCCACCGTCGACGCCGCCACTCGACTGGGCACCTTGGTGGCCGAGCGCGCGAAGGCCGCCGGTGTCACTCAAGTCGTCTTCGATCGTGGTGGCTTCGCCTACCACGGTCGCATCGCCGCAGTTGCTGCTGCGGCCCGTGAAGCAGGTTTGGAGTTCTGATGGCCGCCCCCTCGAATTACGGCAACCGCAACGAAGAGCGCACCCCCGATCCCAACGGGCTGCGTGAATCGCGCGTCATCGCCATCAACCGCGTCGCCAAGGTCGTCAAGGGCGGCCGTCGCTTCTCGTTCACCGCCCTCGTGGTGGTCGGCGACGGCAACGGTCGCGTCGGCCTCGGCTACGGCAAGGCCAAGGAAGTGCCGCTGGCCATCCAGAAGGGCACCGAAGAGGCGAAGAAGAACCTGTTCGACGTGCCGCTCGCCGGCAGCACCATCACGCACCCGATCATCGGCATCAACTCCGCCGGTCGCGTGATGATGAAGCCTGCCGCTCCCGGTACCGGCGTCATCGCCGGCGGTGCCGCTCGCGTCATCCTCGAAGAGGCCGGCATCCACGACGTGCTGTGCAAGTCGCTCGGCTCGTCGAACGCCATCAACGTGGCTCGCGCCACCATCAACGGCCTCGCCTCGCTGCAGCGTCCCGACGAAGTGGCCGCCCGCCGCGGCCTCGCCGCCGAGGACTTCGTCCCCAAGGGTGTGCTGAAGGCGTACAACGAGCGCAAGAAGCAGAACGCAGGGGAGACGCACTGATGCGCAAGGACACGAACTACGACGGCCCCACCATCACCGTGCGCCAGGTGCGCTCGGCCATCGGCAACAAGCCGAAGAACCGTGGCACGCTGCGTGCCCTCGGTCTGCGCAAGATCGGCGACACCAACGTGTTGCCCGACCGCCCCGAGATCCGCGGCATGCTCGCTCGCGTGCCGCACCTCATCGAGGTCACCGAGAACGAGAAGAGCAACTGATGCGCGTCGACGAACTTTCACCTTCACCGGGCAGCACCAAGAACAAGAAGCGCGTCGGTCGCGGCATCGGTGGCAAGGGCGGCAAGACCGCCGGCGCCGGTACCAAGGGCCAGAAGTCGCGTGGCCGCGGCAAGGTCGCTCGCGGCTTCGAAGGCGGCCAGATGCCGCTCAAGCAGCGCGTCCCGAAGTTGAAGGGTTTCAACAACCCGTTCCGCGTCGAGTACAGCCCGGTCAACCTCGACCAGCTGAACGATCTCGGCGAGAGCGTCGTCACTCCCGAGGTGCTGGTCGCGGCCGGCATCGTGCGCAAGGGCGACCTGGTGAAGGTGCTCGCTCGCGGCGAGATCACCATCGCCGTGCAGCTCACCGCCCATGCCGTGTCGCAGGCTGCCGACGCAGCCATCACCGCCGCAGGCGGTAGCGTCACCGTGTTGCCGTCGCCCTTCAAGCAGGGTCGCCCGCCGGTCAAGGGCAACCAGTTCACCAACCGCTGATCCTCGGCGCCCCCGGCGCCGAATCGAAACCCTCTGGGAGCTAGCCCGTGTTCTCCAACTTGAAGAACGTCTTCAAGGTGCCCGATCTGCGGAACAAGATCCTGTTCGTGATGGCCATGGTGGCCCTCTATCGCGTGGGCGTCGCCATCCGCGTGCCCGGCATCGACCAGGACGCAGTGCGGCAGTTCAAGGCATCGGCGAACTCGCAGGGTGCGCTGGGCTTCTTCAACCTGTTCAGCGGTGGCGCGTTCGCCAGCTTCAGCATCTTCGCGCTCGGCATCATGCCGTACATCACGGCCAGCATCATCATGCAGGTCCTCGGTGTCGTCATCCCGAAGCTCGAGAAGCTGCAGCAGGAAGGCGCGGTCGGTCAGCGCAAGATCACGCAGTACACGCGCTACCTGGCCATCGCCATCTCCACGCTGCAGGCAACGGCGCTCACGTTCATCTTCGGCAACGGCAACGGCAACGCCTTCTTCGGCGCCGCGCAGAGCCTGCCCACCAACCTGCGGCTGCTGCCCGACGGCATGTGGCCGCGCGGCTACCTCGTCATCGTCACCCTCGTCGGTGGCACCGCCGTGCTCATGTGGCTCGGCGAGCTCATCAGCCAGCGCGGCATCGGCAACGGCATGAGCATGGTCATCTTCGCCTCCGTGGTCAGCAGCCTGCCCTCGGGCTTCTACTCGGTGTGGGCGGAGAAGAACTGGTTCGTGTTCGCCCTGCTGGTGGCGCTCTGCATCGGCATCGTCATCGCAGTGGTGAAGGTCGAGCTCGCGCAACGGCGCATCCCCGTGCAGTTCGCGAAACGTGTGGTCGGCCGGCGCATGTACGGCGGCCAGAGCACCTACATCCCGCTGAAGGTGAACCAGAGCGGCGTGGTGCCCATCATCTTCGCCAGCTCCGTGCTGCTGCTGCCGGTGCTGCTCACCAACCTGCTCGGCAGCTCCGCCGAAGGCTCGTGGCGCTTCAAGGTGCAGCAGTGGGTCGACCAGAACCTGGTGAACAGCCAGAACCTGGTGTACATCACGCTGTTCTCGCTGATGATCATCGCCTTCGCGTACTTCTACAACTCCATCGCGTTCGACCCCATCCGCCAGGCCGACCAGATCCGTCGCCAGGGTGGCTTCATCCCAGGCGTCCGCCCCGGTCCGCAGACCGAGCGCTACCTGGCCAAGGCGGTCAACCGCATCACCCTGCCGGGTGCCGTGTTCGTGGCCATCATCGCCATCATGCCGTACCTGTTGCTGTGGGCGTTCGACGTGCGCAACTTCCCGTTCGCCGGCACCACGGTCCTCATTGCAGTCGGCGTGGCCCTCGAGCTCATGCGGCAGATCGACAGCCAGTTGATGCTGCGCAACTACGAGGGCTTCCTGAAGTGATCCCGGGCGCCCGGCTGATCTTGCTCGGGCGCCAAGGCGCTGGCAAGGGAACACAGTGCGTGCGGCTGTCGCGCCACTTCGTGGTACCGCACATCAGCACCGGCGACATGCTGCGCGCCGCCGTGCGCGAGGGCACCGAGCTGGGTGTGATGGCCAAGCGCGTGATGGACGAAGGTGGTCTGGTCGGCGACGAGATCATGGTCGGCCTGGTGCGCGAGCGCCTCTCGCAGCCCGACGCGGTGGGTCGTGGCTACATCCTCGACGGCTTCCCGCGCACGGTGGGCCAGGCCGAGGCCCTCGACATCATCAACTCCGAACGCCCGATCGATGTGGTCATCGACCTCGACGTGCCGCGCGAACTGGTGCTGCAGCGCATCACCGCTCGGAGGGTGTGCCGCGACTGCGGCACCAACTACGTGGCCACCGGCAACGAGCACATGCCCTGGATCTGTGAGGTGTGCGGTGGCGACGTGATGCAGCGCGACGACGACACCACCGAGGCCATCGCGCACCGGCTCGACCTCTACGAGGAGCAGACCTCGCCGCTCATCGAGTTCTACCAGCGCGACGGTCGCCTGGCCATCGTCGACGGTGTGGCCTCGCCCGACGAGGTGTTCCGTCGGCTCACCGCCGCGGTCGAAGCCTCGCGGAGGCCGGCCTGACATGTGCGCGTCGCGCGGCTCCCGCTTCGGCCGCACCGCCATCGCGCAGCGGTCGCCCGAGCAGTTGCGTTCCATGCGCGCTGCCGGCCGGGTGGTGGCCGAGATGCACGCGGCCATCCGCGCCGCAGCTCGCCCTGGCGTCACCACCCTGCAGCTCGACGCGGTGGGCCGCGAGGTCATCGCCTCGCGTGGCGCCATCTCCAACTTCCTCGGGTACCACGGGTTCCCGGCGGTCATCTGCGCGTCGGTGAACGACGAGGTCATCCACGGCATCCCCAACGAGCGCCCGCTCGAGGAGGGCGACCTGCTGTCCATCGACTGCGGCGCCATCGTCGACGGCTGGCACGGCGACGCCGCGTTCACGATGGGCATCGGCACCATCACGCCGGAGGCGCAGCGACTGATCAACACCGCCGAGGCGGCGTTGGCCGCGGCCATTCACGAGATGCGGCCGCACCGCCGTTTGGGCGATGTCGGCTCCGCCATCGAGACGGTGGTCGCGGCAGCCGGCTACGGCAACCCGCACCACTACTGCGGGCACGGCATCGGCAGAGCGATGCACGAGGACCCCGATGTCGAGAACCGTGGCCGTCCCGGCAAGGGCCACGAGCTGCTCGCCGGCATGGTGCTGGCCATCGAGCCGATGCTGCTCGGCGGCGGCAGCGACGACGTGGTGCAGCTCGACGACGGCTGGACCATCGTCACCGCCGACGGCTCGCCGGCCGCGCACGTCGAGCACACCGTGCTCGTGGGCGCGAACGGCCCGGAGATACTCACCCGGCTGTAGCCGGGTCGTCTGCCTCAGCGGGTGGCGGCGCCGTCGCGCACCACTGCGGTGCCGCGGAAGACGGTGTGGCGAACCTTGCCGGTGACGGTGCGGCCGCCGTACGGCGAGTTGCGGCTCTTGCTCGCGAACTGTGCGGGCACCACCGACCACTCGAGCGACGGGTCGAAGACGGTGAGGTTGGCGGGCTCGCCCACCTCGATCGGGCGGCCGTGGCGGTCGGCCACGCCGGCGATGGCCGCCGGTTGCCAGCTGAGCGCGGCGACGATGGCGGCCAGCGGCATGTCGAGTTCGGTGATGGCCAACGCGAGCGCGGTCTCCAGGCCGAGCATGCCCGGCGGCGCCTGGTCGAGCGGCTCCTCCTTGGTGTGAGGCGCGTGCGGTGCATGATCGGTGGCGATGGCGTCGATGGTGCCGTCGACGAGTCCGGCCTTGATCGCGTCGATGTCGGCGCGGGTGCGTAGCGGCGGGTTCACCTTGAACAGCGGGTCGTAGCCGGTGAGCATCTCGTCGGTGAGCGTGAAGTGGTGCGGCGCGGCTTCGGCGGTGATCGGCAGCCCGTCGGCCTTCGCCTGCCGGACGAGTTGCACGCTGCGCGCCGTGCTGAGGTGCAGGAAGTGCATCGGCACACCGGTGAGCCGCACCAGTTCGATGTCGCGGAACACCATCAGCTCCTCGGCGATCGAGGGCCAGCCGGGAAGGCCGAGCGTGCTGCAGCACGCGCCTTCGTGCATGACGGCTCCCTTGGTGAGCGCGGCGACTTCGCAGTGCTGCGCGAGCACGACGCCGAGCGGCCCCGCGTACTCGAGTGCGTGTCGCATGAGCAGCGGGTCCTGCACGCCATTGCCGTCGTCGGTGAACAGGTGCACCCCCGCGGCGGCCAACTCGCCATAGGGAGCGAGTTGCTCGCCGGCGCGGCCGACGGTGATGCAGCCAGAGGGCAGCACCTCGCACAGCCCGGCCGCCTCGCCCTGCGCGCGCACGAACTGCACCACCGACACGCTGTCGTGCGCGGGGTCCGTGTTGGGCATCGCGACGACGGCGGTGAAGCCGCCGAGCGCGGCCGCGCGGCTGCCGGTCTCGATGGTCTCGGCCTCTTCCTTGCCGGGTTCGCGCAGGTGCACGTGCAGGTCGACGAAGCCGGGCGAGACGATGCAGCCGGTGGCGTCGAGCACGTCGTCGCCGTCGCCGGGTTCGATGGACGCCGCGACCTCGCTGATGCGGCCGTCGACCACGGCGACAGCGCCCGGCCGCTCGCCGTGCTGGTCGAGCAGTGTGCCGCCGGTGATGAGCAGACGGGTCATGACGCGATCTCCGATCGGGTGAGGTCGCTGCCTTCGCCGAGCAGCCAGAACAGCACGGCCATGCGCACGGCGACGCCGTTGGCGACCTGGTTGAGGATGACCGAGCCGGGCAGCTCGCTGGGGTCGACCACCATCTCGACGCCACGATTCATCGGCCCCGGGTGCATGACGAGCGCGTGGGGCGCCAGTCGCGCCGAGCGTGCCGCGGTGAGGCCATACATGGTGGAGTACTCGTGCAGCGACGGCAACAGCGCGTCGTCCATCCGTTCCCGCTGCACGCGCAGCAGGTAGAGCACGTCGAGGTGGGGGAGCAGCGGATCCAGCTCGTGGCTGACGTCGACCGGCCAGTCGTCGATCGACGGCGGTAGCAGCGTGGGCGGCGCCACCAGCGTGACGTGCGCGCCGAGCGCGGCGAAGGCCTGCACATCGCTGCGGGCGACGCGGCTGTGCTTGATGTCGCCGACGATGGCGATGCGCAATCCGTCGAAACCGTCGCGACGGTTGAGCCCGGTGCGGATGGTGTAGCAGTCGAGCAGCGCTTGCGTGGGGTGCTGGTGCCAGCCGTCGCCGGCGTTGATGATGCTGGCGTTGGTCCAGCGCGTGATCATCTGCGGGGCGCCGCTGCTCTTGTGCCGCACCACGAACGCATCGACGCCCATCGCGCTGATGGTCTCGATGGTGTCGCGCAGGCTCTCACCCTTGTTGACGCTGCTGCTCGAGACCGCGAAGTTCATCGTGTCGGCGCTCAGTCGCTTCGCAGCGGTGTCGAAGCTGGTGCGAGTGCGGGTGGAGTCCTCGAAGAACAGGCTCACCACGTTCTTGCCGCGCAGCGCGGGCACCTTCGGGATCGGCCGGCTGCTCACCTCCACCATGTGGTCGGTGAGCTCGAGGAGATGGTGGATCTGGTCGGGAGTGAGGTCGCTGATCGACAGCAGGTGCTTCATCGGATGACCACGCCTTCGCGAGTGGCGGCCACCTGCTCGTCGCGACTGGTGGGCAGGTTCTTGCCCACGAAGTCGGGGCGGATGGGCAGTTCGCGGTGGCCGCGGTCGACCATCACGGCCAGCTGCACCGCCCGCGGCCGGCCGTAGTCGTTGAGTGCCTCGAGCGCGGCGCGAACCGTGCGCCCGGTGAACAGCACGTCGTCGGTGAGCACCACCGTGCGGCCGTCGAGCGGCACCGGGATGTCGGTGACGCTGCCGGGCACGATGGGACGCAGGCCGACGTCGTCGCGGTGGAAGCTCACGTCGAGCGTGCCCACCGGCACCGGGTTCGCGGGGTCGATGCCGGCGAGCACCTCGGCGAGCGCTTCGGCCATCCACACGCCGCCGCGTTGGAGACCGACGAGCACGAGGGAGGCGGGCCCGTGGTTGCGCTCGACGATCTCGTGGGCGATGCGGGTGATCGCTCGCCGCACGTCGTCGGCGCTGAGGACGACGCGTGCAGCATCGCTCGACGACTCTGCGCTGGCAGTCATGGCGTTCCCTTCACGTATGGGCCTCACAGGACCCATTTCACGTTCGGCCGAAATGGTAGCCGGGGCGGCGAGGGGCTCAGGCCTTGACCGAGAAGTCGTCGACCGACAGGTGGCCGCCGTCCATGCGCAGCACCTGGTCGGCGCGATCCAGTGCGACGGCGCGGTGGGAGACGGCCAGCACCGTCATCCCTGCAGCGGCCAGGTTCTGCCACAGCTGCAGCTCGGTCTCCACGTCGAGTGCGCTCGACAGGTCGTCGAGCACCACCAGTTCGGGCGCGTGCACCAGCGCGCGAGCCGTGGCCACCCGCTGGCGCTGGCCGCCGGAGAGCCGCAGACCACGCGGGCCGATGAGCGTGGCGGTGCCGTCGGGCATCTCGTCGATGTCGGCGCGGACCACCGCGAGGTCGAGGGCTCGCAGCAGCTGGTCGAGCGACATCTCGCCGAGTGTGATGTTGTCGGCCACCGAGTCGCTGATGAGCTGCGGCACCTGCGGCAGGTACGCGACATTGGGAGGGACGAAGAACGCCGCCCGATCCACCACCTCGCGACCGTTCCACGTGACCGAGCCGTGTACCGCCGCTTCGTGGGTGAGGCCGAGCAACGCGCGCAGCAGCGTGCTCTTCCCGGCGCCGATGGGTCCGGTGAGCACGGTGAAGCTGCCGCGTCTGATCGTGAACGACGCAGTGCTCACCCCAGCGCCCGACGGGTACTCCGCGGTGAGCTCGCGCACCTCGAGCACGTCGAGTGGCTCGCGAGCGGGACGCCGCGCTGCGATGCGCGGGCGCGACTCGCGTCGGCCGATGGGCAGCTCGCGAGTGAGCACCGTGTTGCGCACGTCGTGGTCTGCCACCAGTCCGCGCATCCGCTCGAAGGCGACGCCGGCCTGCTTGCGGCGCGCCATGACGCGCCCGACCATCCGCGGCAGGAAGCTCAGCCATCCGAGGTACGCGGTGAAGACGGCGAGCGAGCCGACGTCGAACGTGCCGGCGGCCATCGCGCTCGCGGTGACGAGCAGCACGAAGCCGAGCCCGACGTCGGCTGCCCCCTGGGCGAACGCCTGCACGCCGTCGTCGAGCACACGGTCGCGCACGGCCGTGGTGCGGCGGGTGTCGACGAGCGTGCGGAGTCGCGCGGTCGTGTGGGTGCTCGCGCCGTTCACCTTCACGGTGGTGGCCGCGGCCATCACGTCGCCGAGGAATCCGCTGACCGCTGCCGACGCTTCGCGGTCGGTGGCTCGGTAGCGCTTGATGCGGTTGTCGAGCGTGCGAGTCGCGATGGCCACACCGGCCAGGGGCACGATGAGGATGGTGGCCGCACCGGCGTCGATGCTGCCGAGCACGAACGCGGCGAGCACGGTGAAGACGGTGCCGGCGCTGATGTCGATGAGGCCGTCGATGAACATCGTCGCGTCTTCGACGTCGTCGCGGAAGTGGGTGATGGCTTCGCCGGCGGAGCCGACCGGCTGGCCCGACTCCGGGCCGCCGCTGGCCAGCTGCGCGGTGAGCAGGTTGGCGCGCAGGAAGGTCTGCATGTGCACCCACGTGCGGGTGAACACCAGCGCTCCGGCGTGGATGGTGGTCATCCGCAGCACGTCGGTGAGCAGCGCTGCGAGCGCGAAGACGTAGACCCTGCTGGTGTCGCCGTTCTCCAGCGCGTGGAAGCCGCGGCCGAGCAGCCAGCCGCCGAGCACCGGGAAGGTGAAGAACAGCACGAACAGCGACCAGCTCAGCCAGAACTCGCGGGGTCGGTGGTTCATCACGCGCCAGGCGAGGCGCCACACGCTCGGCTGACGCGTCACGACGTGCCCTCCAGTGCCAGCTCGAGCAGGTGGTGGAAGCGGCTGCCGTCGTCGCCGGCGAGTGCCTCGCGCTTGCCGTGCTCGACGATCACACCGTGATCGAGCACGAGGATCTCGTCGACGTGCCGCAGCGTGCGCAGCCGGTGCGCGATGACGATGGTGGTGCGGCCGCGCATCATCTCGGCGATGGCGACCTCCAGCCGCGCCTCCGTCGCGGGGTCGACGCGTGCGGTGGCCTCGTCGAGCACCACCAGGTCGGGCTCGCGCAACCACACACGGGCGAGCGCGAGCAGCTGCGCCTCGCCCGCCGACAAGCCCGCCCCGCCGGCGCCCAGCTCGCGATGGATGCCGCCGGCGACGAGCGCCCCGAGCCCGACTCGGCCGAGCGCGTGCTCGACCTGCGCATCGGTGGGCTGCGGATCGAACAGCGTGACGTTGTCGCGCACGGTGCCGCTGAACAGCTCGACCTCCTGCGGGATCATGGCCACCCGGCGACGCAGTTCGGTCATCGGGATGTCGGCGATGGGAACGCCGCCGAGCCGCAGCTCGCCGTGAGTCGACTCGACCAGCCGCAGCAGCAGGCGCGAGAGCGTGGTCTTGCCGCTGCCGGTGCGGCCGACGATGCCCATCGATCGGCCGGCGGCGAGGGTGAACGAGAGATCGTGCAGCACGCGTTCCGTGTCGTTGAACGTGTCGTCCGCGGTGGAGTCGTCGGTCTCGTCGGCGTACTCGAAGGAGACGCCGTCGAACTCGACGGCGAGCGGTCCGGCAGCGGGGGAAGAGGTGCCGATGTCGAGGATTGTTGGTTGCACGGCGAGCAGGTCGATCACCCGCACCATCGCCCCGTTGGCCTTCTGCACCACCTCGAGTTGCTGCACCACGTCCTCCAGCGGCCGCTCGAGCAGCAGCACGTACTGGAACATGAGGAACGCGGTGCCGAGCGTGATCGAGCCGTTGGTGACCAGTACGGCGCCGGCGATCAGCGACACTGCCGAACCGACGGCGACGGATCCCTGCACCGCCCACCACAGCCGCAGGAACGCCGACTCCCTGCGCACCGAGCTGTTCATCGCGTCGGAGCTCTCCTCCACGAACCGCCACATCGCGTGCGCGCCGGCGCCGTTGGCGCGGAGGTCTTCGGCGGCGGTGAGGCGCTCCTCGATGCCGCCGTAGAGCTGCGCGTACGACCCCATCTCCTCGGTGCTCTCGCCCACGGCTCGGTGGCGACCGCGCACGATGGTGCCCGCGGCGACGGTGACGTACACCGACGACCCGAGCGCCAGCCGCCAGTCGACCACGAACAGCACGCCCAACATGCCCAACACCATCGCGGCCGCGCCCGCCACCCGGGGCACGACGCGACCGAGGAAGTCGCTCACCGAGGTGACGTCGCCGTCGACGCGCTGGATCAGTTCGCCGGGCGTGTGGCGGCGATGGAACTCGTGGTCGAGTCCGAGCACGTGCTCGGCCAGCTGGAGCCGGATCTGGTTGGTGGTGTGCCACGCGGTGACGGTGGAGAACCACGACACGATCACCAGGATGATCTGCGTGGCCACGGCCAACCCGAGGAACACGAGGGCCAGCGAGGTGAGCTCGGCGGCCGTGCCGCCCTCGCCGGCGAGGTCGATGATGCGACGCACGACCAGCGGTCCGGCCAGGGAGAATCCGGAGCTGAGCGCGACGAGGAGCCCGAGGCCCGTCCATCGTCGGGCGTCGGGCCGCATCAGCGCACCGAGTGCGCGCCACCGGGAAGTCGCGGTCGACATGCGCAGAGTCTCCCGCGCCCGAACGTCCCCGCCCCGGTGATTTACGAGCGCTACGATGCGCGCACGGGTATTCGCGATTCGCGCGACAAGGGCTTGGCGTTGTCCGCGCGGGGCGGTAGCATTGCACCTCGGCCCTTGCGAGCCTTGTCGTGCGCTGTCACGCCTCCACTCGCCCGGGTCATCTGATCCCACCGATCGAGGAGGCTGTTCTGCCCAAGCCGAAAGACGACGCCATTGTGCTGGAAGGCACGATCAACGAATCGCTCCCGAACGCAATGTTCCGGGTGGAACTCGAAAATGGCCACAAGGTCCTGGCGCACATCTCCGGGAAGATGCGAATGCACTACATCCGCATTCTGCCCGGCGACAAAGTGCAGGTAGAGCTCACTCCGTACGACCTCACCCGCGGTCGTATCACGTATCGATACAAGTAGTCCGTCCTCGTCACCCCCGACGAGTTCCCACGTCACGAACACCGAACAACGAAGGCACGTCACCATGAAGGTTCGACCGAGCGTCAAGAAAATTTGCGAGAAGTGCAAGGTCATCCGTCGCCATGGCGCCGTTCGGGTGATTTGTGAGAACCCCCGTCACAAGCAGCGCCAGGGCTGAAAGAGAAGATCGCACGATGGCACGTATTTCCGGCGTCGACATTCCCCGCGAGAAGCGGTTGGAAATTTCGCTCACCTACATCTTCGGTATCGGCAAGCCCACGGCGCAGCGCATCTGTGCCGACACGGGCCTCGACCCCAACCAGCGGGTCCGCAACCTCACCGAGGACGAAGTCAACAAGATCCGTGCATGGGTCGATGCCAACATCACTGTCGAGGGCGACCTGCGCCGCGACGTGGCGCAGGACATCAAGCGCAAGATCGAGATCCAGTGCTACCAGGGCGTGCGCCATCGCAAGGGCCTGCCCGTCCGTGGTCAGCGCACCCACACCAACGCTCGTACCCGTAAGGGCCCGAAGAAGACCGTCGCCAACAAGAAGAAGGCTGTGAGGAAGTAATGGCGAAGCCGAAGCCGGGCGGTCGCCGCCCCCGCAAGCGCGAGCGCAAGAACGTCACCAACGGTGTCGTTCACATCAAGAGCTCGTTCAACAACACCATCGTCTCCATCACCGACACCGAAGGCAACGTCATCTCGTGGGCGTCCTCCGGCGGTGTGGGCTTCAAGGGGTCTCGCAAGAGCACCCCGTTCGCCGCACAGATGGCCGCCGAAAAGGCAGCTCGTGCAGCGATGGAGCACGGTCTGCGTCGCGTGGAAGTGCAGGTGAAGGGCCCGGGTTCGGGTCGCGACACTGCAGTCCGCAGCATCCAGAACACCGGTATCGAGGTCACCTCGATCAAGGACGTCACCCCCGTACCCCACAACGGCTGCCGTCAGCCGAAGCGCCGCAGGACCTGATCACATGGCTCGTTACACCGGCCCCAAGGTGCGCATCTCGCGCCGCCTGGGCATCAACATCTACGAGAACGAGAAGGGCCGCAAGGCACTCGAGCGTCGTCCGTTCCCCTCGGGTGCGCACGGTCGTACTCGTCGTCGTGGCAACCCGAGCGAGTACCTCGCCCAGCTGCAGGAGAAGCAGAAGGCGAAGTACATCTACTGCGTCCTCGAGCGTCAGTTCCGCAACACCTACGAAGAGGCCGTGCGTCTGCAGGGCCCCACCGGTGAGAACCTGCTGCGTCTGCTCGAGCAGCGGCTCGACAACATCGTCTACCGCGCCGGCTGGGCCAGCACCCGTCCGCAGGCCGGACAGTTCGTCAGCCACGGCCTCATCCAGGTCAACGGCAAGCGCGTCGACATCCGCAGCTACCGGGTCAAGAAGGGCGACGTCATCAGCCTGTCGCCCAAGGCCCAGGCGATGATCATCGTGCAACACAACCTCGACGTGCTCGACCGTTCGGTCGTGGGCTGGTTGGAGCAGGGCGATGGTGGCAAGCAGGTCACCGTCCGCGATCTGCCCCAGCGCGACCACATCGACGTCCCCGTCCGCGAGTCGCTCATCGTCGAGCTGTACTCCAAGTAATCCCGGCCACCTTCCCCGCACAGAGGCAAACATGCTCGTCATTCAGCGCCCCACAGTCGAAGCAATCGGCGACGACCACGACACGCGTCAGCGTTTCGCGGTCGGCCCGCTCGAGCCTGGCTTCGGCCACACGATCGGCAACTCGCTGCGCCGCACCTTGCTGTCCAGCATTCCCGGCGCCGCCATCACGGCGGTTCGTTTCGACGACGCGCTGCACGAGTTCGACACCATCCAGGGTGTGAGCGAAGACGTCACCGACGTCATCCTCAACATCAAGGACATCGTCGTCACCTCGTCGGCCGACGAGGAGATCACCCTCCGCCTCGACGTGCGTGGCCCGGCCACCATCACCGCCGGCGACATCAAGTGCCCGAGCGAGATCGAGATCCTCAACAAGGACCTCCACATCGCCACGCTGAACTCGAAGGCCCGCCTCGCGGTCGACCTCACCGTCGGCCTCGGCCGCGGCTACCTGTCGAGCGACCGTGAGACCCAGAACCGCACCATCGGCGTCGTGCCGATCGATGCCATCTTCTCGCCGGTGCGCCGCGTGATGTTCGAGATCGAGCCCACTCGCGTGGAGCAGAGCACGAACTACGAGCGCCTCATCATCGACATCGAGACCGACGGCAGCATCACGCCCCGCGAGGCACTGGCCTCGGCTGGCGCCACGCTGCGTTCGCTGGTCGACCTGGTGGCCAACCTCAGCGACGAGCCGCAGGGCCTCGAGCTCGGCGAAGTGGCCAGCACGGCCAGCACCTCGCCTGACCTCGACCTCCCCATCGAAGACCTCGATCTGTCGGAGCGCCCGCGCAACTGCCTGAAGCGCGCCCAGATCAACACGGTGGGCGAACTGCTCACGAAGAACGAAGACGACCTGCTGAACATCACCAACTTCGGGCAGAAGAGCCTCGACGAAGTGAAGCAGAAGCTCGACGAGCGCGGCCTGACGCTGCGCGGTTGAGCAACAGAAGCCGTAAGAGGAGAATCACGTCATGCCCGCAACACCGCGTCGAGCCCGCAACTTCGGTGGCAGCTCGCAACACCAGAGACTGATGATGGCCAACCTGACCGCGTCGCTGATCGCCGCCGAGGCCATCGTGACCACCGAGGCCAAGGCCAAGGCGTTGCGTCCCATCGCCGAGAAGCTCATCACCAAGGCCAAGAAGGCACAGGACGAAGGCCCGATGCGCGTGCACCGCATCCGCCAGATCCAGGGCTACCTGGGCGACAAGGAGATGACCCACAAGCTGGTCAACGAAGTCGCTCCTCGCTACACGGAGCGCAACGGTGGCTACCTGCGCATCCTCAAGCTCGGCCCGCGTCAGGGCGACAACGCCCAGATGGCTCGCATCGAGCTCGTCTGACCCGCGCCGGCCACGGCCGGCTGCACTCAGCACTCGCGTCACGAGCGCCGCCTTCGGGCGGCGCTCGTTCGCGTTCCCGACGAGGTGCCGACCGCCCGCGCATCGGGTCTCGTATCCTGATGCATCATGGCCCGCCCCGCTCGACGTCCCGTGGTGGTGCTGGCTGCGTTGGCGCTCGTCCCCGCGTTGGCGCTCGGTGGGCTCGTCGTGTTCGCCCGTGCGCAGTCTCCCGCTGAGTCGATCGCGCCACCCGAGAGCTCGGTGCCGGTGACGCTTCCCGCGGCGTTGGCCACCCCGCTGCTGTCGGCCCGGCGCGCGCCCGATGCCCTGGCCGACGATCGTCGCCGCGACCTGCTGCTCGGATCCGCGGCCGCGCTGGCCGGCTCGCTCGACGGTTCGTCGTGCCTGGTGCTCGGACTCGACGACCGCGTGGTCGTGAACCACAACGTCGACCAGCCGCTCATCCCGGCGAGCAACGTGAAGATCATCACCGCTGCGGTGGCGCTCGAGGTGCTCGGGCCCGGGCACACGTTCACCACCACCGTCGTCGGCCCGACACCGGTCGACGGCGTGATCGACGGCGACGTGTACGTGGTCGGTGGTGGCGACCCGGTGCTCAGCGAGCGCTGGTACACGGAGGCCGCGGCCGGCCGCAAGCGCCCGCCGTTCCACGTGACCGACGTGAACCTGCTCGCCGACGCACTCGCCGCAGCGGGTGTCACCCGCATCTCCGGGCGGGTGCTCGGCGACGGGAGTCGCTACGACGACGAACGGTTTCCGCCGGGCTGGAGCGACGACATCATCGCCAGCCCCGACGGGGCGCCGGTGGGCGCTCTGGTGATCAACGACTCGTACACCTCGTCGGGGGCGCGCGGCTCGGAGCCCACCGCCAGTGCGGCAGCGACGTTCGTCGCGCTGCTCGCCGAGCGTGGCATCGAGGTGGACGACGGGTCGGGCGTCGCCGTTGCCCCGGCGGGGCAGGCGGTGCTCGCGAGCATCACGTCCGCACCGCTCACCAGCATCCTCCAAGAGATGCTGACGACGAGCGACAACCTCACCGCCGAGATGCTGGTGAAGGAGATCGGGTTCGTGGCGTCGCAGCAGGGCAGCCGGGCGAGCGGGCTGAGTGTGTTCCTCGATCGGCTCACCGAGTGGGGGGTCGCGACCGCCGGCGTCGTGTTCACCGACGGCTCCGGGCTCAGCCGCGACAACCAGCTGACGTGTGCCGCGCTCGCTGCGGTGCTCATCCGCGGCAGCGCCACCGACCCGCTGGGCGCAGGACTCGCCCGCGGCGGGCAGGCCGGCAGCACGCTCGTCGACTCGTTCACCGGCGCGGGGTTGGCCGACGTGCTGCAGGGCAAGACCGGCACCTTGAGCGAGGTGAAGTCGTTGAGCGGCTACTTCATGGTGGGCGCCGACGAGGTCGAGTTCGTGCTCATCCTCAACGGCGCGTCGGCAGCAGACCACCAGGCCCGATGGGATCAGCTCGCCGCAGTGTTGGTGGCCACCGCGAGTGCCCCCGCCGCCGACGCGTTGGCGCCTGCCGCGTAGCCCCGTCGCCGGGCTGCGAACCATAGGCTGGGGGTCGTGATGCGGCGAGCTCGATTCACGGTCGCCTACGACGGCACGGAACTCTCCGGGTTCGCCGAGCAACCCGGCGTCCGCACGGTGCTGGGAGAGCTACGCGGGTCGATCGAGCGCATCCTGCAACGTCAGTCGGATCTGGTGGGGGCGGGTCGTACCGATGCCGGCGTGCACGGCTGGGGCCAGGTCATCAGTCTGAGCCTGCCCGAAGGCGTCGACCTGGAGAACCTGCAGCGGCGCGTCAACCGCATGTGCGGCCCGCAGATCGCCATCCGCGACATCGCGTGGGCGGCCGATCCCGACTTCCACGCGCGCTTCGACGCCACCTATCGGCAGTACCGCTACCACGTGCTCAGCCAGCGCGAACCGGATCCGTTCGTGGCCCGCACCGCATGGCACGTCACCGAACCGCTGCACCTGCCCAGCATGCAGCTGGCGTGCGACCCGCTCATCGGCGAGCACGACTTCAGCTCGTTCTGCCGGCGGCCGAAGGAGGAGCCGGGCGAGCAGCCGGCCTCGCTGCGCCGACGTGTGTACTCCGCCGACTGGAAGCGAGTGCCGGGCGACACCACCGGCCTGCTCCGCTTCGAGATCAGGGCCAACGCGTTCTGCCACCAGATGGTGCGCTCGATCGTCGGCACGCTGGTCGACGTCGGTCGCGGCAAGCTGCACGCAGGCGACGTGCGCGGCATCCTGGTGCAGCGAGATCGGCAGCTGGCCGGACAGGTTGCCCCTCCGCACGGTCTCGTGCTGTGGGAAGTCGGCTACGACTGACAGATGAAATCGCGCGCATTCCGCGAGCGAGCTTGCCGGTTTCTGCGCGATGCCCGTATCATTTCACGGTTCCCTGGCAGCCGTTCTGGCGTCACGTCAGCCGTTCACGGCGGGTGTGGCAACGGGCAGGCGGGCCCGGCGTATTCGTGTGAAGGACGAAGCAATGACTACCTACAGCCCGAAGGCCAGCGAGATCACGCGTGCATGGCACGTGATCGACGCCGAAGACCTCGTGCTCGGCCGTCTGTGCACCGAGACTGCTCGGTTGCTGCGCGGCAAGCACAAGCCCACCTTTGCCCCCCACATCGACTCCGGCGACCACGTCGTCATCGTCAATGCCGCCAAGGTGGTGCTCACCAAGAACAAGGCCGCCAACAAGGGTGTCTACCGGCACACTGGGTATCCGGGTGGCATCAAGAGCGAGACCTACCAGCACCTGATGGAGCGCGATGCGGCCGAGGCCGTCCGTCGCAGCGTCCGCGGCATGCTGCCCCACGGTCCGCTCGGTCGCGAGCAGATCAAGAAGCTGAAGGTGTACGCAGGTCCCGAGCACCCGCACGCCGCCCAGAACCCTGTCACGCTCGAACTCCCCGCGGCCAAGGCCCGCTGAAGCGCCGGAAGGTACCGACACACATGGCCACCAAGCCGCTCACCCAAACCACCGGTCGTCGCAAGGAAGCAGTGGCTCGCGCCCGCCTCCGCCCGGGCACCGGCGTCCACACCATCAACGGCAAGGCGTTCGACGAGTACTTCCCCACTGCCATGCAGCGGATGGTCGTCACCGAAGCTCTGCGCGTGATGAACGTGGAAGAGACCTACGACGTCGATGCCACCATGCACGGCGGCGGCATCAGCGGCCAGGCCGGCGCCCTGCGCATGGGCATCGCCCGTGCGCTCGTCGAGCTCGACCCCGAGGCCCGTCCGGCGCTGAAGAAGGCCGGCCTGCTCACTCGCGACCCGCGTCGCAAGGAGAGCAAGAAGTACGGTCTCGTCAAGGCCCGTAAGGCCAAGCAGTACACCAAGCGCTGATCCTTCAGCAGCAGCGTTCCATGGCACGCTCGTGTCGCTGAAGTTCGGCACCGACGGCGTGCGCGCGGAGGCGCTCACGGTGCTCACGCCCGAGTACGTGGCCGCGCTGGCTCGCGCGGCCGCCGAGGTGCTCGGCAGTGGTACGTGGCTCATCGGGCGCGACACGCGTGAGTCGGGGCCGGTGCTCGAGGCTGCGGTGGCCGCCGGACTCGCCGCCGCCGGTGGGCATCCGGTGTCGATGGGCGTGGTGCCCACTCCGGCGCTGGCGTGGTCGTCGGCCGAACAGGGAGTGCCGGCGGCGATGATCACCGCGTCGCACAACCCGTGGCGCGACAACGGCGTGAAGTTCTTCGCCCCCGGTGGAGAGAAGCTCTCCGACGACGTGGAGCGCGCGATCGAGGCGCTGCTGCAGTTGGAGCTGCCGATGCCGCCCTCGGTGGTGCCGGCACACGGGGCGGCACACCTGTACGGCGAGCACCTGGTCAGTCTCGGCGGCTCGCTCGCCGGCATGCGCGTGGTGCTCGACTGTGCCAACGGCGCGATGTCGCAGGTCGCTCCGGAGGTGTTCCGCGCGCTCGGCGCCGACACCGTCGTCATCCACGACACGCCCGACGGCCGCAACATCAACGACCAGTGCGGGGCCACGCACACGGCCTCGCTGGCCGCAGCGGTGATGTCGCACCGCGCCGCGCTCGGCCTCGCGTTCGACGGCGACGGCGACCGGGTGATCGCGGTCGACCATCTCGGCAACGTGGTCGACGGCGACCGGCTCATCGCGTTGGCGGCGCTGCTGCTGCGCGAGGAGGGTGCGCTGCACCACGACACGGTGGTGGTCACCGTGATGAGCAACCTCGGCTTCCACAAGGCGATGGCGGCCGCCGGCATCCACGTGGCCACCACCGCGGTGGGCGATCGCTACGTGCTGGAGGCGCTCGACGCCGGTGGCTTCAGTGTCGGCGGTGAGCAGAGCGGTCACATCATCTACCGCGACCTCGCCACCACCGGCGACGGTCTGTTGGCCGGTCTGCGACTGGCACAGTACGTGCACGGGCATCACCGGCCCCTCGCCGAACTGGCCGCCGACGTGATGACCAGCTATCCGCAGGTGCTCGTCAACGTGCGGGTCCGCGACCGACACCCGCGGGCGGCGGAGGAGATGGCGGCGGAGATCGCAGCGGCCGCCGACGGGCTCGCCGGCGACGGGCGCATCCTGGTGCGCGCCAGCGGCACCGAGCCGCTCATCCGAGTGATGGTCGAAGCCGCCACTCAGCCACTCGCGCAACAGGTCGCCGACGACCTGGCCGCAGTGGTCCGCGCCCGCTTCGGCTGACGCGAGCGAGACGAAGTCCTGACGGTTCCCGGTCGCACGCCATCGGTAGCCTGTGCAGCATGTGTGGCATCGTCGCGATCGTCTCCCGGCCCAGTACCCGGCCCATTCCAGTGGCCGGCGACATCGTGGCGCTGCTCGACCGCGCGGTAGCCGCAGCCACCCTCACCGAATCCGCCGCGCTGGTGGCACAGGTCGACCGGCAGCTGCACGGTGTGCCGGGAATGCTGGCGCTGGCGGGCCGCCGTGAGCTGATCGCCGGCATCGTCGCGCGGCTCGATCAGCTCGACGGTCGCATCGCGGATCGCGACGACGAGCTCGAAGCCGGGGTGGCCCTCTCGCCCGACGACATCGAGCACATCAATGCCGAGCTGCTGGCGGTGCGCGACGCGGTGTGGGCGGTGCGCAAGGACCGCATCCGTACTGCCGACGCGGTCGCCGACTTCTCCGGTCGCGACGCAGGCGCGGCCGCGATCGCCGGCTACCTGGCCATCCAGCAGGGCCTCAGCGCCATCGACCGCATGGAGGTGCGCGGCCGCGACAGCGCCGGCCTCCACGTGCTCGTGTGGAACCACGGCCTCGATCTGGCTGCACCGTCGGTGGCGGCGGCCGTCGCGGCGCGCAGCAACGATCCGCTGTTCCAGACCGGCAGCGTGCGCGTGGCCGGCGATCGCCTCGGGTTCGTCTACAAGGCGGCGGCCGAGATCGGCGAGCTCGGCGACAACGTGAAGGCGTTGCGCGCCGCGGTGCAGTCCGATGGCCTCCTGCGACTCGCGCTCGCGCAACCCGATGCAAGGGTGTCGGTGCTCGGCCACACACGGTGGGCCAGCGTCGGCATCATCAGCGAACCCAACTGCCACCCGGTCAACGGCGAGCAGGTCGAGCAGAGCGGCGCCGAACAGGCAGTGAACCAGCCGTACACGGTGGCGGTACTCAACGGCGACGTCGACAACCACGCCGACATCAAGGTCACCCACGGCCTGCGCATCGCCGGCCCCATCACCACCGACGCGAAGGTCATCCCCGCGGTCATGGCCATCCACGCTGTCGAGGGCATCGCGCTGGGCGAGGCGTTCCGCCGCACCGTTGCCGAGTTCGAGGGCAGCGTCGCCATCGCTGCCGCGTCGGCCGACATGCCGGATCAGGTGTACCTGGCGCTGCGCGGCAGCGGCCAGGCGCTCTACGTGGGCCTCGGCGACGACATGTTCATCGTGGCCAGCGAACCGTACGGCGTGGTCGAGGAGACCATGCAGTTCGTGCGCGTCGACGGCGAGACCGAGTCGGCCTCGGGCAGTCGCGGTCAGGTGTTCGTGCTCGACGGCGCGGGTGCCGGCACGCTCGACGGCGTGCACCGCATGGCGTACGACGGCACGCCGTTGCCGATCGATGCCTCGGAGATCGTCACCGCACAGGTCACCACCCGCGACATCGACCGTGGCGACGCACCGCACTTCCTGTTGAAGGAGATCGGCGAGGCACCCGGCAGCTTCCGCAAGACGCTGCGCGGCAAGATCCTCGACACGCCCGAGGGCCTGCGCGCGGAGGTGGGCGAACGCGCGCTGCCATCGGCCATTCGCGCCCGACTGGCCGACGGGTCGATCACGAAGGTGCGCGTCATCGGCCAGGGCACTGCCGCCGTCGCCGGGCGCAGCATGGCCGCTGTGCTCGACGGTCTGGTCGGCGGCTCGATCGACGTCGACCACATCACGGCCACCGAGCTCTCCGGGTTCCATCTGCGGCTCGACATGTCCGACACGCTCGTCGTCGCGGTCAGCCAGAGCGGCACCACCACCGACACCAACCGCACGGTCGACCTGGCCCGCGGCCGAGGGGCCGCGGTGCTCGCCATCGTC
>JAUXQB010000262.1 GCA_030685215.1 Actinomycetota bacterium
GAGGTGATCGAGGTGACCGGCAACCCCGACGCACCTACCGAGACCCACGAGGCACACACCCTGCTGCCGAACGGCGAGCACGTCGTCGCACAGGAGACGCTGCGGTTCCGCGGGCTCGACGAGATCACGTCGGCGCTCGCCGCAGCCGGTTTCCAGGTGGAGTCCGTGCTCGGCAAGTGGGACGGTTCGAGTGTCCAGCCGGATTCGCCGGAGTTCATCCTCCTCGCTCGCCGCTGACTCGACACTCCCGACCATCCGAGTGTCAGCGGCCCACCGGGGTGCACGCTGCCACTCGGATGGTCGTGTGGCACTCGGATGGCGCGCTGGCACTCGGATGGTCGTGTGGCACTCGGATGGGTGGGGCGGTCGGGGGATGGGGAGGCCGGTGCGGCTGGCTACAGTCGGCCGGGTGGGGGAACTGGTCCATTGCAGCGTCGAGCGCGGCGTCGCCACCATCACGCTCGACTCGCCGGCGAATCGCAACGCACTGTCGCGCCAACTGGTCACCGAGCTGAACCTGGCACTCGATCGAGCCGAGCAGCCCGACGTGCGCGCGGTGGTGCTCACGCACACCGCACCGGTGTTCTGCGCGGGCGCCGATCTCAAGGAGCGCGCCACGGCCGAGCCCGGTTCGCAGGCCGCGGGCAACCCGATGGCGAGCGCCATCGAGCGGTTGGGCACCATGGCCGCGCCCACCATCGCCGCGGTCGACGGCCCGGTGCGCGCCGGCGGCGTGGGCATCATGGCCGCGTGCGACCTGGTCGTGGTGAACAGCGCGGTCACGTTCGCGTTCACGGAGGTGCGCATCGGCGTCGCGCCCGCCATCATCAGCGTGCCCATCCTCGCTCGCTGCGGCTGGAGCAAGCTGGCCGCGCCGTTCCTCACCGGTGAGACGTTCGATGCCGCGACCGCGAAGGACATGGGACTGATCACCCACGTGACCGACGACGTGGCCGCCACCGTGGCCGGGCTGGTGGCGGGCATCCTCGCCGGCGCGCCCAAGGCGGTCGCGGCCACCAAGCGAGTGCTCCGCCAGGCGCAGCCCACCATGGCCGAGATGACCACGCTCAGCGAAGCACTGTTCCGCTCCGACGAGGCCGCCGAGGGCATGCGCGCGTTCGCGGAGAAGCGGCCACCCGACTGGGCTGCCGGAGGAGGTGGCTGACGTGCCCGTGCTGCCCGACCGTGTGAACCCGAACAGCGACGCCTACCAGGCCAACCGTGAGGCGCTGCTCGCACAGCTGACTGCGCACGACGAGCAGCTGAGACTGGTGAACCTCGGCGGCGGCGAGAAGTACATCGCCCGTCACCGCCAGCGCGGCAAGATGCTCGTGCGCGAACGCATCGAAGCGCTGCTCGATCAGGACTCGCCGTTCCTCGAGCTCTCTCCGTTGGCCGCGTGGGGCAGCCAGTTCCCGGTCGGCGCGGGCGCCGTGGCCGGCATCGGGGTGGTGGAAGGCGTCGAGTGCATGATCACCGGCAGCGACCCCACCATGCGCGGCGGCGCGAGCAACCCGTACACGCTGAAGAAGAACCTGCGCACCAACGAGATCATCCGCGAGAACCATCTGCCCACCATCGCGCTCACCGAGTCCGGCGGGGCCGACCTGCCGACGCAGAGCGAGATCTTCATCCCGGGTGGCCGCGGGTTCCGCGACATCACCAACGCCAGTGCGGCCGGCATCCCACAGGTGAGCATCGTGTTCGGCAACTCCACCGCCGGCGGCGCGTACGTGCCGGGTATGAGCGACTACGTGGTGATGATCAAGGAGCGGTCGAAGGTGTTCCTCGGCGGCCCTCCGCTGGTGAAGATGGCCACCGGCGAGGACAGCGACGACGAGAGCCTCGGCGGCGCGGAGATGCACGCGCGCATCAGCGGGCTGGCCGACTACTTCGCGGTCGACGAGCTCGACGCCATCCGCCTCGGCCGGCAGATCATCAAGCGCATCAACCACCGCAAGACCGGGCCAGGTGCCCGTGGCGCCGGACGTCCACCGAAGTACGACCCGGAGCAGTTGCTCGGCATCCCGAGCGCGGACCCGAAGGTGCCGTTCGACCCGCGCGACGTGGTCGCCCGCATCGTCGACGACAGCGATTTCGACGAGTTCAAGCCGCTCTACGGCACCTCGCTCGTCACCGGGTTCGCCGAGCTGCACGGCTACCCGATCGGCATCCTCGCCAACCACCACGGTGTGCTGTTCAGCGAGGAGAGCGAGAAGGCCGCGCAGTTCATCCAGCTCGCCAACCAGATCGACACACCGCTCGTGTTCCTGCAGAACACCACCGGTTACATGGTGGGCAAGGAGTTCGAGCAGCGCGGCATCATCAAGGACGGCTCGAAGATGATCAACGCGGTCAGCAACAGCCGCGTGCCGCACCTCACCATCAACATGGCCGCCTCCTACGGCGCCGGCAACTACGGCATGTGCGGGCGAGCGTTCGGGCCGCGCTTCCTGTTCGCCTGGCCCAACGCGAAGAGCGCGGTGATGGGGCCGGCGCAACTCGCCGGTGTGATGAGCATCGTCGGGCGCGAGTCGGCGGCCAGCATGGGCAAGCCGTTCGACGAGGAGGCCGACGCCGCGATGCGGGCGATGATCGAGGACCAGATCGAGCGCGAGTCGCTGGCGATGTTCATGAGCGGCAAGCTCTACGACGACGGCATCATCGACCCACGCGACACGCGCACCGTGCTCGGCATGTGCCTCAGCGTCATCGACAACCAACCCATCACCGGCACCCGCGGCTACGGCGTGTTCAGGATGTGAGCGAGATGACCACCATTCGTTCCGTGCTCGTCGCGAATCGCGGCGAGATCGCGCGCCGCATCTTCCGCACCTGTCGAGACCAGGCGCTCGACACCGTCGCCGTGTTCAGCGACGCCGACGCCGGTGCCGCGTTCGTCCGCGAGGCGCGCACCGCCGTGCGACTGCCGGGCACGGCCTCGGCCGACACCTACCTGCGCGGCGACCTCGTCATCGCCGCGGCACTGCGTGCCGGCGCCGACGCCATCCACCCCGGCTACGGCTTCCTCTCCGAGAACGCCGCGTTCGCTCAGCAGGTCGTCGACGCCGGGTTGGTGTGGGTGGGCCCGCCACCGTCGGCCATCGCAGCCATGGGGTCGAAGATCGAGGCGAAGGCGCTGATGCGCTCGCACGGGGTGCCGGTGGCTCCCGACAACACCGTCGAGTCGCTCGAGGAGGTCGGGCTGCCCGCGCTGGTGAAGGCGTCGGCCGGAGGCGGCGGGCGCGGCATGCGCATCGTGCGCAGTGGCGACGAGCTCGCCGACGCCATCGCCGCCGCCGAGCGGGAGGCGCTGTCGTCGTTCGGCGACGCGACGGTGTTCGTGGAGCGCTACCTCGAAGGTGCGCGTCACGTGGAGATCCAGGTTCTGGCCGACACGCACGGCAACGTCATCGCGCTGCACGAACGCGACTGCACCATCCAGCGTCGGCACCAGAAGGTGCTCGAGGAAGCACCGTCGCCGGCGGTCAGCGGCGACCTGCGCGTGCGCATGGAGGGCGCGGCCGTGGCCGCCGCATGCGCGGTGCGCTACGTCGGGGCCGGCACCGTCGAGTTCCTGCTCGACCGCGACGGCAACTTCTGGTTCCTCGAGATGAACACCCGCCTGCAGGTCGAGCACCCGGTCACCGAAGCAGTGTGCGGCGTCGACCTGGTGGCGCTGCAGTTGGCGATCGCCGGCGGGCACCCGATCCCCGCCGACCTGCTGGTGGAGGTGCCGCTGCACGGCCACGCCATCGAGGTGCGCCTGTGCGCAGAAGACCCGTACCACGGGTACCTGCCCAGCTCAGGGGTGTTCCACGCGTTCACGTGGCCGCACGTGCCCGGCGTGCGTGTCGACAGCGCGGTCGAGTCGGGCGACGAAGTGCCGGCGCACTACGACTCGATGATCGCGAAGGTCATCGCGCACGGCGCCACTCGCGCGGAGGCCGCCCGCCGCCTCATCGTCGCGCTCGACGGCGCCACGCTGCACGGGCCCACCACCAACCGGCCGCTGCTGCTGCACCTGCTCGCGCAGCTCTGCGAGGTCGACGCACCCACCGGGCCCGGCCTCGACACCGGCTGGCTCGACCGGCAAGACCTCGGCACCGGTCCCGCTCCCGACCCGCTCGCGGTGGCGGCTGCCGCGCTCGCGCTGGTCGATGCTCGTGCCGGCCGGTTCCCGATCGGATGGCGCAACAACTCGTCGCAGCTGCACACGCAGGCCGTGGGCACGCATGTGGTGCAGTACGCCTTCGACCGTGCCGACCGCCTGGCCACGCTCGTCGTCGACGACGCGCCGATCGACCTCGACTCGTTCACCCGCGACACCATCGCCCACACCCCGACGGCCGTCATCGACGACACCGTGCACGTCGGTGGCGGCCGGTTCGCGTTCCGCGTGCCGCCGCGGTTCGTGTCGCCCGACGAGGCCGGACGCACCGGCTCCACGGTCTCGCCGATGCCCGGCCGCGTGATCGCCGTGCTGGTGGCGACGGGCGACGAGGTGCTCGCCGGCCAGCCGCTGCTCACCATCGAGGCGATGAAGATGGAGCACCAGGTCGTGTCGCCGCACGCGGGCGTGGTGGGTGAGGTGTTCGTGCAACCCGGCCAGCAGCTCGACGGCGGCCAGCCGCTCCTCCTCGTCGATCCGTCATGAGCGCCACCGATCGTCCACCGGTACGCATCGCCAACTGCAGCGGATTCTTCGGCGACCGCCTGTCGGCCGCGAAGGAGATGGTCGATGGCGGCGACATCGACGTGCTCACCGGCGACTGGCTGGCCGAGCTGACGATGCTCATCCTCCACAAGCAGCGCCTGCGCAACCCCGAGGCCGGATACGCGAGCACGTTCCTGCTGCAGATGGAGCAGGTGCTCGCCACCTGCGTCGAGCGTGGCATCAAGGTGGTCACCAACGCGGGCGGCCTCAACCCTGCCGGCTGCGCCGAGAAGGTGCGCCAGATCGCCGCCAAGCTGGATCTCGACGTGAAGGTCGCACACGTGGAGGGCGACGACCTGATGCCGCGCATCGCCGAGCTGCGCCCACAGTTGAACCACCTCGACACCGGAGCGCCGCTCACTGGCGACCCGGTGAGTGCCAACGCGTACCTCGGCGGCTGGGGCATCGCCGCCGCGCTCCGCGCCGGCGCCGACGTGGTGGTGTGCGGTCGCGTCACCGATGCCGCACTCGTGGTCGGGCCGGCCGCGTGGTGGCACGGCTGGAGCCCCGACGATTGGGACGCGCTCGCCGGCGCGGTGGTGGCGGGTCACGTCATCGAGTGCGGCACGCAGGCCACGGGTGGCAACTACTCGTGGTTCGAGGAGATCCCCGACCCGACGTTGCCCCTCGGCTTCCCGATCGCCGAAGTGGAAGCCGACGGTTCGTCGATCATCACCAAGCACCCTGGCACCGGCGGCGTCGTCAGCGTCGGCACGGTCACCGCCCAGCTCCTCTACGAGATCGGATCGCCCGCGTACGCCAACCCCGACGTCGTCACCCTCTTCGACACGATCCAGCTCGCGCAAGTGGGCGACGACCGTGTTCGCATCAGCGGCGTCAGGGGCACCCCCGCACCGCCGACGGCCAAGGTGTGCATCAACCTGGAGGGCGGCTACCGCAACCGGATGTCGTTCGTGCTGAC
>JAUXQB010000266.1 GCA_030685215.1 Actinomycetota bacterium
GAACCTCACCTACAAGGTCACCGGCGCCGACGGTGCCACGTTCGTGCTGCGCCGGCCGCCGCTCGGCCACGTGTTGGCCAGCGCGCACGACATGAGCCGCGAGTACCGCATCATCAGCGGCCTGCAGCACACCGACGTGCCCGTGGCGCCCGCACTCGGGTTCTGCGACGACCCGGCCGTCAACGACGCTCCGTTCTACGTGATGGGGTTCGTCGACGGCTTCGTGCTCCGCGATCGCGCCGCATCCGAGGCCGTGCTCTCCCCCACCGCTCGTCGCGCGGCCAGCGAGTCGTTGGTCGACACGATGGCCGCCATCCACCGCGTCGATCTCCAGGCTGCCGGACTGCACGACCTCGGGCGTCACGAGGGCTACATCGCTCGCCAGCTGAAGCGGTGGTACGGCCAGTGGAACCAGCAGAAGACCCGTGAGCTGCCGGCCGTCGACCGCGTGCACGACCTGCTGTCGCAGAGCATCCCCGAGCAGGGCCCCGCCACCATCGTGCACGGCGACTACCGGCTCGACAACTGCATGGTCGACGCGCACGGCTCCGTCGTGGCCGTGCTCGACTGGGAGATCTGCACGCTCGGCGATCCGCTCGCCGACCTCGGTCTGCTGCAGGTGTACTGGACCGGCCCCAACGACCAGGCGTCGGCGTGGACCGGGTCGGCCACCAGCGCCGAGGGCTTCCTCGACCGCGCGCAGCTCGCGCAGCGCTACGCGGAGGTGAGCGGACGCGATCTCACCCACCTGCCCTTCTACGTCGCGTTCGCGTACTGGAAGCTCGCCTGCATCCTCGAGGGCGTGTACGCCCGCTACCTCGGCGGCGCGCTGGGTGTGCGCGATGCGGCCGAGCTCGAGCCGTTCAAGGCGCAGGTCGACGGCGCCGCCGCGTCGGCAGCGCTCGTGATGGAGCAGCTGTCGTGAACGCGCGCTACGAACTGCACGACGAGCTGCCGACGCTCGATCGACCGGTGCTGGTCGTGCAGCTCACCGGATGGATCGACGCCAGCGGAGCCGCCGCTGCGGCAATGGCAACGCTCGACGCCGCGTGCAACACCACGACGCTCGCCACCTTCGACGGCGACACGTTCATCGACTACCGCGCACGCCGCCCGACGATGGAACTGCGCGAGGGCGTGAACACGCGCCTGGTCTGGAGCGACATCGAGCTGAAGGTGGGCGCCGACGCGAAGGGCCATCCGGTGCTCACACTCATCGGCCCCGAACCCGACTCGCAGTGGCGAGCGTTCGCCGGCGCGGTCACGCAACTCGCGCTGCAGCTCGGGGTGTACCAGATGGTGGCGCTCGGGTCGTACCCGTTCGCGTCGCCGCACACTCGCCCGCCACGGCTCTCCAGCAGCTCGCCGTCGGCCGATGTGGTCGCCAACCTGCCGTACCTGAAGAACTCCGTCGACGTGCCGGCCGGCATGAGCGCGGTCCTCGAGCACGCACTCACCGAAGCCGGCATCGCTTCGCTCGGCGTGTGGGTGCAGGTGCCACACTACGTCAGCGCGATGAGCTACCCGGCGGCCTCGGCCGCACTGCTCGACGGCCTGCGCGAGGTCACCGGCATCACCATCGACGGCAGCGAACTGCAGCGCGAGAGCGAGATCCAGCGGTTGCGCATCGACCAGCTCGTCGCCGGCAACGACGAGCACCAGGCGATGGTGCAGCAGCTGGAGACGCTCTACGACCAGGTCGAGGAGCAGACCATCGAGTTCGACCGCGCGATGAACGAGTTGCCCAGCGGCGACGAGCTCGCCGCCGAGTTCGAACGGTTCCTGCGCGACCAGGACGAGTGACGAGCCGCTTCAGGCGGTGAGCTGCGGCTCGTACTCGGGCAGCTGCAGCGCCTGGCACACGCTGATCGCGAGCTCGGCGAAGCGGTCGGCCGCCGGAGGCAGCGTGCGACCGCGCCGGCGAGCGAGCACGATGACGCGCGGTGGCAGCGGCGGCTGCAGTTGCGACACCACCACCCCCGGGTCGCCGGCATCGACCGCGAGGTGCGGCAAGATGGCGCAGCCCATGCCGGCGCGCACCATGGCCTGCACCGCACTGTTGTCGTTGCTGCGGAAGACGTAGTCGGGCACGACACCGAACTCGCGCAGCGACTCGTCGATGGCCAGCTGGCATGCGCACGGTGACTGCCCGATCATCGCGACGCCATCCAGGGCCGCCGGATTGGTGTCGGGGGCGCCGGCACTGCCGGGGGTGACGAGCACGAACGGGTCGACGAGCAACGCGACGGTGTGCAGGTCGGGGTGGCGCGGGTCGCCGATGAGGAACGTGAGGTCGAGCTCGTCAGCCAGCAGTCGCGCGACGAGCGAGTCGTTCTCATCGTCCTCCACGCAGCGCACCGCGAGACCCGGGCGCTCCGAGCGGAGCTGGCCGACCACGGTGGGGAGCACGTTGACCGAGATGCTCTGGAACGAGCCGACCACCAGCCGACCGACCTCACCGGCGCGCAGCGAGCGCAGGTTGTCCTCCGCGATGCGCAGCTCGGCGAGCATCGAGGTGGCGTATCGCAGCACCACCTCGCCGGTGGGTGTGAGCTCCACTCGCTTCGGGCCGCCCGGGCGGTCGAACACCTTGTCGCCCACCACTCGCTCGAGCGACGCGATCTGCTGGCTGATGGCCGACTGCGTGAACCCCAGCCGTTCAGCAGCACGGCCGAACGAGCCTTCCTCGGCCACGGCCAGCAGGGCGCGGAGTTGCTTGGTCTCGACGTCTCGGAGCATCCGCCACACTATAAGCGTTGCTGATCAGTTGTACAAGCAATCATCGCTGTACAGAATGGTCGCCGTTCCGTACGGTGAGATGCATGAACCTCACCGCCACCCCCACAGCCCCGGAGACGGCCAGCGACCGGGCCTCTGCCGGCAGCCACGCGTGGCTGCAGGCGCTGGCGCACCGCATCGCCGACTCCGGCATCGCCGCCCACGAGACCGACATCGTGCGCGCCGAGCGCAGCCTCCGCTGCGACGGTCACTGCACCCTCCTGCTCGACATCCTCGCCGACACCAGCCAGCCGGCCGTCGCACGCGAGCGTGCGTTCGGCGAGCTCCTCGTCGAGGCGGCAACGCCGAGCTCACGTGTGATGGTCGCTGCCTGATCGGGCGGCGACGTCACTGCTCGAGCGCGGCGATCACTTCGTCGACTGACGGCGCCGACCGCACGAACACGCGGTGCACGCGCACCGCGGCGACGGCCAGCTGCGTCGTCGTGACCGGCCGAACGGCCGCAGGCAGCTCGTCGGCGTGCAGCCGCACGAACCCCGCGGCTGCCACGACGGCCTGCTGCAAGGCTGCCGCCTCATCGTCCTCGAACTCGAACATCCACTGCTCGACGCGCTGCGCGATCAGCGGCTTCCCGTCGTCGAGCGGGTCGAGCTCGGCGGCGGTGAACACGCGACAGTCGTAGGTGCGGCAGGTTCGTGGGCGGTGCTCGTAGATGCTGCAGCCCGACTCGCGCAGCATCGGACAGCGGCCGTGCTCGTCGTATCCCATCAACACATGACCGCGATCCATCCGCGGCGCCTGGAACATCAACTCGCCGGGGATGTGCGCGAGCGCGTCGGTCTCGTCGGGGCCGATGTGCACGAACTGCGACGACGAGCAGCAACCGACACATGCCCCGCACGGCACGTCGGTGCCCACCGGGCGCTGCAGCGCGGCTTCCATCCGACGCAACCAGTCGGAGAACTCGCCGGCCGGAAGCGTGCTCAGAACTGCACCAATCCCTCTTCGCGCATCACCGTTCGGTACGCGAAACCTGACGGCGCTCCCGACAACACGGCCACCATCGTGTTCCCTTCGACTCGCGTCTCGGTGACGATGAGCGAGTCGGCCCACCGTTCGCCGGTGACCGCTGAGCTGTCGTCGAGGATGTGCGAACGGAACGCCTGCTCGGCAGCAGTGGCGGCCGCGGGATCTGCGTAGTGGAGGGCGACGGTGAGCACGTTGACGCCGTCGACGAAGCTCTCGCCATGACCGGAGAGCAGCCAGCTCTCACCGCGTCGCGGCGTGGCGAGGAGGGCGAAGTGCGCATCTGCCGCGTCGAGCGCCGTCGCCACGCCCAGGTACGCGGCATCGTCGGCGAGCGACGGCGCGGTGCCTGCTGAGGCGGCGAGACAGGCATCGACCAGCTCGGTGGAACGCGTCCACACCAACCTGCCGTCGGCGAGGGCCATGCGCAGCGGCTCGCCCGACCGGCGGACGGCCGAGGCGTCGAGCAACGAGGCGGTGTCGTCGTCACCCAGCTCGAAGCGGGTGACGCCGTCGGCCTCGGCCACGACGAGGGCATCGCCGCCGGGCGAGGTACGCAACGCCGCTGCCATCGCATCGGCGTCCATCGAGCCGGCGATGACGGCACCGTGGTCGGGGATCTGGCCGAACTCCAGCGATGCCCGCACCGCACGGGTGTCGAATCCGGCCATCGTCGCGAACTCGGGATCGACCGCGGCGTTGCTGAGCATGGAAGCCAGGTACGCGGCGTTCGGTGAGATGGCCGTCAAGAGCGCCACGTCGGCGTCGGCTGAGTCCGCGGTCTCACCGCCGCGCAGGCGGTCGAGGCTGCCGTAGGACACGGGGGCGAACCGAGTGTCGGCAGTATCGGGAACCGACGCGAGCAGCGCGAGCAGCGTGGTGCCGTCGGCCGAGGAGGACGCGCCACCGTTGCCACTCTCCTCGCCGTCGTCGCCGCAGCCGACCACGAGCATCATCGACACCATCACACACGCCACGAGTCGCTGCATCGGTCCGACGGTAGCGGACCGTCGGGCCACCTCTTCGACACGTCGCCACCGTCGCTAACGTGCGCTGACGACACGAGGAGGGGTTCGATGAAGGTCGACGGAGGCATTGGCACCAACCTGCACCACGCGGGTGCACAGGCGAAGGAGCTGGAGGCGGCCGGCTATTCGGGCGCATGGACCGCGGAGACCAGCCACGACCCGTTCTTCCCGCTGCTGCTGGCCGCCGAGCACACCGAGACGCTCGAGCTGGGCACCTCCATCGCGGTCGCGTTCGCACGCAACCCAATGACGCTGGCCAACATCGGCTGGGACCTGCAGGCGTTCTCGAAGGGCCGCTTCGTGCTCGGCCTCGGCAGCCAGATCAAGCCGCACATCACCAAGCGGTTCAGCCAGGAGTGGAGCCACCCGGCGCCCCGTATGCGCGAGATGATCATGGCCATCCGCGCCATCTGGGACACGTGGGAGAACGGCACGCCGCTCGCGTTCCGCGGCGACTTCTACACGCACACGCTGATGACCCCGTTCTTCACCCCCGAACGTGCCGACCTGGCCGGCTTCGGCGTGCCGAAGATCTTCCTCGCCGGCGTCGGCGAGCTGATGACGGAAGTGGCCGGCGAGGTGTGCGACGGCTTCATCTGCCACGGCTTCACCACCGAGAAGTACCTGCGCGAGGTCACCATCCCCGCGCTCGCCCGCGGTCGCGAGAAGGCGGGCAAGACGATGGACGGCTTCGAGATCATCGGGCCGTCCTTCGTGGTCACCGGCAACACCGACGAGGAGATGGCCGCCGCGGTGGCCGGCACCCGCCAGCAGATCGCCTTCTACGGCAGCACGCCCGCCTATCGCAACGTGCTCGACGTGCACGGGTGGGGCGGCCTGCAGGACGAGCTGAACACGCTGTCGAAGCAGGGCAAGTGGGTGGAGATGGGCAACCTCATCGACGACGAGGTGCTCAACACGTTCGCGGTGGTCGGTGAGCCGGAGTCCATCGCTCCCGAGTTGAAGGCCCGCTACGGCGACGTCATCCAGCGGATCAGCTTCTACGCCCCGTACAAGTCGAATCCCGAGCGCTGGGCCGGCGTGCTCGACGCCCTCAAGTCCGCCTGAACGCGCGGCAGACGGACACTGTTCGACGCGGCGAAGAACGGGATCCGCGTGAGAACATTCGTTCGATAGGGTGAGGCGATGAGCTCCACCGACTCCGCTCCCCGCCGGCGAGGGCTCGCGTGCGTGTACTGCGGCGGCGAGCACCCCTCGGCCGACGAGCTGAAGGCGTGCTGGCAGCGGAACCAGGGTGCCGAGGTCGTCGCCGCCGACGAGCCGACGCTGTTCGACGAGCCCGCCCAGCAGGTCGATCACGGCGAGCCGTCCGTGTTCGACGAGCCGGCCGAGGTGTTCCGTGCCGCGAGCGAGTTCCGGGTGCAGGCGGGCCCCGCGCCACTGGGCCGCAACGTCATCGTCTCGCCCGGTCAAGCGGCCCCTGCCGACTGGGCAGCCGCACCGAGAGTCGCGGTGCAGCCGGGCGACGGCGAACTGGTCTCGGCGCTGTTGCACGCGGCCACGCTGCGCACGGGCACGGTGCTCGAGCTCAGCGCCGAAGCCGAGGCCGCGCTGGCGCAGCCGTTCAGCACCACGCTGCCGCCGCACGCGGTGGGCCCACGCGTGCGCTTCGCCAGCGAGCAGCTCCGCCACCTCGTGCTCAGCAACAGCATCGATCTGCGCGGTGCACCCACGTGGTCGCTGTTGCAGCTCGCGGAGCGGGCCGGCGCGCGTCCTGTCGCCGATGGCAACGGCGATGTCGAGCTGCCCGACGGCTCACGCGCGTGGCTCGACGGTGGGCCGCCGAGATTCACACCACCCATCCACGACACACCAGTGCTGCACCGCATTGCCGTCGAACACCGATCCACCCGTGCACCGCGGGGCAACGCCACCACTGCGGAGCTCGCACCGGACCAGTTGGCCGCGGTCACGCACGAGGGCGGCGCAGCGCGCATCATCGCGCCGGCGGGTTCGGGCAAGACCCGCGTGCTCACCGAGCGCGCCCGCCACCTGGTGCAGCAGTGGCGCATCCCCGCGTCGGCCATCACGCTCATCGCGTTCAACAAGCGCGCCCAGGAGGAGATCGCCGCTCGCACCAGCGACGTGCCCGGTCTGCAGGTGCGCACGCTCAACGCCATCGCGCTCGCGGTCATCAACGGCAGCGCGCCGTTCGCTCGGCAGCCACAGCGCTTCAACACCGTCGACGAACCAGAGGTGCGCCGGCTCATCGGCCGCCTGGTGAAGTTCCCTCGCGTCCGCAACGCCGACCCGGTGGCCACATGGATCGAAGCGTTGTCGCTCGCCCGTCTGGGCCTGGTCGATCCGGTGAAGGTGGAGGAGGTCTACGGCGGCGAGGTCGACGGTTTCGCCGACGCGTTCGTGCGCTACCGCGCCGAGCTCGCTCGCGCCGGTGCCGTCGACTACGACGAACAGGTCTTCCGCGCGATCGAACTGCTGCTGCGCGACCCCGACGCTCGCGCCACCGCGCAGAGAGCATGCCGGCTGCTGCTCGTCGACGAGTTCCAAGACCTCACTCCCGCGCACCTGCTGCTCATCCGCCTGCTCGCCGGCCCCGACGCGGCAGTGTTCGGAGTGGGCGACGACGACCAGACCATCTATGGCTACAACGGCGCCGACCCCGCGTGGCTCATCGACTTCGCCGAGCTGTTCCCCGGTGCCGGCGAGCACCCGCTGGAGGTGAACTACCGCTGCCCGGCGGGCATCGTGCGCGCGGCCGACACGCTGCTGCGTCACAACCGCCGGCGGGTGCCGAAGGTGATCCGCGCGCACCACACAGAGCGCGACGGCTTCATGGTCGCGCCGGCCACCGGCGACTCGGTCGACGTCGCGGTGCAGGCCGTCACCACCGCCATCGCCGCCGGCAGCGCTCCCGCCGAGATCGCCGTGCTCACCCGCGTCAACTCGTTGCTCGCGCCCGTCCAGGTGGCGCTGAAGGTTGCCGGTGTGCCCACCAGCGGGGGCGTCGGCACCGAGTTCGTGGAACGCACGGCCGTCCGCGCCGCGCTCGCTTGGCTACGCCTCGCCGCAGCGAAGGGAGCCTTCTCCCCCACCGACGTCGTCGAAGCACTGCGCCGCCCGTCGCGCCCGCTGCACCCGCGCATCGCCACCTGGGTCGGAGAGCAGACCTCCATCGCCGACCTGCACCGTCTTGCCGGTCGCATCACCACCGACCGCGACGCGCAGACCGTGCTTGCGTTCGCCGGCGACATCGAGCGCCTGCAACGCCTCATCGGCAACCGCGGCACCACTGCGCAGGCGATGGCCTCGTTGCGCGACTCGATGGGCCTGGCCAACAGCATCGCCAAGCTCGACGTACACCGCCGCGGCATGAACCGCGCGGCGCAGAACGACGATCTCACCGCCATCGCACAACTCGCCGAGCTGCAACCCGACCCGGCGAAGTTCGAGTCGTGGTTGCGCTCGGCACTGGCCACGAAGTGGCAGGCAGGTGGCGTCACACTGGCCACCGTGCACCGGGTGAAGGGCCAGGAGTGGCCGTTCGTCATCGTCCACCAGGCCGACGCCGATCAGTTCCCTCACCGCCTCGCCGAGGACGAAGAGGAGGAGCGTCGCCTGTTCCACGTGGCCATCACTCGCGCCTCGCGCGACGTGTTGGTCGTGCCCAGCGATCGACCGTCGCCGTTCATCACCGACTGCAGCACCGAGCCACGAACACGTGCCGTTGCCGAGCGTCCCACCAGCACCGGGGCACCTCGCCCGGCGCCCGCGAAGAAGCCGGGCGACGACCTCACCGGCGAGCAGGCGAAGCTGTTCGAAGACCTACGCGCAGTGCGCCGCCACCTCGCCGCGGGCAAGCCGGCGTACACCGTGCTACCCGACACCGCGCTGCACGCCATCGCCGCGCTGCAGCCCACCTCGCTCGACGAGTTGGCGGCCATCAAGGGCATCGGCCCGTCGAAGCTGCAGCTGTACGGTGCATCGTTGCTTGCCGCGGTGGCCGCTGCCAACGAGTAGGGTCGTGGGTCAGCTGGCGAAGTCGTCGGGGCTGACGTCGTCGAGGAAGTCGCGGAACTCGTCGAGGATGGCTTCCTCGTCGCCCTCTGCGGCTTCCTCCGGGGCTTCCACCGCGGCTTCGTCGAGCAGCGCCTCTTCCGCGTAGATGTTGGCGCCGGTGCGCACCGCGATGGCGATGGCGTCGCTGGGGCGACTGGAAACCACCAGGGTCTTGCCGTCGGCCGTGCGTAGGTGTAGCTGCGCGAAGAACGTGTGCTCGAGCACCTCGGTGATGAGCACGTGCTGCAGCGTGGCGCCGAGCGTGTCGACCACGGTGACGAGCAGGTCGTGCGTGAGCGGGCGAGGCGGCACGATGCCCTCCATCGCGCTGTGGATGGCCGATGCCTCCGGGCCGCCGATGAGGATGGGCAGCACGCGCGGGCGTTCGACCTCGTGCTCACGCAGCATCACGACCGGCGTGTTGGCCGGAAGCTCTACGCGTACCCCAAGCAATTCCATCCGAATCACACGAGGGATGGTACCCGCCGGAACGGCGATCAGGCTTCGAGGTGGTGCTGCAATGCGGAGTTGAGCAAGGCAGCGCGCAGGTCGGCGCCCTGCTGCGAGAGCTCGGTGAGCAGCGCACTGGCGTGCTGCCGGCTCTGCGGGTTGCGCTGGCGGATGAGTGGCAGCACCAACTGCTCGAACAGCGCGGCTTCGCGCTCGGCCGACTGCCGCCAGCCGCGCAGGTGCCGCGGTTCCACGCCACGTTCGAGGAAGCCCGCCGCGGCCCTCGCGATGGCGAGGTCGGACGACGAGTACAGCGCGTTGAGCCCGGTGCCGCGGCCGGCGAGCAGGCCGAACGACTCGAGGTCGGCGAGCTGCTTGGAGGTGATGCCGGCCAGCGTGCACAGCTCGCTGGCGACGTAGGTGTCGTGCACGGTCTCGACGTGGGCTGTGGTGCCGTTCGACGCGAAGAACGCGGCAGCAGGGTTGGAGGTGCGCGGTGCAGCCGCAGCGGCCGGCGGCGGCACCGAAGCGAGGGCCGCAGCTGCGGGTGCAGCCGGCGCGGGAGTCGACGCGATCGTCGGTGCTGCAGCGGCCGCGGCCGGCGGCGCGGCCGCCGGCGGCACATCGACGACCGACGGGACGCCACGCAGTTGCGCTGCCGGGTGGTGCGAGGTGGGCACCACCGTGCCCGCAGGAAGGTCGGTCTCGCCGGTCTCGTCGAAGCCACCGTCGGAGTACGACGGTGGCCGTTCCAGCACGGTGACGTTGCGCAGACCGCGCGGCGGGGTGGTGCCGGTCTCGTCGATCTCGCCGCTCTCCAGCCGGTCGCGGATGACACGCAGCGGCAGGAAGTTCTCGCGCTGTTCGCGCAGGATGACGCGGAGCCGGTCGACGTCGCCGTCGTAGAACTTGCGGTAGCCCGACGGCGTGCGCTCAGGATCGATGAGCCCTTGGCTCTCCAGGAATCGGATCTTGGAGATGGTGACGTCGGGGAACTCCTCGAGCAGGAGTGCCAGCACCTCGCCGATGGAAAGGTAGGGGTGTTCCGCCATGAATCAGGCGTCTGCCTTCTGGAAGAACACGAGGCGGAACTTGCCGATCTGCAGCTCGTCGCCCTGTTGCAGCGGCGCCTCGTCGATGCGGATGTGGTTGACGTACGTGCCGTTCAACGACCCTGCATCGCGCACTCGGTAGTACTGGCCCTCGCGCACGATCTCCGCGTGGCGGCGCGACACGGTGATGTCGTCGAGGCTGATCTCGCTGTCGCTGGCGCGGCCGAGGCGGGTGATCTCGGCGTCGAGCAGCAGGGTGACACCCGCCTGCGGACCGTTGCGCACCACCAGCGATGCCGAGCCGGCGGCCAGGTCGCCGAGGTTGACGACCACGTCGTCGTCGGGACCGGGACTGTCGAGCAGCGGATCGACCTTGGCCAGCGTGATGGTGTGGTCGTCGAGGCGGTCGAGCACTCCACCACACGACGAGCAGAACGCAGACTCGGGCGGGTTTCGGTGACCGCACTGGTTGCAGAACACGTAGGCCATCGAGGGCAACCCTAACCGTTGATCAGTGCTGCGTACGCCGCCGCGTCGAGCAACGCATCGATCTCGGTCGGATCCGACACTTCGATCTCGCACAGCCACCCATCGCCATAGGGATCGGAGTTCAGCGTCTCGGGTGCATCGCCCAACGAATCGTTCACCGACACCACGGTTCCCGACACCGGCGCGTAGACATCGCTGACCGACTTCGTGCTCTCCACCTCGCCGAAGCTGTCGCCCGCCTTCACCGTGGAGCCCACGACGGGCACCTGCACGTAGACCACGTCGCCCAGCGCATCTTGTGCGTAGTCGGTGATGCCCACTCGCACACGGTTGCCGGAGACGGCAATCCATTCGTGGTCGGTGCTGTAACGGAGCTGCTCGGGAACCTGCATGCGCGTCACGTTAGCCGCGTGCCGCACCGTCACGCCCGGTGCGTCCGGCGCGGATGCTCTCGCGGATGGTGGGCACGTAGGCGATTGCCGTGTAGTAGCTGAGCACCAGCCCCGGAATGCCCATCAGCCAAGCCGCGACGAGGAACAGCGCATGACCTGGGAAGTCGCTGGCGCCCAACATGAAGCCCGGCAGGGCGAACATCAGGAGGAACGTCGCCGTCTTGCCCCACCACGTGACGTCGAAGCGCTTCATGCCGAAGAACAGCGTCAGGAGCGCCACCACACCACCGAAGAGCACCTCACGCACCACGACCAACCACATGAACCACAGTGGCTCGATACCCTCGACGATGATGCCGCCGATGGCCACGATGAACAGCAGGCGGTCGGCAGTGGGGTCGAAGATCTTGCCGAACTCACTGACCTGGTTGTAGCGGCGGGCCAGCCATCCGTCGACCCAGTCGGTGGCGCCGAGGCCGCCGAGCAGGAACGCGGCGCCCGCCAGGTTGTCGCGGCCGAAGAGCAGCCAGAGGAACAGCGGGATGCAGCACAGCCGAGCCAGCGTGAACACGTTCGGCGCGGTGAGGAACTTGTGCGTCGACAGCTGTTGATCGGTGAGCTCCATCGGTCCGGGAGCGTACAAGCCGTGCCGTACCGGCGCAGCGATGCGCGCTGCGTACGATTCGACACATGACGCAGCAAGCACCCCCCTCTGGCGCACTCGCCGGCCAAGTGGCCTTCATCACCGGGGCCGGCTCCGGCATGGGCGCCGCGTTCGCCCACCGGCTCGCCGCCGACGGGGCCATGGTGGTGGTGAACGACCTCAACCCGAACGCCGCTGCCGAGGTGGCCGCCGCGGTGGGCGGCGACACCGCCATCTTCGACGTGTGCGACTCCACCGCCTTCGACGGCGAGATCGACAAGGTTGCCGAGCGCTACGGCCGCCTCGACATCCTCATCAACAACGCAGGCATCGCACCGCCCAGCGATCCGGATCGCGTGCAGCAGGCCGTTGCGAACCAGATGGCGCGGATGGAGGGCCGCATCGACGATCTGGTGCCGCCGAACAGCACGGTCGACCTCAACGACGCCGACTGGGACCGCATGATCAAGGTGCACCTCTACGGCACGTTCTACGGCACCCGTGCTGCGTTGCGGCACATGACGCCGGCACGGCAGGGCTCCATCGTCAACATCTCGTCGGTGCTCGGTCTGCGGCCGATGGCCGGGGCGCTGCACTACGCCACCGCGAAGGCGGGCATCATCGCCCTCACCAAGAGCATCGGCCAAGAGGTCGCGGCGTACGGCGTACGGGTGAACGCGGTGTGCCCGGGCTGGATCGACACGCCCTTGCTCGAGGCGATGGACCCGATGATGATCGCGGGCATCGTGATGCAGATCCCCAAGGGCCGCATGGGCCGGCCGGAAGAGCTCGCCGAACTGGTGCGCTTCCTCGCCGGGCCCGAGAGCAGCTACTGCAACGGCGACGTGTTCGCCGCGTCCGGAGGTTTCGTCTGATGCCCACCACGCTCTTCTCCCGCATCATCAACGGCGAGATCCCCGGCACGTTCGTGCACCGCGACGACAAGTGCGTGGCGTTCCTGTCCATCAACCCGCTCGCGCCGGGTCACACGCTGGTCGTGCCGATCGCGGAGATCGACCACTGGATCGACCTGCCCTTCGACCTGTCGGCGCACCTGTTCCACGTGGCGCACCGCATCGGTCTCGCGCAGCAGGCGGCGTTCCGGTGCGAGCGGGTCGGCATCATCATCGCCGGCTACGAGGTGCCGCACGCGCACGTGCACGTCATCCCCACCAGCCACATGGGACAGCTCGACTTCGCGCAGGCGGCCGCATCGGTCGACCGCGCCGACATGGACTTCGCCGCGCAGGCCATCCGGCTCGCGCTACAGGCCCAGGGCGAGCCCGGCTGACGGCGGCTCGGCCGGCTGCACCAGCTCCGGCCCCTTGTTGCGCACGTTGTTCACCGCGGTGCTCACCGGGTGCATGGTGAGCAGGTCGTCGGCGGCGGGCACGAGCAGCTGCTGCAGCGCGGCCATGTCCTGGTTGGTGGGGTCGAGCCACTCGGCCCACTTGCTCGCAGGCAGGATGACCGGCATGCGGTCGTGCACCGGCTCCATCGTGCCGTTGGCCGAGGTGGTGATGACCGTGCAGCTGTGCAACCACGGCGCATCAGGACCGGCCGCCTTGTCGCGCCACGTGGCCCACAGCCCTGCGACGGCCAGCGGCTCGTCGTCGACGCGATGGATGAACATCGGCGTCTTGATCGGCTTGCCCGCCTTGCTGAGTGGAGCGTCGGCGCCACCCTGCTGCCACTCGTAGAAGCCGTCCATCGGGATGATGAGGCGGTGCTTGCGGAACAGGCCTTTGAACGCCGGCTTCTCGCCGATGGTCTCCGCGCGAGCGTTGATCATCTTCGAGCCGATCTTGATGTCCTTCGCCCAGCTCGGCACGAGGCCCCAGTGGAACGCCTGCACCTCACGAGTGCCGTTGACGTCGGCGACCACGCCGTACACGTCCTGTGTGGGTGCGACGTTGAAGTTCTCGGGCAGCGCCTCGGTCTCGAACGATGCGCCGAAGAACTGCGAGATCTTGTCGGCGGAGTGAGAGGACACGAAGCGACCGCACATCCTCCCGACCGTACCTCCGCCGCAAGTGGTCCGCACGGAGCCGTGAGTGCCGAGGCTCTACAGGAACGCCTCGAGATCGTCGCGCAGCCGCCCTCGCCCACGCGCCCCGGTGCTGTGCCAGACCATCTGCCCGGCGGCGATCAGCACGAGGGTCGGCGCGCTCAGGACGCCGAACTGCACGGCCAGGCCAGGGTTCGCGTCGATGTCGACGGAGGCCAGCTGGAAGCGAGGGTCCTCGGCTGCGAGCTCGGCGAGCACCGGGTCGAAGATCCGGCACGGTCCACACCACGCCGCCCAGAAGTCGACGAGCACGGGCACGTCCGCTGCGCCGACGTACTCGGCGAACGTTGTGTCCGTCAGTGCGACGCCGACACTCATCGGGCGAGCTCGCCGTCGGTCAGGCCTTCGGTGAGCAGTGCCAAGCAGGCGGCGCCGTCGCCGTGGCGACACACGTCGACCAACCGGCGCAGCTGGCACCGTTGGGCGGCCAGCGAACGCATCTCGTCATCGACCGATGCCAGCCGGGCGTGTGCTGCGTCGAGCACCTCGTCCGCGGACCGGGCACCGTCGGGGCCGAACAGGTCGGTGATCTCGGCGAGGGTGAAACCGAGCTGCTTGGCACGCTGGATGAACTCGAGCCGCCAGAGATGGCCCTCGGAGTACTGCCGGTACCCCGCCGCAGTACGTGGGGGCTCGGCGAGCAGGCCGCGACGCTCGTAGTAGCGGATGGTCTCGATGTGCACGCCCGCCTGCTCGGCGAGACGGCCAATGGTCAGCGGTCGCGCTGTTTCGGTCTCCATCTCGTGCACGGTACGGCCTGTACCTACCTCCGGAGTCAAGTCATCCGCCACGGTTCACCGATGCGCAGGTCGAGGGCAGTTCGGGAAGCGTTTCATCGCGGTATCCGCGATGAAGCGCTTCCTGAGTCCTCGAGTCGCTGCGCAGCCAGCCGGATGCGGCCCGGACGCGACGAAGGGCCACCCTTGCGGGTGGCCCCTCGCTCATACGTCGGGCTGACAGTATTTGAACCTGCGACCCCTTGTCCCCCAGACATGTGCGCTACCAAGCTGCGCTACAGCCCGTATGTCGACGATCGACTCTACCGACTCGTC
>JAUXQB010000185.1 GCA_030685215.1 Actinomycetota bacterium
CCAGCGTGCGCACGAGTGCGACAGCCAACGCGGCTCGAGCCTCCTGCGCCAGCCCGGCCCACGCGAACGCGGCGCCGGTGGCGGTGGTGAGCTCGCTCGCGCGTGCGTCGATGTCGCCTGCCGCGACCACCTCCCTGGCGCCGGCGAGCGCGGTGGTCACGTCGCCTTTGCCGAGCGCGAGGTTGATGCGCAACGGCATCGTGCGCATCCGGTCCACGTCGGCCGGCAGCGTGGCCTCTGCTCGGTCGAGGAGGTGCTGGGCTTCCTCGTAGCGGCCGGTGAGGTAGTGGTCCCAGCCGGAGAGGACGCAGCAGATCGCATCGAGCTCGCCGCCCGCCGCCATTCGTCCGAGGATGTTGCGCAGGGTGCGCAGCTGGCCGCTGCCGAGGAGATCGGGGCCGACGACGCGCATCAGGAGCATGGCCTGCTCACGGTCGCCCGCGGCGAGCAGGTGGTCGACCGCGGCCGCCGGGTACCCGGCCGCCTCGAACCACTCCGCGGCGCTCCGGTGCAGGCGAGGTAGCTGCTCGGGCATCGACCGACGAGCCTCCAGCAGGAGCATGTCGCGGAACAGGTGGTGGTACCGATACCACTCGCCGACGGCATCGAGCCGGATCACGAGTTGGTTCGTGGCGGCGAGACCGTCGAGCCACAGGGCGCCGTCGTGCGACCCGGTGACGGCGTCGAGCAGCGGGCCCGACAACCGGTGCAGCACCGCGGCCTCCACCATCCGGCGGCGCTCGTCGTCGTCGAGCACGGCGAGGAACTCGTCGGTGAGGTAGCCGGCCACCAGCTGGTCGTCGCCGCGGAACGTCTCGACGAACCGATGCGTGTCGTCGGCGCGTTCGAGCGACAGCCCGGCGAGCACGAGGCCGGCCGCCCACCCCTCGGTGCGCTCGCAGAGGTCGTCGAGTCGCTGTTCGTCGAGTCGTTCGCCGGCCGTGCCGAGCAGCTCGGCGGCCTCGGCGGCATCGAATCGGAGGTCGGCAGCCCGGATCTCGCGGACCCGTCCGCGCACGCGCATCCGGCCCAGGCGGAAGGGTGGGTCGGCGCGGGTGATCAACACCACCGTCAGCTGCGGCGGGCACAGATCGAGGAGCCTCTCGACGCCGCGGTGCACGTCGGGCTCGTCGATCACGTGATAGTCGTCGAGCACGACGACGAGCCGATCGCCGAGTGCGGCCAGCTCGTTGACGAGCGCCGGCACGATCACCTGACCGGCACCGAGTGCGCCGGCCACCAGCGGGTCGAGGCGTGCCGCCACCTCCGGCCGAGCGCGCCCGATGGCTGCCGTCACCGACACCCAGAACCGTGCGGGATCGGCGTCGGACTCTTCCAACTGCAGCCACGCCACCGCACGCGGGCGCGTGCCCGCCCAGGCCGCCACCAGCGTCGACTTCCCGGAACCCGCAGGTGCGCTGACCAGCACGAGCGGCGCGTCGGCCGTGTTCGCCGCGTCGAGCACGGTGCCCAACCGGCCGCGGTCGACGAGCCGAGCCGGCGTCACCGGCGGTCGCAGCTTGGTGGCCGCCATGTTGCTGCTCGACCGCTCGTCCACCGGGCGAACATAGCGGGCGTTCACCCGGGTGAATCGCCGATGAGGTGAAGCGCGTTCACCCGGCGCGGTGCGACCGTACGGACATGCCCGACGTACACACCCACGAGATCGTGCTCCGCGGCCGGCTGGGCAGCCACCTGCTCGGTCCGTTCCTCGACGACTTCACGATCGACCACGACACGAACGGCCACGACAACCCCGGCTGCACCCGGCTCGTCGGCACCGTCCGCGACTCGTCGCACCTGCACGGTCTCGTGGCGTACCTGGCATCGATCAACGCCGAGTTGATCTCCATCACCCCGATCCACATCACCCCGATCCACAACAGCACGAGGAGCACGTCATGATCACGGTTTCCCACATCACCAAGTCGTACGGCCGCCGCACGGTCGTCGACGACCTGTCGTTCGAGCTCGCCGCCGGGCGCATCACCGGGTTCGTCGGTCCCAACGGCGCCGGCAAGTCGACCACGATGCGCATGATGGTCGGCCTGGCCCGACCCGATTCCGGCGAGGTCACGTACCGCGGTGCCGGCTACGCCGACCTCCGCGATCCGGCCCGCACGGTCGGCGTCGTCCTCGACGCTCGGGCGATGCACCCCGGGCGTTCGGCACGCAACCACCTCGCGGCCATGGCGGCGCTCAGCTCGCTGCCCGTGGTGCGGGTGGACGAGGTGCTGCACCTCGTCGGCCTCGACGAGGCGGCCGACCAGCGTGTCGGTGGCTTCTCGCTCGGCATGCGCCAGCGCCTCGCCATCGCCGGTGCCCTGCTCGGCGACCCGGAGGTGCTGATGCTCGACGAGCCGGCCAACGGCCTCGACCCCGACGGCATCCGCTGGCTGCGCACGATGCTCAACGGCTTCGCCGACGCAGGCGGCACGGTGTTCGTCTCCAGCCACTTCATCGCCGAGCTCGCCACGTTCGCCCACGACCTGGTGGTCGTCGGCAATGGCCGGCTCATCACCGCCGAGCCGTTGACCGACACCCTCGACCGCGACCCGTCACTCAGCCTGGAGGACATCCTCCTCGACCTCACCCGCGACGCCGCCCGCTACGCGGCCGCCTGACTCACGAACCACCACCTCACCTCGTCACCTCACGACACGTCTCGAAAGGACCTCCGATGAACACCATCACTCACCTTCACACCGCCAACTCCAACACCACCAACCCCAGCACGGCCACTGCTGACTCTTCGCCGTTCGCCCGTGATCTGCGCGCCGCCGTCCGCAGCGAGTGGATCAAGCTCCGCTCCGTGCGGGCGACGGCGATCTTCGTCGGCCTCACCACCGTCATCGGCGTCGGCATGGCGTTGATCCTCGGCAAGGTGGTCGAGACCGATCCGTACGACCACCTGCCGTTCACGATCGGCAACACCTTCCTGGTGTCGAGCTGGCTGACGACGCTCTTCGCGATGGTCGCCGGCACGCTGCTGTTCACCACCGAGGTGCAGCACGGCACGCTCGCCGGTGCGCTCACCTCGCGTCCGTCGAAGCCGATCCTCGTCGCGGCGAAGGCCGCGATGGCGGCAGTGCTCGGGTTCGTCATGGGCGCACTCGGCATCGTCGGCGGACTCGTCGGGGGCGTCGCCAGTGGCATGGACACCGGCGACATGTCGGGTGCCGTGTCGGGAGTTGCATGGGCGCTCGTGCTCACCACGCTCGCCTCGGTGCTCGGCCTCGGTGTCGGTCTCGTCGTGCGCCACAGCGCGGCCGCAGTGACTTCTGTGCTGGTCTGGGCGCTCGCAGTGGAGACCCTGGTGCGCGGCATGGTGTCGCCCACCGTCTCCCGGCGGCTGCCGTTCACGGCCGCTCACGGTCTGCTCGGCACCCGCGCCGCCACCGACACTCCCGAGACGCTCGCGGCGGCGTTCTCCAACGTGCAGAACGCAGCGGTCATCGGAGTCTGGGCCGCCGCAGCGGTCGCCATCGGCACAGCCATCCTGATCCGCCAGGACTCGTGATGGAACGCTTCGCCGCCTTCCACCACCGCAACTTCCGCCGGTACTTCGCCGGCCAGGTGATCTCGAGCGTCGGAACCTGGTTGCAGGCGCTCGCGGTCACCTGGCTGGTGCTCGACATCAGCGGCCGCAGCGATCGCCTCGGCATTGCGGTGGCCCTGCAGTTCCTGCCGCTCCTGGTGCTCGGTGCGCCGGCCGGAGTGCTGGCCGACCGGGTCGACAACCGCCGGTTGCTGCTGGCGACGTCCGCGGTGTCGGCAGTCCTGGCGCTGGCATTCGGCGTCGTCGTGTCGAGCGGGTCGGCCGATCTCGGCGTGATCTACGGCCTCACCTTCGTGTCCGGTCTGGTGCTGGCCGTCGAGCGTCCGGCGATGCAGGCGCTGCTGTACCAACTCGTCGGCCGCGACTCGCTGCCCAGTGCCGTGGCCGCCAACAGCACCATCGTGTCGGTCTCACGCCTGGTCGGCCCGGCGCTCGGCGGTGCGATGGTGGCGGTCACCGGGCTCGCCTCCTGCTTCTACGCCAACGCGGTCTCGTACGTCGCGGTGTTCATCGCGCTGGCGAGCATCAGCCGCAGCCAGCTGGTGCCTCGGCCGCTCGGTGCGCGCAGCGGCCGCAACCTGCGGGCCGCGGTCGCGTACGTGCGCAGCCGTCCCGACGTTCGTCGTCCACTCGTGGTGATGGCGGTCGTGGGCGTGGTGGCACTGAACTTCCAGACCACCTTCCCCTCGATGGTGCGCTTCGGGTTCGACCGCGGTGCGGGTGCCGTCGGAGTCGCGATGAGCGTCAGCGCGATCGGTTCGATCCTCGGTGGCATCTACGCCGCCGGCATCACCCCTCACCCGCGACGCACCCTCGCGCTCGCCCTCACCGGGTTCGGTGCGATGCTCGTCGTGTTCGCAGCGGCCCCGAGCTACCCCGCCTTCGTCGTGCTGAGCATCCCGCTCGGGTTCGCCTCGGCGTGCTTCCAGTCGATCGACACGGTCGCGGTGCAGCAGGCCACCGAGCCCTCGATGCAGGGTCGAGTGATGGCGCTGCACCAGATGGCGTGGTACGGCAGCACGCCGATCGGCGCGCTGATGATGGGCTGGGTCATCCAGGCCACGTCGCCACGCGTGCCGTTCGTGCTGGGTGGTCTCGCCGCACTCGCGTGCGCGGGCACGCTCGGCCGGGTTGCGGTGCGCGGCGGTTCAGCTGCACCGGTGACCGAGGCGGACGTGGTGTCCGCTCGGTAGCTCCAGGCGCACGTGCGAGGCGTTCGGTGTCGCGACGTGGTCACCGGGTGTGCGGCGCGACTTCCAACTCGGCTCGAAGCAGCGGGAGTGCGATCGCGAGCTGGTCGAGATCGGCCAGGCCGAACCCGATGATGAGGCCGTCGTGGTGAGGTGTGATCCAGTTGTCGCTGGTGGTGTCGATGGCGATGCCGCGCTCGGCCAGGCGAGCGGCGATGGTGGCCGCCTCGGTGCCGGGGTGCAGGTGGACCATCTGGTGCAGACCGGCGTTCGACTGCGGCGGTGGTGGGATCAAGCCGTCGGCGTGGAGGCCGGCGACGTGCTCGCGAACGAGGTCGTGACGAGGGCCGTAGACGCGACGCGTGCGACGCAGGTGGCGGTCGAGGTGGCCGCCGCTGACGAACGTCGCCAGTGCGGCTTGCGTGAGGTGCGGAGGCTGCGTGTCGACGAGTGCTCGTGCCTGCGTCAGCGCGTCGAGCAGCGGTTCGGGCACGATGGCGAACCCGAGGCGGAGCGACGGAGCGAGCGTCTTGGAGAACGTGCCCACGTAGAGCACGCGGCCGGAGGTGTCGAGCATCTGGATCGGCTCGAGGGGTCTGTCGACGTGGCGGTACTCGGTGTCGTAGTCGTCCTCGATGATCGCGAGGTTGCGCCGCTGGGCGAGCGCGAGCAGCGCGCGTCGTCGGGCCGCGGTCATCGTCACGCCGGTGGGCAACTGGTGCGACGGTGTGACGTACACCGCGCGGGCTGCCGACGGGATCTCGTCCACGACGATGCCGTCGCTGTCGACCGGCACCGGCACCACGCGTAGCCCGTTGTGCTCGAACACCCGACGCGCCGGGCCGTAGCCCGGGTCCTCCACGGCGATGGTGTCGCCGGGTGCGAGCAACACGCGCGCGAACAGGTCGAACGCCTGCTGCGCACCTGCCGTCACGAGCACCTGCTCGGGGTGCGCGACGACACCGCGCGATCGCTGCACCCATGTGCTCAACGCGGTGCGCAGGGCCGGGAGCCCGACCGGGTTGCCGTACCCCGGCGGTGGGGTGTGGAGCACGCCGGTGACGCATCGGCGCCAGTCGACGAGTGGGAACAGTCGCGGGTCTGCGCGGCCGGTGCGCAGATCGATGCGTACGTCGGCGGTGGGCTCGACGTGCGGCGTGCGAGGAACGACTCGACGAGCTGCGAGTGACGTGGCTGCGGTGCCGCGGCGGCGTGTGCCGCCGGTGGTGGCGGGGTGGTGGGCGACGAAGGTGCCGTCGCCGATGCGAGCGACCACGAAGCCCTCGCCGATGAGCCGGGCGTAGACGGTCGCGACGGTCGAGCGTGCAACGCCCAGCTCGACGGCCAACGCGCGGCTGGTGGGCAGCCGATCTCCGGGAGCGAGGCGGGCCGACATGACGGCGTCTCGGATCTGCTCGAACAGCATGGCCGAGGTTCGACGTGGATGGGTCGGGTCGATGAACAGATCGACGTCCATTGGTCCGACAATCTAGACGTCCATTGTCACTTCTGTCAGGCCACCCATCGATGCGACGATCGTCGTATGACACATCTCCTGCACCACACCGCCGATCTCGAGTGGATTCCGTTGTCGGCCGGCATCTCGTTCAAGCCGATCACGTTCTTCCCCGACGACGCCGGCTACCAGCTGCTCCTGCGGGTCGAGCCCGGCGCGGTGGTTCCGAGGCACCATCACACCGGCGAGATCCATGCGTTCGTGCTGTCGGGTCAACGTCGCATCTCCGGTTGTCCCGAGGTCGTGCGTGCCGGCTCGTACGTCTACGAGCCGGTCGACAACGTCGACAGCTGGGAGGCCGTCGGCGACGAGCCGTGCGTGATCCACATCGAGGCGAACGGGCGAGTCGAGTATCTCGACGACGACGGCAACGTCGTGCGCCACACCGATGCGGGCTCCGCACGCGCGGCGTACCTCGACTGGTGCCGCGAGACCGGCCGGACCCCGCACCCTGGCCTGGTCGGTGCCGCATGACCCGCCACGTGTGCACCACCTGTGGCACCCAGTACGCCGACGCGCCGCAGCCGCCGGAATCGTGTCGGGTGTGCACCGACGACCGCCAGCACGTCGGTCGCGATGGCCAGCGTTGGACCACTCACGACGAGCTGGCCGCCAGGCTGCACCACCGCATCGAGCGCGACGGCGACTTCGTCGGTGTCGGCCTCGTCGAGCCGTTCGCGATCCCGCAGCGCGCGCTCCTCGTGCCCGCCGGCGCCGGCCCCGAGGCGGGCAACATCTTGTGGGACTGCATCAGCGTCGTCAACGCCGACGCGGTCGCCCGCATCGAGCAGCTCGGCGGCATCGCCCTGATCGCCATCTCGCACCCGCACTTCTACTCCGCGATGGTGGAGTGGAGCGACGCGTTCGGTGGTGTCCCGATCCTCGTGCACGCTGCCGACCGCGACTGGATCCCGCGCCGTTCACCGAACATCGTCACCTGGGCCGGCGACCGCCATCAGCTGTCCGACTCGGCCACGCTGATCCACTGCCCGGGCCACTTCCCCGGCAGCTCCGTGTTGCACTGCGACGCGCCGAACGGCCGGAGAGCCCTGCTCGCCGGCGACTCGCTGCACGTCGCCGCCGACCGCCGCCACGTGAGCGTCATGCACAGCGTGCCCAACTACATCCCCGTCGCCGCTCCGGTCATCGACGACATCCGTCGCCGGCTCGCCGACCTCGACTTCGACGACGTTTATGGCTTCACGTGGGGGCTGAACATCGTCGGCGGCGCCCGCGTCGCGGTCGACGAGTCGTTCGATCGCTACCTCGCCGCGATCGGATCCTGAGCTCGGTGGCCGGACGATGAGCTGCACCGAGCGCGCCGCACACCGAGTTGGCGAAGCGGTTCATCGCGGCATCCGCGAAGAAACGCGTCCCGAAGCGGGGCGGGCTGGCGGTGCTGCCGTCAGCTCAGCGCGCCGCCGGGCCTGTCGTGCTCAGGCGAGCTCGGGCATCGAGAAGGTGAACATCCGTCGCGGGTTCACGCGCGCGAAGGTGCCGCTTTCGAGGATGGGCAGCCAGGCGTCGCCGTAGCGCGGCAGGTAGATGTCGAGGAGTGTCTGGCGGAACTCCGCGTGCTCGGGTGCGTCGACGTCGATGATCTCGGCGGTGCCGTGCACGGTGATGGCCAGCTGCTCGCCGGGCAGGTGGGTGACGCTGACCTCCGGCCGCTCGCGGATGTGACGGAAGCGCACCGAATCCGGGGACGATCCGAAGTGGAAGCGGCCGCGGTGGAACACGCCGTCGACCGGACCGGTGATGGGTCGGCCGTCGCGGGTGGTGGTGGCGAGCACGAGCAGTCGCATGCCCGTGAGCTCCGCCACCGCGGCGGCATCGAGCCGACGCTCGGCCTCGTGGATGCTGAGCAGGTGCGCGGTCGCGTTCGCGTAGCTGTCGTCGATCACTGCCTGCAGCGCAGCCAGGTCGTCCGGTCGTTCGTGCATCGTCGGTCCTTTCGTGTTCTACAGCGTAGAGTCCGCTAGTCTACACCGTAGACATGGCTCGACAACCCGCACGACGCGACACGACACAACCCACCGAGACGACACAACACACCGGCACGACACGGCGCACGGACCCGCTCACCGTCGACGCGATCGTCGATGCGGCGTGCGAACTGATCGCCGAGGCCGGCCTCGCCGCGCTGTCCATGCGCCGTCTCGGGGCCGTGCTCGGTGTGGATCCGATGGCCGTGTACCACCACGTGAACAACAAGCGGCAGCTGCTGTCGTTGGTGACGGCGCGGGTGGTCGGTGCGATGGTGCTGCCCGCAGCAGATGCAGCGTGGGCCGTGCGCGTGCGCGGCTGGGCCGACGCGTACTGGGCGGTCGTCGTCGCCAACCGCGACCTCGTGGCCGCCGGACTGGCCGACCCGGTGGTGGCCGCCGGTGGCATCCCGCTGGTCGCCCCACTCACCGAGGCCGTCGCCGACAGTGGGATCCGCGCAGCGCTCGTCGAGCCCAACGTGTGGCTGATCGTCGACTTCGTGCACGGCGCAGCGCTCGGCGCTGCCGCACCGCTGCGGCACGCCGCCGACGACCTGACCCCGCTGCGCGCCGCGTTCGCTGCGGGCCTCGACACCATCGTCGCCGGCATCGAAGCGCAGGCCGGCGGCTGACGCGCGTCCATCTTCGACGCGGCCAGCTCGGTGCAGTGTGCGGCGCTAGGTTCGTCGCGGATGCTGACGGTGGAAGGAGTCTCCAAGCGGTTCGGACCGCTGCTCGCGCTCGACGGGGTGGGCTTGGAGGTGCAACGTGGCGAGATCGTCGGTTTCCTCGGACCCAACGGGGCCGGCAAGACCACCACGATGCGGGCGATCATGGGTCTGCTCACCATCGACGCCGGGCAGGTCACGTGGCAGGGCAGCCCGGTCGACGCGGCTGCTCGACAGCGCTTCGGCTACATGCCGGCCGAGCGTGGCATGTATCAGCGGATGAAGGTGCGCGAGCACCTCGTGTACTACGGGCGCCTCTCCGGCCTCACCGCGGCCGCGGCGGCGACCACCGCCGACACGTGGCTCGAGCGGCTCGGCCTGGGCGCACGCGGTGGCGACACGGTGCAGAGCCTGTCGAGCGGCAACCAGCAACGGGTGCAGCTCGCGCTCGCGCTCATCAACGAACCCGACCTGCTGGTGCTCGACGAGCCGTTCGCGGGTCTCGACCCCATCGCGGTCGAGACCCTCAGCGAGGTGCTGCGCGAGCAGGTGGCCAACGGTGTCGCACTGTTGCTGAGCAGCCACCAGCTCGACCTGGTGGCAGAGGTGTGCAGCGCGGTGGTCATCGTCGACCAGGGTCGGGTGGTGCTGCAGGGCGACGTGAACCAGCTGCGCGCCACCAGTCCCCACCGGTACGTGGAGGTCGAGTTCGCCACGCCGACTGCACCGATCTGGGGCGACGCTTCGGTGAGCGGGGGCGGTCGCCGGCATCGCATCAGCGTGTCGGGAGACGTCGACCCCGCGGTGATGATCGACGACGCTCGCGCTCATGGTCGGCTGGTCGGCTATTCGTTCTCGCCGCCCGACCTGTCCGAGGTGTTCCTGAGTGCAGTCGGTCGCACCACCGTCGAGGTGCACGGCGCCGCCGACGATGCGGAGCCGTCATGAGCGACCGCAACGCGATGAGCAGCCGCGCAGTCATCCGACTGGTTGCAGGCCGGGAGATCAACCAGCGCCTGCGCGTGAAGTCGTTCTACATCACCACCGGGCTGCTGGTGCTCTTCATCCTCGCGGTGGGTGTCGTCACCCGGCTCGCCGGCGACGACGATGCACCTGGCGTCATCGACGTCGCCGTGGTGCTCGACGAGGCCGGCGACGTCGACGCGGACGTGTTCCGCGACGTACAGGACGCGCTCGAGGCGTCTGCCGCCGCTGTCGATCGTGGCGCCACGGTGCAGTTCTTCGACGACATCGAGGCGGCCCAGGTCGCGCTGGAGGACGGCGACGTCGACGTGGCCATCGACGCCGTGGGGCAGCGAGCGCTGTTCGACGGTGGTGTCGACCAGGAGGTGTTCGCCGTCGTCCAACAGGCATGGGCGCTGGTGGAACTGCGCACCAGCTTGAGCGACGCCGGCCTGGAGCCTGAGCAGATCGACGATGCGCTGACGGTGACGCCGCTCGCCGCAGAGTCCGTCGGCGGCGACGAGGGTCCGTCCGGACTCGCCGTCCTCACCGGCACGCTCGCCGCGATCATGCTGTTCCTCTCGCTGCAGACGTTCGGCACCTACGTGCTCACCGGCGTGGTGGAGGAGAAGTCGAGTGCGGTGGTGGAGGTGCTGCTGGTCCGCGCCCGCGCCGATCAGTTGCTGGCCGGCAAGGTCATCGGCATCGGCGTGGCGGCGCTCACCCAGTTCGCCCTCGCAGTGGCGGCGGGCATGGTGTCGCTCGGACTGTCGGGTGTCACCGTCCCGTCGGAAGTGTGGTCGGCGCTGCCGATCACCGTCCTGTGGTTCCTCGGCGGCTTCGCGCTGTACTCCACGCTGTTCGCGCTGGCCGGGTCGCTCGTCAGCCGGCAGGAAGAGGCGCAGACCGCAGCGGCTCCCATCATGTACGCGCTGGTGGCTGCCTACCTGCTGGTGTTCATCTTCGGGTACGTGCCGGAGTCGATGGCCAGCACGATCATGTCGCTCATCCCTCCCATCGCTCCGTTGCTGATGCCGATGCGCATGGCCGCGGGCGCCGCCTCCTTGGTGGAAGTGGTGGTGGCACTGGTGCTGCTGCTCGCGGCCACGGTGGCCACGTGGAAGCTGGCGGCTCGCATCTACGAGCAGGTGCTGCTGCGTCGAGGCTCACGCATCTCGTGGCGTGAGGCTCTCCGCCTGCTGCGTCCGGAACGTGCCGGTCGTTCGGGAGCGTCGGCGAAGCGCAAGTAGGGGTCGGGCTCCTCGACGTTCGGGAACGTCTTCAGCTGCTCCGCTCGTGTTCGTCGGAGCGGAGCGCTGCGGTCACCAGTGCGGTGAGGCGTTCTGCGAGGCTCGGTGAAACCACGGCGTCGGTGTCGCGGAGCTCACCGACTGCTCCGTGAACGCCCACGAGCGCGGCGTAGAGCGGGGGACAGGTCGGGCACGTCTGGAGGTGTGCTTCGACGGTGCGGGCGGTGCCGCCGTCGAGCGTTCCGTCGAGGTAGTCCGAGATGTGTTGGCGGGCATCCCAGCAGCGCATGGGCACTCCTTTGAGAAGGTGGCGTCGCTCGTCGCCGGCGGCGAGTGCGGACACGAGCGCCATTCGTCCGCGCCGCAGTCGCTGCTTGGCCGCGGGCAGCCCGATCTGATCGACGTCGGCGATCTGCTGCACGGTCCACCCCTCCACATCGTGGAGCAGCACGGTGCTGCGGAGGATGAACGGAAGGCGTGCGAGAGCATCTTCCAGCTCATCACGAGTGCTGGCTCGGTCGACCACGTTGGCCGGGTCGACGGTGTATTCGTCGTCGTGCCACTGCGCATCGACGTCGTCGACGACCACCTCGCGGTCTGAACGTCGGGCGCGGTCGGTGGCGAGGTTGCGGAGAATGCGCTTCAGCCATGCGCCGAGCGGAGCGTCGTTGCGGTGCTGGTGCGATCGCTCGATCGCACGGATGAGGGTGTCCTGGGTGAGATCGGCCGCGAGATGCTCGTCGCGCACCAGTGCTCGCGCGAACGCGTACAGGGAGGGGATCTCGGCGACGAGATCGTCTGGTGTCACGGCGACCACCTCTCCATCGTGACAGCCACGCGGGTCCCCGGAGCCGGAGTGCGCTCGGGACCGACGCGGTCCGTGTCGCTACGGATCATCGCGCGGTGACTGCGTCCTTCTCTGACCGGCCGCGGGTGGAGATGTGGGCGACGGCGTACAGCGGGCACCAGCCGATGAGACCGGTCAGGAGCGGGACGAAGCCGAGCACCTTGAGCACCGTGCCGAGTGTGCCCGTGACGACCTCTCCCCAGCCCAGCGCCAGCAACACGATGCCGGCGACGACCCGGATGACTCGATCTGCAGTTCCTTCGTTCATGGCGTTCTCCTTGCTCGACGTCGCTCGTCACTCGCGACGAACGGACACCAGGAAGACGAACGACGGCGCGAAAGGGATACCTCGTCGGTTCGCCGCCACCATCGGGGCCCACATCGGCGGCCAGCGACCAAGCGCACGTGTCGCAATCCCGCGCCCGACCACTCCGAATGTCACAGGTTCCCGAACCCCAGGTGGTTCACCTGAACCGTTCGCTCATGTGCGCACGAGGAGCTCGATCACCGCACTCGCGGCGGGGCTGACGTGCGCATGCCGGCGAGTCAGCAGGGTGACCGGGGCGTCGGCGGCGAGCGCAGGCGCCGCGACCGCGACCAGACGGCCGCCGGCCAGGTCGTCGGCAACCATCGCTTCCGGGAGAAGCGCCAGGCCATACGCGGCGAGGGCGAGTGCGCGCTGCGCGGTGAGGCTGTCGATGGGGTGGAGGCGCTCGACAGGGACGTGGTGGCGCTCGAGCGCGCGACGTGCGATGGTGCCCGACGTCTCCGGGTGCGCGGCGGGGTCGGGGAACACCAGCCAGCGGTGACGGCGGAGGTCGCTCGGGCGAAGTGCGCTGCCGGCGGCGGGGTGCTCGGGCGCGGCGACCACTCTCAGCCGCTCGCGAGCGATCGTGCGCACGGTGAGATCGTCGTCGTCGGGATGCGCGTAGGAGATGCCCAGCGCCAGCTCGCCGCGGCGCACGAGGTCGCGGATGCGCACCGAGGTGGTGGTGGTGATCGCCAGCTCGATCTGCGGGTGGTGCACCACGAGTGCCCGCAACGCCGGCGCCAGGTATGTGTCGACCAACGAGCCGACCACTCCGATCGCGACGGACCCGATCGCGTGGTCGCGTCGCTCGGCGACCGCGCGCGCTCCGTCGGCCTCTGCGGCGAGCGCACGTTCGGCGTGCGGCAACAACGCGCGACCGGCGTCGGTGATGGTGAGCCCACCGGTCACCCGATCGAACAGCGGCGATCCGAGCCGGCGCTCCAGCGCCTGCAGTCGTCGCGACACGGCTGGCTGCGAGAGATGCAGACGATCGGCTGCACCGCTGATGGACCCGGCATGGTGGATGGCGACGAACGTCGCGAACGAGCCGGCCGGTAGCGACACATCATGCATGAGTTGCATGGTCATGCTCAGATCATCGCACTGTACGCATGACTCTGGCGACGGTACCGTCCGCCTGATGACATCGACCACCTCGACCTCCGCCGATGCGCTCCTCGATCGCGGCCGCCGGTTCAGAGCGTTGCACGAGCAGTCCGTTCCCTTCGTGGTGCCCAACCCGTGGGACGCGGGCAGCGCACGGCTGCTCGCCGGCGCCGGCTTCGCAGCACTCGCCACCACCTCTGCCGGCCTCGCCGCCTCGGTGGGCGTGCCCGACGGCGCGGTCGGCCGCGACGACACGATTCGTCATGTCGCCACGATCGCGGGGGCGACCGACCTGCCGGTGACTGCCGATCTGGAGGACGGTTACGACGACGCTCCCGACGCGGTGGCCGCCGTGATCGCCGCCGCGGCTGCAGCCGGTGCCGTGGGCGGGTCGATCGAGGACCTGCGCGGCCGCGGCGCCGACCTGTTTCCACTGGGCCTCGCTGTCGAGCGAGTCGCCGCTGCCGTGGAAGCAGCTCGGGCGTTGCCGTTCGACTTCGTGCTCACCGCTCGCTGCGAACAGCCGGTGGTCGACGACGACGCTCTCCGCATGGTGATCGAACGATTGCTCGCCTACCAGGAAGCCGGCGCCGACGTGCTCTACGCGCCCGGCGTGCGGACGGCAGCGCACATCCACGCCATCGTGTCGTCGGTCGATCGCCCCGTGAACGTGGTGATGGGTCTCGGCGGATTCACCCTGCCGCTGACAGAACTGGCGGAGCTCGGTGTGCGCCGCGTCAGCGTGGGCAGCGCGATGGCGCGAGCCGCGTACGGTGCGTTGCTGCGAGCCGCCGACGAGATCCGCGACGACGGCACGTTCGGGTTCGCCGGCGACGCGGTGCCCTACGCGCGACTGAACGACCTGCTCCGCGAGTGGCCGGCCATGAGCGAGACGCGCGAATGAGCGAGATCACCGTCCGCGATCCCGCCACCGTGCGGGCGGTGATGGAGTGGCGTGGTGCCGTGCCACCGGTCGTCGACGGCCCCGGCCCGACGCTCGCGTTGCGCGCGGCGATGGCCCGCTTCGCCGACGCGACGGAGCACGACGCTCGTCGCGCCGAGGTCGAGGCCGCCATCGCGACGGTCGACGTCGAGGGGTTGGGCGAGGCGGTGCGCGTGCTCACGCGCGCGCGGTTCGGTGAGCTCTCGCTCGACGCGAACCTGTTGGCCCGTCGGGTCCCGACGCAGGCGCTGGCAGCAGCGCTCGGACTCGACCGCGTCGACGTCGCCGATGTGGACGCGATCGCCGCAGTGATCGGGCGCGGCTCGCCGGCAACCCCCGCCGCCGACGCAGCCACCGAACGACTGCTCGCGCTCGCCGCTGCCCATCCGGCCGGCGCGGTGGCAGCGGTGTCGTTGCTGTACCAGTGCCTCGATGCCACGGCCGCACTGCTGCTCACCACGCTGCACGCGTCGGTGAGCGGCGCGCCGCGAGTGGCAGCGGTGCCCCGGACGCGGCGTGTTGCGGCACGTGAGGGTGTCGTCGGAGCGCTCGCCGTCTCGGTCGGCGACGTACTCGTCGTCGAGCTCGGCCAGGCGGGGCTCGAGTTCGGAGCCGGCCCCCACGAGTGCCCGGGACGCGCGATCGCCGACGCGATCGTGTTGGCGATGTGCCAGGAGCTCGCGACCGGCGGCTACGACGTCGACCCCGCGACGGTCACCACCGACGCTGACGGCAGGCTCGTCGCCGCGACGCTCTCACGCGCCGACAGCAGCGGCCGCCAGCTCGAACCGGGCTCGTAGGAAGGTCGGCACGGCATCGGGCAGCTGCGAGCCGGCAACGCTCGACTCGTCGGCAAACGCTCCGGCGCGCAGCATCTCCACCTGTGCCCATCCGTGCACGAGGTGGAGCACCTCCCATCGCTGCAGCAGCACCGGGTCGAGCTCGGCGTGGGCGAGGTAGGCGCGGCGGTAGCGACGTTCCAGCCACGGGCCGACGACGCGCAACGCGGTGCGTTCCGCTGCGCCATTGGCCGCGATGGACGCGACGTGGAACAGCAGCAACGTGCGGCTGACGTCGGCCTCGCGTGGGCCGAGCGTGGCGTCGGTCCAGTCGAGCACGGTGGCCGCGTCGCCGTCGACCATCACGTTCAGCGGATGGAAGTCGCCGTGACACACCACCCGCTCGCTGCCCACGGCCAGCGGTGCGACGGTCTCGGCGCGAGCCAACGCTGCCGACAGCTCCGGCAGGCCGAGCGACTCGACCGCTCGCCGGGGAAGGCCCAGGCGTTGGTCGACGGTGGCGGTGGGTTGCGACGGCCCAGGCCACCCGTCGGTGGGCAGACCGTGCAGCCGATGCGCGGTCGCGGCGAGGAGGTCGACCAGCCGGCCGGCTCGCCACGGCGCCTTCGTGATGGCGGCGAGCATCGGGAGTCCCGGCACCCGTTGCATCACCTGCGTGGGCAGGTGGAACAACTCCCCGGCGGCGAACACGGCCACCACCGTCGGCACGGCGAACGCACGCTGCGCGCACCATCGTTGCACCGCGACCTCCCGCGCGGCTTGCTCGTCGCGGTCGGCCGCCGGCAGCAGGCGCACGACGAGCGGACCGTGCCACTCGGCGGGCAGCGCAGCACCGTGCAGTGCGATGGAATGGAGGTAGGAGTCGAGGCCACCGCCGATGGTCGTCGGAGCGCCGTGCACTGCCACCGGTCCTCCGAAGTGGCCCGTCGCCCAGTCGGCCAGCGTCTGCGCCACGGTGGTCGAGTCGCGCGGGTCGCCGGGCATGGCCGGACGCTACCCGACGGCATCGCGTGTGCTTCCGGACGCGCCGAACGGCGGTGCCACTCTCGACCGGAGAGCGGCACCGCCGTTGACTGGCGGCCAGGAGTGCGGTGTCAGTTCGCCAGCGCGGTGAGCACGTCGAGCTTGGCAGCGCGGCGTGCGGGCAGCACTGCGGCGGTGGCGCCGGCCAGCGACGCGATGATCGTCACCAGCGCCAGGCTGCTGCCCGGCACCGTCAGGGTGTCGAGCCCCTGGTCGGCCATCGCTCGAACGGTGGCCCATCCGAAGAAGGTGCCCAGTCCGAGGCCGACCGTGGTGCCGAACACGGCGATCACGACCGACTCCCAGCGCACCATCGAGCGCACCTGCCCGCGAGCCATGCCGACGGCTCGCATCAGACCCAGCTCACGGGTCCGTTCGAAGATCGACAGTGCCAGCGTGTTCGCGATGCCCAGCAGCGCGATCACGATCGCCAGCATCAGCATCACGTAGAACATGCCGAGCATGGTGTCGATCTCGGAGCTGACGCTGTCGAGGAAACCCTGCTTGTCGAGCACCTCGGCGGTGGAGTAGTCGGCGGCCACCCGCATGATCGCGGCTTCGTCGCCGGCCACGTACAGCCGGTGGTCGAGTGACTCCCCGCCGTTGGCAGCGAGACCCTGGAGGTCGATGAACATCGGCCCCATCCAGTCGGTGCTGCCGTCGTACACGGCCTTCACGATGAACGTCGCCGTGCCCGAGGGGAACGTGGCGTCGATCATCGAGCCCAGCACCCAGCCGTGTTCAGCGGCCTCTTCGGCCGAGACGGCGATGCCGTCGCTGCCGAGCGAGCCGAGGTCGCCCTGCACGGTGCCGAGGTCGAACACGTCGTCGACGGTGTGCCCGTCGAAGGCCGGGAAGAGCTCGTTCTCCACACCGTCGACGATCGCGGGCGTCACCCTCGCCGGGCTGACCACGTCGACGTCGGGTGTCGAACGCAAGCGCTCGGCGAACTCGGGGCTGAGACCGGCAGAGTTGTCGAAGCTGCCGGACTGCACGATGTGCGTGCCCGTGAAGTCGTCGTCCAACGAACCGGCGATCGACGACTTGAACGACGCCGCGAACACGGCCATGAACCCGACCAGGGCGACACCGATCATCAGCGACGCCGCGGTGCGTGCGGTGCGCTTCGGACTGCGCGACGCGTTGCGGGTGGCCAACTCGCCACTGATGCCACGCATGCGCAGCGGCAGGCTGAACAGCGCGGCCACCGGGCGAGCGAGCACCGGACCGAGCACCGAGATGCCGACGAACGTGGTGAGCGCTCCGACACCGAGCAACGCGACGTCACCGTCGATCGACGCCCACACTGCGGTGGCACCTCCGATGGTGAGCGCCGCACCGAGCGCCGTGCGGCGACCCGACGCCGCCGAGCGATCGACGCTGGCATCGCGCAGGGCGGCCATCGGCGAGATGCGGGCGGCGCGTCGGGCGGGGAGCCACGCCGACACGACGGTGACGACGAGACCCATCAGGAACGACGTGACGAGGGCACTGGCCTGGACGATGGTGGGGCCTTCCGGCATGTCGAAACCGAACGCCGACATCATCGCCTTCAGCCCGGTGGCGAAACCGATGCCGCCGGCCAGACCGAGCCCGGATGCAACGGTGCCGACGACGACTGCTTCGAGCAGCACGGAACGCTTGACCTGACGGCCGGACGCACCGAT